>NZ_JAFGYZ010000003.1:0-383535 GCF_017491585.1 Pseudomonas sp. 58(2021)
CTTTCAGGTCGATGTATGACGCCAGACACCTCGGTCAGCTCCCTCTCCTGGGGGAGAGGGCTGGGCGGGCGGCGTTCCGATGAGGGGGCAGGCGTTACTCGGTTACAACTGATAGTTCTTCAACTCCCGAGCAATCACCATCCGCTGTATCTCGCTCGACCCCTCATAAATCTGGGTAATCCGTGCATCCCGGTAGTACTTCTCAACCGGGTAATCCTCCAGATACCCATACCCGCCATGAATCTGAATCGCTGACGAACACACCTTCTCGGCCATTTCCGAAGCAAACAGCTTGGCCTGCGAAGCCTCCGACAGACAGGGTTTGCCCGCCGTGCGCAGCCGCGCCGCGTGCAGGATCATCAAGCGCGCCGCGTTGATCTGCATCTGCATGTCCGCCAGCAGGTTGGCGATGCTCTGGTGCTCGACGATGGCTTTGCCGAACTGCACCCGATCACGGGCGTAACCCAGCGCCGCTTCGAACGCTGCACGGGCGATGCCCAAGGCTTGCGCCGCGATGCCGATGCGTCCGCCTTCCAGGTTGGAGAGGGCGATCGCCAGGCCTTTGCCGCGTTCGCCCAGCAGGTTCGCTTCAGGAATGCTGCAATTGTTCAGCGTCACGGCGCAAGTGTCGGAAGCGCGGATGCCCATCTTGTGTTCGGTACGGTCAACGATGAAGCCCGGCGTATCGGTCGGCACGAGAAACGCCGAGATCCCACGCTTGCCCAGATCCGGATCGGTCACCGCAAACACGATCGCCAGTTTCGCCCGCTTGCCGTTGCTGACAAATTGCTTGGCGCCGTTGATCACCCATTGCCCGTCGCGCAGTTCGGCGCGGGTGCGCAGGTTGTGCGCTTCGGAGCCGGCCTGGGGTTCGGTCAGGCAGAAGCAACCGATTACCGCGCCGCTGGCCAGATCCGCCAGCCAGGTCTGTTTCTGTTCTTCGCTGCCGTAATTGAGCACCGGCCCGCAGCCCACCGAGTTGTGGATGCTCATGAAGGCGCCGGTGGCGCCGTCGCCGGCGGAAATCTCTTCCACCGCCAGCGCATAGGCTACGTAGTCGACATAGGTGCCGCCCCATTCCTCCGGTACCACCATGCCCAGCAGCCCAAGTTCGCCCATCTTCGCCACAAGACCGTCATCGATCCAGCCGGCCTTTTCCCAGGCTTGCGCGTGGGGGGCGATTTCGCCCCGGGCAAAGTCCCGGGCCATGTCGCGGATCATGACCTGGTCTTCAGTCAATTCGAGATCGTGCATCACTCAGCTCCCGCTCTCTTCGAAACCGTGGAAGAAACTCGCGACCTGCTCGGCGTGCAACGCGGCGAGGGTCGGCGGGTTCCAGCGTGGTGATTTGTCTTTGTCGATCAGCAAGGCGCGCACGCCTTCGATCAGGTCGCCGCGCTCGAACCACTGGCGATCCAGATGCAGTTCGAGGGCGAAGCAGTGTTCCAGTGTCAGGTGCCGGCCGCGACGCAGCATCTCCAGGGTCACACCCATGGCCAATGGCGAGCGGGTTTCCAGCAGGTCGGCCGTGGTGGTCGCCCATTCGTGGCTGTCGGCAACCGTCACGGCGCGCAGTTGCTCGACGATGCTCGGCACGTCAGGCAAGGCGAAGAAGTGGTCGATGGCCGGGCGCAAGGCTTCCAGCGGCGCATCCGGCAGGGTTTGCACGGCGTGACGGGCCAACAGGCTTTGCAGATCCTTCAATGGCGTGTCGTGCCACTCCAACTGATCGAGCTGTTCATCGAGGGTGCCGAGTTTGCTGCTGTCCAGATACCAGTCGGCCAGCCCGCAATACAGCGCATCCGCCGCACGAATCTGCACGCCGCTGACGCCCAGGTAAATCCCCAGCTCGCCAGGAATGCGCGGCAGGAAATAACTGCCGCCGACATCCGGGAAATACCCGATCGCCACCTCCGGCATCGCCAGACGACTCTTTTCGGTGACCACCCGCAAATCGGCGCCTTGCACCAGGCCCATGCCGCCGCCGAGAACGAAACCGTCCATCAGCGCCAGCACGGGTTTGCGGTAGCGGTGGATCGTCAGGTCGAGGGCGTATTCCTCGACGAAGAAATCTTCGTGCAGCGTGTCGCCGCTTTTGTGGCTGTCGTACAGCGATCGAATGTCGCCACCGGCACAGAAGGCTTTCTCGCCGGCACCGCGCAGCGCGACCGCGTGGATATCGGCATCGGCGGCCCAGGCGTCCAGGTGTTGCTGGAGCTGGCGCACCATGTCGAGGGTCAGGGCATTGAGGCCGGCGGGGCGGTTGAGGGTCAGATGACCGATGTGATTGCGAACCTCGGCCAGCACTTCGTGTGGCGTGGCATCCATGGACGAAGTCCGCGGGGATGAAGCCTGAGCAGTCATCACTAACTCCCTGCTTTTATTGTCTTTATTCGAGAAGCCCGCGCGCGAGCGTTAGCGGATCGTAACAGTGCAAATTTGCCGTGTACAACGGGGATATGTGCATGGGGTGTCTGCATTTTTGCCTGATCTTGGCCGGGGGAACCGCCGCGCAGAGCAGCACTGGCTGTCACTCCCCGCGAAACTGTGCCTGCAGCGAGCGGACGCATGACAACAGTGCCTGCCGAGCCTCATCATGCGCCGCGGGATGGTTCATGAAACCATGGCGCATGCCTTGGAATTCCAGGTGTTCGACGCTCACACCTGCTGCACGCAATCGCGCTGCATAGGCACGGCCTTCATCCCGCAAAATGTCGAGTTCGCTGGTGATGATCAGCGTCCGGGGCAGTCCGTGCAACGCGTTGTAGAGCAGGGGGGACAACCGCGGATCGGCGCGCGATGTGCCGGGCGGCAGATAGTGGCCGAGATACCATTCGAGCATCTGTGTGGTAAGGCCATGTCCTTGCGCGAATTGCTCGTGGGATGGGTATCGGGTGTGGCAATCAAGCAAAGGGTAAAGCAGCAGCTGAAAGCCGAGACACGGTCTTTGCTGGGCCGAATCGCGCTGACAGATGACAGCGGCCATTGCCCCTCCGGAGCCACCGCCGGCGACCGCGATTCTCGAAGTATCAAGACCATGCTCTCGACCCTGCAGTGCGACCCATTGCAAAGCTGTCCAGCAATCATCCAGGGCTGCCGGAAACAGGTGTTCCGGAGGGCGGGCGTAATCAACGGCGACTACCGCACAGCCAGCCCAGTCACACATCAGTCGGCAGAATCCATCATGGGTATCCAGGTCGCCCGTGACCCAGCCACCACCATGGAAGAACACCAGCACGGCAAAAGGCCCCTTGCCCGCAGGCCAGTAAAGGCGCAGCGGCAACCGGCGACCGTGACTTTCAATCGCCATGTCGTGAACGCGGGTCACTTGAGCCTGGCGCAACGTTGCTCTGGCGTCCTCCACGGTCAAAGAGGCCTCATTCATGACCGCGATCCCCGTTCGAGCGGGCCTCTGCCTCAATCTCGATAACGAATTCAGGGCTGATCAATCGTGCGACTTCCAGCAGCATGGTGGTGGGTGGGTGTTGGTCAAAGAATTCCTTGTGGGCCTGCGCGATTTTCCGCCAGAGTTTCATATCGCTGGTGTACATGCGGGTTGCAATGATGCGCGTGCGATCCTCGCCCAGTTCTTTTAGCGCCTGTTCGATGATCTCCAGGCACCGTAGCGTCTGGGCATATGCATCGCCGGGTTTGAACGGCTTGCCGTCATCATCGAACGCCACCGTGCCGCCTACCAGAAGGGTATTGCCAGCCTTCAAGGCTCTGCAGTAGCCGGCGATGGATTCCCAAGGGGCGGCAGAAAACACGCGTTGAAACTCCATGGTTCAGACTCCTTTCCCAAGATTGATCGGAAGTGCCTTCAAGCCCCGGAATTGAAGGTTGCTGGTGCGCCAGGTCGCAGGGCTATCCGCGACAAGACCCAAATCGGGAAAGCGCTTTAGCAAGGACGTAAAAACGATCTCGGCCTCCAGGCGGAACAGCGCGGTACCCATGCAGAAGTGCTGTCCACGGCCAAATGCCAGATGGTCATGGTCCGCTCGACGGATATCGAAGGTGTCAGGGGCGGTGAATTTCGCCGGATCCCGGTTGGCGGAGGCTCGTATCAGATAGACCAGGTCTCCCGCCTTCATCGTGACGCCTTCGATCGTGACGTCTTCAGTCAGCACTCGATGGCTCAATGAACCGGCGGCATCGAAGCGCAGCATTTCCTCCACGGCCAGGTTCACCAGGGTCGGATCGTTTTTGAGGGCCGCATGCTGCGCAGGGTGTTCGAGCAAGTGCAGCAAGCCGATACAGAGTTGGTCAGTGCTGGTGGTGTAACCGGCAACCAGGATGAAGACAATTTGCGCCAGTACCTCGTCATCGCTTGCCGCACTTTCCATACTCGACTCAAGCACCCGACTGACCAGATCGTCCCGGGGCTGGCGGCGGCGCTTTTCAACGAGGTCGGCAAAGTAGGCGTACATTTCTTCAATCCCTGCCAGTGCCTGTTCAGGCCCATAGTCAGGATCGTGGCTGCCGCCCACAAACATCACGATGTCCCTCGTCCAGCGCCGCAGTTTCAGGGCATCTTCGCGATCGATGCCGTAGAGCTCGGCGAGGATCAGCGCGGGAATCCGGTCGAAAAGGCTGGCCTTGAGGTCGACCTGGCCTTGCAGGCCGGACAGCTCTTGATCGGTGATGTCCTGAATGATCTGGCGCAACGACTCAATGGCGCGAGGTGTGAATGCCTTGCCTAGCAACTGACGACTTTTCTTGTGCGCGTCTCCATCCTGGTCATACATCCATTGCGAGGCCAGGAGGACGAAGACGTTCAGTTGCTCGCGTTGTTCTTTCGATACGCGGGTGTCCACCAATTGCCGCATACGGTTCGAGGAGTAACGTCGGGTATCGGCCTGGGCGGCGTGGACGTCGCCATAGCGGGTCAGAAACCAGGCATGCAAGTGATCGCACCAATAGACCGGTTGATGAATTCTCAGGTACGCGTAGGCCCGATAGGGGTCCTGGATCGTGTAGCGGTCGGAGAAGTCCGGAAAAGATTGATTGGCCATGCTCACGCTTCCTCGTAGAGTGCAGCCGTGAAACGCTCCACGTAATCGGCTGCGTCGATGGGGGCACTGACCAGCTCCGGCGGTGGCTTGAGCAGATCGTCGATCTCACCGAGCCGGGTTCCTGTAGCGCGCAGTTCCAGTTCGTCGCCAGCGACCGACAGCCCCCAAGGGTGCAACACCGGGGAAAAGACGTGGAGTATGTCCTGAAGTGTTCCGGGAGAAACGAGCCGGTTGCGTTCGCCTTCGACGAGGATCAGGTCCAGCGCACGGGCGTAGGTGAGTGCCACGGCCTGACGGTGAGAAAAGTCGGCACTATCGCGGCATTGATCAGCGATGAGCGACTCGATGCGCTGGGCGATGTTGTGGGAGGCAAACCGTGGTCGGGTGATGGCGTCCCTGGCGACCTGAGCGCACAGGATGCTGTTGTCACCGGCGAACGTAGTGCTGATCTCGTGATCCATGCACAAGGTGACGATCTGGTTGTGATGGTGAAAACCCTGCGAACCACAAAGCTCTCTGCACGCTCTCATGACCTCCAGTCCCAGCCATGTACCGACACTTTTGACGATGGCGGCGAGAATATGCAGTTCTGTTCGCCTGGCCGGTTGATGCCAGTTCGCTTCGAACCGCGACAGCACCGCCCGCTCCAGCATCTTCAGGGCCAGCACCTTGAGTTGTACGACATACAGTCGTTGTCGGAACAGTGCCTTGGTCAGAAGAGGCTGGTTGCCCTCGTTACTCTTGACCAAACGATGGGAGCCGAAACGATACGTCAGGTGAGCACACATACTGGCGCCACCACGAGCGGCAGCAATAAGGAAAAGGCGTTCCTGGATGAATGTCTGCATCGCGCTTTTCAAGCGTTCTTTTGGCGGGATGTCGCTGCTGAAATCACCTTGCGCAGAGAACCTGGCATAGCGTTGCATCAGTGCGTCCAGCGGCAGCTTCATTGTGCAAAAACGGATGCCGGCGACTTGATTGGCGTGAATGCCACCCTTGGGATCGCAGGTGGTCATCCTGATACCTGGCAGGAGCGGGCCATTCTCTTGCTCGCGAATTGGCACGCGGAACCAGTGCAACCCCACATCCACACCTTTGACGATCAGACGCCCCAGTACCATGACCACCACTGCTGCGTGCAGTGCGTTGCCGATCCAGAACTTGCACGACTGCGCAGTGGGCGAGTTCAGAATCAGACAATGGTTGTGAGGGTCATGGGTGATCGTGGTTTGCAGGTTACCCACATCGGAGCCGCTGGCGATCTCCGTGCAGCCAAAGGCGTAAACCGCATCCAGCTGACAGATTTCCTGTTGATACTGCGCGATCTGGCGCTGACTGCCGTGGGCAAAAAAAGCGTCACCGGCAATGAAGTGGTCGACGATGCAGGCAATCAATGAATAGTCCCAGGCGCCGATAAGCGCTGCACGTTCAAGCATCAACCGGAATTCAGACTGACGGGGTTGGCTCAGCCACATGGCATTGGTCATGAGCCCGTTGCCGATGATTGCGCGCATCCGATCGATATTCAGATCCATGTATTCGCGCAGAGACACGCGATAGCGCTTTTCGGGGTCGAACAGGGGCTTTTGCAGCAACTTCAGCAATGGGTCGCTCATGAAACGTTCCTCTCGCAGATTTCGAAACCATGGATTCGAAAACCACCAGATTCACGGAGCTGGCGAAAAACACACGTGCCCGCATGCTACAGGCGGGGCATTTGGGCGGACTGCTGGTTACGCAGAAATGCGGTGTTTGAGGAAAGTAACGTTTCAGTCAAAGCGCAAAGCCAGCTCGCTTCTCAACAACATTGAGCGTTTTTCCATAGCCAGACTACCGATGTCATCGCTACTGGACATTACAGCGGGCCAGACTTCCAAGTGAAAGGCAGACAAATCTGTGCGGTACAAAGCTGAAAGGTAGTCGTTGGTCATGTCTTGGCAAGGGCGTTCGACAACCTTCGGTCGGATCACGTATTACCTGCGACCACCCAGCACTTCACCAATGCTCCGCCGTTTGGCGTGCAATTCACTGGCATGAATCAACTGTTCCAGATCCTCGGGCGTCACATCGATAAACGCCTCCATGTCCGCCAGTGCCAATTTCAGATCCTCGGCCGTGATTGCCTGAGAATCGACCGGCGCCAGGGCGGGCGCCGGTTCGGCGGGGCGTTTCGGGTAGCGGATGCGAGTCAGGTTGTTGTAGGCCAAAGCGGCCAGCAGCAGGCACGCTGCGCTGAGCATCACCGGTTCCAGGGCTTTCCAGTCCATGGCGATGGTCGTCGGATCGGCCAGCACCATGGTCAATGCCACCGCACCGGCCGGAGGGTGCAGGCAGCGCAGCCAGCACATCAGGATCAGGGCCATCCCGGCGGCGAGGCAGGCGCTGCCGAGGGTTCGACCGAGCACGTGGGCCACCAGCAACGCGACGACGCCCGCGCACAGGTAGCCGCCGATGATCGACCATGGCTGGGCGAGGGCGCCGGAGGACACGGCGAACAGCAGCACCGCCGAGGCACCCAACGGGCCGATCAGGTGGTAGGCCACTTCGATGCCGAACACCTGACTGCACGCCCACACGCTGAACAGTGTGCCGAGTGCCATGCCGATGGCAGCGCGGCTCCATTCGGTGGGGCGGGTGTTGATGGCAGCGGGCAACCAGCGAGCGAGCATGAAGAAACGATCCTTTGACGAAAACCGAAGGCAAAAAAAAGGACTTGTCCGTCAACCCGGAAAGTCCTTCGAAGCGTTCCAACTATTGGGGGAGGAACGCGTACAGTGTGCCAAGCAATCTCGATGCTGACAAATTCATATAAATGCAGTTTCAATGCATTATTTGTGAAGTAAAGCCACTCGCCGACCGCTCATGAAGCACAGGAACCCGCCCATCGCGGTCAGTGCGCTGAGGGCGTAGAACATGGTCGGCGCCGGCGTATGCATCAACAGGAAGCCGCAGATCACCGGGCTCAGTGCGCCACCCAGGGCTGCGAGGTTCTGTGCGCCGTAATAACTGCCGCGCAGCTCTTCGGGGGCCAGGGTGTCGACGAACAGGAATTCCGACGGATAAATGATCATCTCGCCGAGGGTGAAGATGAACATCGCGATGCACCACGTCAGCAGGCTGTCGGCCAGGCTGAAACCGATCAGGCCGAGGATGAACAGGCTGGTGCCGGCGGCGATCCAGTAGCGCAGCTTTTCCCGGTTGAGGAAGCGACCGATCTGGTATTGCAACAGGATCACCGCGATGGCGTTGCAAGCGAGCAGGGCGGCCATGGTTTGCAGCGCACGTTGCGAGTCTTCGACCACCAGCAGGTATTGCGACAGGTACAGCGTGAAACGTCCGTGAACGACGGTGCTGAGCAGGCAACCGCAGGTGAACATGATCAGCGTGCGGTCGTTTTTCAGGGTCACCAGGGTCTTCAGGAAGCTTTGCGGTTGGCCGATGGCGGCGATCGGGCTGGCGTCCCTGGGAATCCCGACCATCAGGAAGATGCTGGCGAAGGCGATGCCAGCGGCAATCAGGAATGGCGCAATCGGGTACACCCCGGCGATCACTACACCGAGCATAGGTCCGGTGGCGTAGCCGATGTTGGTCAGGGTATAGCGCAGGGAAAACGCCTTGGCCCGCTGACCCATGGGCAGATTTTCGCTGAGGATCGCCTTGGAACCGATCAGGAACAGCGCCGAGGCGGTTTCGGTGATGACCAGCGTTGCCGTGGTCAGGTAGAGGTTCTGCGCGAACGTCAGCAGCACGAAACCAATGGCGCTGGAAAGCATGGCGAGGATCAGTAACCGGCGTTTTTCCAGCCGGTCGATGATGTAGCCGCCGTACAACGCAAGCAGGGTGGCGATGAACACCGCGATGCCCAGTAACAGCCCGACGTCCTGTTGGTTGAGGCCCAGCTTTTTACTCAAAAACAGGGTGAGCAAAGGACTGGTGATGGCGCGGCTGACGACGATGGTCAGCGAAACGATCATCAGGCGGCGGATAACGAGCGAGTAGGTGGCCACGGAAAAACAAATGTCCTTATTTCAGTTATTTTTGTGCCTGGCTTCAGACCGGGTTGATTGCATCGCGAGCAGGCTCGCTCCCACAGGTATCGTGGTGGAAAACGTTTTTGTGAACACCTCGAACCAATGTGGGAGCGAGCCTGCTCGCGATGAGGCCAGTTCAAACGACACATTCATTCCATCAGCCATCGATCCAGACCGCCCACCGAATCCAGCCTCTCGAGTCGCCGCAGTTGAGCGAGCAGTGCGTCAGCCTTTTCCCGTGGCAACACCCGCAACGCCAGACTGAAAAATTTCTCCTCCAGCGCCGCTTCACTCAGCGGATTACCCGGCGCGCCCAGCGGCACCTCGACACACAGGCCCGCCTGACGCCCGTCGCGGGTTCGGACAATGACCACCGGCTCGCCATCCTCCGACAGTCGCTCATCCACTTCAAGGCGAATGCGCGTCAGCCATTGAGCAATGCGCGGATCGTTGCGCGGCTGTTCGTCGTAAGCCTCCAATCGGCAATGACCGTGCACCAGTCGCGCGGCGAGGGCGTAGGGCAGACTCATCTGCGCGGCAGCCAGACTGCGGGTGTCGCGGCCGCCGCACATGTCGAGCAGAAAACCGCACAGGTTGACCTGCACGTCCTCCACCTGATCTGCGCCGATCTGCAATTGCTCCAGCAACAACCCGAGTGCATCGATGGCCGAGTGGGTGCCACGACATGCGGCATAGGGTTTGATCGAACAGCGCGCGAGTTTCCACACCTGGCCCAATTCAGCATCCAGCGCATCCGGTTGCGCGCTGCCCGGTGCCAGGGTCTTGAGAAAACCACCCCAGACATCCTCGAACAAAACCGACGGCCCACTGACACCTTCGCGAGCAAAACGCGCCGCGAGCAAACCACCCTCGGCAGCGCGTCCGCTGTGCAGTTTCTTGCTTTGCGAACCGTCATGAATGAACGCCCACAACCCGCCGCTGAAACTGCCGGCGATGCCCAGTGCCGACACGGTTTGCGCTGCATCCAGGGCAAAGATCCGCGCACAGGCCGCCGCCGCGCCGAACACGCCGCAGGTGGCGGTGGAATGCCAGCCGGCGCCGTTATGCGCCGAATAACTGCCGCAGGCTTCCAGCACCCGCCGGCCGATTTCGTAGCCGATCACCACGGCGGTGATGAACTCGCGACCGTCCACCGGTCGATCCACCAATGACAGCGCCGCCATCACTGCCGGCAGCACCACCGCACCGGAGTGATCGCACCCGCCGGTGTCGTCCAGTTCCAGCGCATGGGCGGCGATGCCGTTGAGCAACGCCGCGTGCCCCGCACCGACGTGCAAGGACGAACCCCAGACCAGCGCGTTGCCCGGCTCGGCGCCGAACACCTGCCGCGCCTTAAGCGCCACCGCACTGTCGGCCCCGGCCAGCGCTGCGCCGAAGGTGTCGAGAATGTGTCGCTTGGCCTGTTCGACCAACGCCGGGGGCAGATCTTCAAACCGCGTTTCGACGCAAAACCGCGCCAGCCGCTGCATGCGTTCCGTCATACGAGGTAGTCCCGATAATGGCGTTCATACACCGAGGCCGGATGATCCTGCGCGACCGGCGATGCGGTTTGCGCCCACCACTGCGCGACGTCGGCGCCGGTGGCGATCCACACGTCGTCATGCTGCTGAATGCCTTGCAGCAACTCACGCAGCACGCCGATGCGCCCCGGCGTGGCGATGATTTCCGGGTGCAGGCGCAGCACGTAGCACAGGCCGAAACGGTGGAATCCGGCGAAGTCCATTTGCAGGTTGCCGAGGGTGTGGCTGTAGGAGGCGATCCGTGATTGCGCCGGCGGCACGGCCGGGCTCAGGTTGAAGGCGAAATAGGGTTCGTCTTCCAGTTCGTAATGCAGCGGCAACTCGACCACTTCAGGGGCGGTCGGGTGCAAGAACGGCAGATCATCGCCGCGCCATGACGAAGACCAGTGAATGCCGTGATCTTTCAAGGCTTCGATGAATCCCGGCGCGCCGTTACCCGCAGGAATCCGGAAACCGGTCGGGCGCACGCCAGTCAATACTTCCAGCGCTGCACAACCCTTGGCGACTTCCGCACTTTGCGCCGCCAGATCCAGCGTGTCGTAATCCTGATGGCGGTAACCGGCGCAGGCGATTTCGTGGCCGGCGGCCAGAATTGCGGCGATGTGCTGCGGGTTTTCCTCGGCAACGATGCCGGGCACGAACCAGCTGCTGCGCACCCCGAATTCCGTGAACAGACCGAGCAAACGCTCGACACCCCGTTGCGTGCCGTAGCGCCACACCGACAGTGTCTTGTCGCGTCCGGCGACTTCCGGGGCCTGAGTGAGGATGCCGTGAATGTCGTTGTAATCGACAGTCAGCACCACCGCGCAGCGTTTGCCGGCGGGCCAGAGAGTGCTGGAGTCAGCCATGGTGATGCTCCTTCAGCCACCAGCGGGCGACGTCACGGCAGGTGGCGAACCACACGTCATCGCGCTGGCGCATGTGTTCGAAGAGTTTCTCCAGCAACAGGATACGCCCCGGCTTGCCGGTGATTTTCGGGTGGAACAGCGTGGTCAGGCACAGGCCTTCGTCCATCGCGCCGTCGTACTCGCGTTGCCAGTTGTCGAGGGTCAGCTCGTAGCTGGCGGTGCGGTCGAGGCCGGACGGGAAGTTCGGTGCGCGGGTGTAGGCGAGGGAGGCGTAGTCGTCCATTTCCCAGCGACCCGGGATTTCCACCAGCGGCGTGTCGTGGCCGGGGACGTTGACCAGATACGGGCGGTCGTCGCCACGCATGCTGCTGGAATAGATGACGCCGTTGTCGGCCAGCATCGCCGGCGTCTCGGCGCGCCAGTCACCGGACGGGGTGCGAAAACCCTCGGCGCGGATGTGCAGGTATTGCCAGAAAACGTCGCGGGATTTGTTCATCACGGCCTGCTGCTGGTCCAGCGTCAGGGCGTAGAAAGATTCGTGTTTGTAGCCGTGGTAGGCGACTTCATGGCCGCGCTCGACGATGGCCTGGCACTGTTTCGGCCAGTTTTCCACGACCCAGGCGGGGACGAAGAAGGTGGTCGGGATCTTGAAGGTGTCGAGCAGATCCAGCAGGCGTGGCAGGGCGCGGTAGGGGCCGTAGCCGCCGAAGCCGAAGTACTCGGGTTTGTGCCAGATCGAGCCGTTGAGCATGGCGTCGCCAGTCGGGCCGTCGAGGTCGAAGGCCAGGGCGAGGCAGGCTTTGTGCTGGTCGGGCCAGGTGGGTTGCAAGGAGGACATCGATAACTCTCCAACTGTTCACGACCCCTGTGGGAGCTGGCTTGCCAGCGATGAGGCCGGTACATTCAACATTGATGTCGACTGATCGAGCGCCATCGCGGGCAAGCCCGCTCCCACAGAGGAACCAGTTACTTGCCCGCGTTAATGGTCACATCCTTGATCGCACCCAACTCCAGATCCCACTTCTTCAGAATCGCGTTATAGCTGCCGTCATCCACCATGCTCTGCAGCGCCACCTTCACCGCCTCACTCAGCTCAGGCTTCTTCTTGCTTACACCCAACCCGGTGAACTGTACGGAGATCGGCTGGCCGACCGTCTTGTACATGTCCTTTTCCTGGGTCTTGAGGTACGACAGGGTTTCGCTGCCCTGCATCGCCGCATCGATGCGGCTCTGACGCAGTTGCGCACGGGCGTCGGCCGAACCTTCGGTGCCGATCACGTTGATTGCAGGTTTACCCGCGGCTTCACAGTGTTCCTTGCTCCACGCGGCGATTTCTGCCGGGAATGTGGTGCGGCGGCTGGTGCCGACTTTCTTGCCGCACAGGTCGATGATCTCGTTGGTCGCGGTGTTTTTCTGCAAGGTGTAGAACTGCGGGCCGCTGGTGAAGTAGTCGACGAAGGTCACGCTGGCCTGGCGCTCGGCGGTATCGGTCATGCCCGACAGGACCATGTCCACGCGGTCGGTGGTCAAGGCGTTGATCATTTGCTCGAAGCCGGTTTCCTGCCACTTGATCTTGATCCCGAGGCGCTCGGCCAGGGCGTTGCCCAGGTCGTAGTCCAGGCCGGTGAGCTTGTTGGTGGCCGGATCCTTGAAGTCCATCGGCGGATAGTTGGGCATGATCGCGACGACGATCTCGCCTTTCTCCTTGATGCTCGCCGGCAATTCGGCGGCCATGGCGAAACCGCAAGACATGAGGGAGGTGAGTACTGCTGGAATGACGAAGTTCTTCATGGACGTTCTCTTATGAGTGTTGTGAAGGCCAAAGGGGCCTCAGGTTCGAACGGCAGAAATGAAGCTTTGGGTGCGCGGGTTTTGCGGACTTATTAGTATTTCTTCGGGGCTTCCAGCCTCCACGATCTGCCCGCCGTCCATGAACACCATGCGGTTGGAAACCTCCCGGGCGAAGCCCAGTTCATGGGTGACGACGATCATGGTCATGCCGGTCTGCGCCAGATCGCGCATCACCGACAGCACCTCACCGACCAGTTCCGGGTCGAGTGCCGAAGTGGGTTCATCGAACAGCATCAGCTTGGGGCGCATGGCCAGGGCCCGGGCAATGGCTACCCGTTGCTGCTGACCGCCCGACAGTTCGATCGGGTAACTGTCGCGCTTGTCAGCCAGACCGACCCGGGCCAGCAGTTCCAGGGCTTCTTCGTGCGCCTCCTTGGGCGAACGTTTGAGCACCTGGCACGGCCCCTCGATGATGTTTTGCAGCACAGTCATGTGCGGAAACAGATTGAAACGCTGGAACACCATGCCGGTGGCCAGGCGCTGGCGGGCGATCTGTGACTCGTTGAGTTCGTGCAGTTTGTGCCCGACCACGCGGTAGCCCACCAGTTCGCCATCGACCCAGAGGCCGCCCTTGTCGATCTTTTCCAGCTGATTGACGCAGCGCAGCAAGGTGCTCTTGCCCGAGCCGGACGGGCCGATGATGCACAGCACTTCGCCTTGCTCGACCTCGATGTTGATGTCCTTGAGCGCGTGGTACTGGTCGTAATATTTGTTCAGGCTCACGGCCTTGACGATGCTTCTCATGACGGATTCCTCAAGAACGCTTGCCGGCGCCGCGAGCGAAACGACGCTCCAGACGGCTTTGACCAAAGGACAGAACGGTGACGGTGGCCAGGTACCAGATACCGGCGACGATCAGCAGCTCCATGACCCGGGCGTTGGCGTAGTAGATGTTCTGGGCGTTGTAGAGCAGTTCCGAGTACTGGATCACGCTCGCCAGCGAGGTCATTTTCACCATGCCGATGAATTCGTTGCCTACCGGCGGGATGATGATGCGCATGGCCTGGGGCAGAATGATCCGGCGCAGCGCTTGCAGGCGCGGCATGCCGATCGACTTGGCAGCTTCGTACTGGCCGGTGTCCACCGACAGCAGACCGGCGCGCACCACTTCAGCGGTGTAGGCGCCCTGGTTGATGCTCAAGCCGAGCAGGGCGGCCACGAACGGCGTCATCAGGCTGACGGTGTCGAGTTCGAACAGGCCGGGAATGCCGATGGTGGGGAAGATCAACGCCAGGTTGAACCACAACAGCAGTTGCAGAATCAGCGGCGTACCGCGAAACAGCCAGGTGTAGGTCACTGCCACGTAACGCAGGATCGGGTTGGCCGACATGCGCATGATCGCGGTGATCACCCCGAACACGATGCCCAGCGCCATGGCCAGAACGGCCATGATGATCGTGTTGAGCAGGCCCCACATGATCGCTTCGGAAGTCAGGAACTGGCCGATGTACGACCATTCGATCTTGCCTTCGGCGAAGGCCCGCACCAGGCCGATGATGGCGATGACGATCACGGTGGCGAAGAAGATCCGCCCGTAATAGCGCCGTGGCACATGCTGGTACTGGGTAATGTCGAACTGGTTTTCCGCCAGTTTGCGCTCCGCCTGGAGTCGTTCTGCCTGAGTCTGGCTCATGGTGTTTCTCCGTACACTGTACTTATCGATCACCCCCCTCCCGGTGGGAGGGGGACCCGGCTTAGAGGCGGAAGCCCTGGTAGTTTTCGGTCCACTGCTGCTGCGCGGCGAGGGCGGTTTTCAGGCGGCCGATCTGCTCGCGCACTTGTTGCGGCGCGGTGCCGCCCCAGCCGCTGCGGGCAGCGATGGCGGCTTCCAGGGTCAGGCTGTCACGCACATCTGCCGTCAGGCGCGGGTCGATCTCGGCCAGCAGCGCCGGCGAGGCTTCCCACAATTCGAGGTCGTGTTTTTCGCAGGCCTGCACCAGTGCGCCGGTGATTTCGTGGGCTTCCTTGAACGGCACGCCGCGCACCGCCAGCCAGTCGGCGACTTCGGTGGCGAGGGTGAAACCCAGCGGTGCCTGACGCCGCAGTTCCTCGACGTTGACGGTCATGGTCGCGACCATCCCGGCCATCGCTGGCAGCACCAGCAACAGGGTGTCGACGCTGTCGAGCACGCCGTTCTTGTCTTCGCTCAGGTCGCGGTTGTACGACAGCGGCAGGGATTTGAGCGTCGACAGCAGACCGGTCAGGTTGCCGATCAGGCGTCCAGCCTTGCCCCGGGCCAGTTCGGCGATGTCCGGGTTTTTCTTCTGCGGCATGATCGAACTGCCGGTGGCGTAGGCGTCGTCCAGATCGACCCAGCGGAACTGGCGCGACGACCACAGGCAGAACTCTTCGGCCAGACGCGAGATGTTGATCCCGAGCATGCTGGCGATGAACAGGAATTCGGCAACGTGATCGCGGCTGGCCACGGCGTCGATAGAGTTTTCACAGACCCCGGCGTAACCCATTTCCTTGGCCGACTGCTGCGGCTGGCGAGCGATGGCGGAACCGGCCATGGCTGCGGCACCGAGGGGCGACAGCGAAGTGCGTGCGTCCCAATCCACCAGGCGTTGCACGTCACGCAGCATCGATTGCGCGTGGGCCAACAGGTGATGGGCAAACACGATCGGTTGCGCCTGCTGCAAGTGAGTGAAGCCCGGGCAGATGCTCTCGACGTGTTGCTCGGCCTGATCCACCAGCGCCGTTTGCAGGGCCAACACTTCCACGGCCAGGGTGCGGACGTGGTCACGCAGGAACAGGCGCAGATCATTGGCGGTCTGGTCGTTGCGTGAGCGGCCGGCGCGCAGTTTGCCGCCCAGAGCGCCGAGGCGCTCGGTCAACAGGCGCTCGATGAAGGTGTGAACGTCTTCGTCGTCCAGCGTCGGGGCGATGCGCCCGGCAGCGAAATCGGCACCGATGCCGTCCAGGGCTTCGATCATCGTGCGGGTTTCCTGCTCGTCCAGCAGGCCGGCACGTTGCAGTTCCCCGGCGTGGGCCTTGGAGCCGGCCAGATCGTACGGCGTCAGGCGGAAATAGCGCTCGGGGCAACGGGACAGGGCCGCCAGGGCTGCGGACGGACCGCTTTTGAAACGGGCACCCCAGAGACGGTCGGTGGTTTGAGACATTTGTTGTTTTCCTCGTCGGTAACGCGAACTGAAATCGGTGTGCCGGGCCCTGAAAATCACGCTGAAGAGTTAGCGGACAGAGTCAGGCCAAAGCAGTTTTCAAGAGGGCAGTTGCAAAGAGACAATAGCTGATCGAAGTGTCAGCTTTTCATGTTTGGCGATCAGTGAGTTGGCACTGATGTTCGAGGTTTTTTGGCGGTTGCCAAGGCCTGTTTTCTGTGATCATTATTATTAGTCGGCGATGTTTTTGTTGTTGGACACAGATTGTTGAACATTGCGCCAGAGGTAAATCAGCATTATGGAAACCCCACTTTCCAATTCCGGAAACCCGCCGCTGAAAACGGCTCACCGAGCACCGCTGGCCCTCAGCGGACTGGATTTCAAACTGCTCAAGGTGTTCAAGGCCGTGGTAGAGGCAGGTGGCTTCAGCGCCGCGCAGAACGAGCTGAACGTGGGCCTTGCGGCCATCAGCAAGCAGATCTCCGACCTGGAAATCCGTATCGGCATGCGCCTGTGTACCCGAGGTCGCGAGGGGTTTCACCTGACCGAAGAGGGGCGTCTGGTTTATCAGGCGTCGATTGATCTGTTTGCGTCGGTTGACAACTTTCGCGACCGGCTTAGTTCGGCGCAGAATGAACTTGTTGGTGACCTTGGTGTGGGGGTTATTGATAATACGATCACGGATGAAAGTTCACCGTTAGTTGCGGCGCTTAAAAGAATCAATGAGGAATCGCCGAAGGTAAGGTTTCAACTTCAATCCACGCAACTGGATGAGGTTGAAAGAGGCGTCGTAGAGGGGCGTCTGGTGGCCGGGATAGTACCTGTATATCAAAAGCGCGAAGAGTTCGATTACTACCCGTTATATGAAGAACGCTCGGAAGTTTACTGCGCTGTCGGCCATCCATTGTTCGACATGCCGGAGTCGCAGATGAACAGCACTGTGCTGCAGGATTACGAGTGCATCAACCACCGCTACGCGATCCATCGTGACAAGCTCAACTTTGCCCGCTACGACAGTTTTTCCGCTTCGGCGACCCAGGTCGAAGCCGTGGCGCTGCTGATCAAGACCGGGCGTTTCGTTGGCTTCCTGCCCCGGCATTACGCGGCCACGCTGGTGGCGGCAGGGCAGTTTCGTGCGGTGCTGCCGGAGCGCATCAACATTGCCACGCCGTTCAATCTGATCCTGCGTCACAACACCGTGCGCAGTCCGTTGGTGAAGGCGTTTGCCCGGGCGTTGGGTGTTGATCTGAAGGCACCGCTGTAATTCAGCCGAGCATCAATCGCATCGCGCAACGTCGCTCGCCGGGCAAACCGTGGGCGATTTCGTCGTTGAGTACCTCGATCAAACGGGGGCCGGCGTCCACTTCGTTCAAAGGCACAAAACCCATGCGTTGATAGAACGGCGCATTCCACGGCAGGTCGCGAAAAGTGGTCAGCGTGACGGCTTCAAGTTGCTGCCGTCGTGCGTGTTCAATCACGCCCGACAGTAACTTGCGGCCGATGCCCTGGCCCTGAAAGTGTTGGCCGACGGACAGTTCCTCGATATGCAACTGGCTGTCGGTTTCAACCGCCCTTAAAAAACCGGCAAGTTGTCCGACAGTATGCTCTGCAACCCATACACGTCCCTGTTCGATGGCCTGCAAATGTTGCGCCTCGTCAGGTACATCGCTGTCGGCCAGCCAGGCCAGCGCAGGGTCGAGGCGAAACAGTTCAGCGGCCGAGCGTTCGATGGCAGGGAGGGCGGCCGCGTCTGCGGGCCGGGCGGGGCGAATGAGGAATGTCATGCAGGAACTGCCGATGGCTGCGATCTTGGGAAGCTCTGCAAGATCGCAGCCTTCAGCGGGGTCTACAAGGGTTTCAGGTACAACAACACGTAATCGTTCTTGTCGAAGCGACCGCTCAGTACCGGTTGCAGGCTGGCCAGCGGTGTGCCTTGCAGTGATTGCATATCCTTGCTGTCCATGATCAGCCAGGCCGGCCCCTGTAGTGCCTCCAGTTGCTGAACGGTCTCGGTGAACTGCGGTTGCAGGTCCTGCTCGACGTTGACCATGAACTTGATCGCCTTGGCGTCTTTGCCCATGCCATGCAACACCAGCGGCGCCGGGTTCTGTTGAACCTGTGCGAACGCCGCACGACTGAAAGAGCGGGTGTCGTAGAGTGCGCGCTCCACCGGCTCGAACACGGCTGCATAGACCGTCCACAACGCCAGGACGGCGCTCAGGGCCAACACTTCGGCACGCCAGCGCGGCTTCCACAGTCGGGACAATGCCAGCAGTTGCAGTGCGCCGAGCACGATCAGCACCGGCATGACACCGGTCAACAACTCCGGGAACTTGCGTCGCGCAACCAGCAGGGCAACGATCAGCAACAGTGGTGTCAGCATCCACACGCCCTGAACGATCCCGCGCAACCAGGCGAATACCCGTCCGTGAACCACCTGGAACGGATACGCCGCGATGATCGCTGCCATCGGCAGCATCGGCAGCAGGTAACGCGCTTTCTTTGCCTGTGGAATCGACAGACCGACCATGACGATCAACCCGGCTGCTGCGCAGTACTGCACCAGGCGCAACGCCGGCCCGCGCTGATGCGGTTTGCTCAACCACGCCGCCGCCAGCGCCACAATGGCCAGCGGATAAGCCAGCGCGTAGTTGCCCATTGAACTGGTGAAGTAATACAGCGAACCGCTGACACCTTCACTGCCATCCATGCGCCCCATGAACTGCATGCGGATCACGTCTTGCAGGAAAGCCTCGCCACCGCTGAGTTTGGCCAGCCACAACAACAGACCGACACACACCGCGAGCAGGATCGACGCCAGCACACCGAACACGAACAGCCGTGTCCACTGACGGTTGAGCAGGTAATAACTGCAGAGCATGCCGGTTGGCACCACAAGCCCGATCGGCCCACGGATGCCGAAACCCAGTAACAACAGGACGAAAATCAGCGGCCAGCGCCGGCCGGAGCCGAAATGGTCGTGTGCGTAGCCCAGGTAGAACACCGACAACGCAACGGCGGCCAGCATCAGGTCCTGCGACACTGCGCGGACTTCCGTGACGAAAGTGCTGGTGAGCATCAACAGCGCAATACTGATCAATGCCCAGCGTTGCGAATGCACCGCCAGCAAGCGGTACATCAATGTCACGATCACACCGCCGGCGATGGCGCTGGGCAACCACGCGGTCAGGGTATTGACCGCGCCGAAGGGCAGCGACAACAGCCAGATGAACAGCGTCGAGACGGCCGAATAGTCAGCGTAAGGCTCGCCGTAGGTGGTCGGAAATACCGTCGGCCCGTGTCGCAGCATTTCCTGGGCAAACAGTACAAAGCGTGAATCAAAGCCAATGGGTGCCTGTCCATAAACCCCGGCGATAAACAACAACAGTGCCAGCAGCCCTGCGATCAGGGACTGCCGGCGGATGGCAGGCGACAACGTAATCAAGCGACGGCCGCAGTGTTGGGCCATTGTTGCAGCGGGATCGGCAATTTGCGCGAGTCCCCGCGACCGATCGGGAAGTACTTGAAGCCGTTGCGCGACAGGCGATCG
Source organism: Pseudomonas sp. 58(2021) (assembly GCF_017491585.1). Lineage (NCBI taxonomy): Bacteria > Pseudomonadati > Pseudomonadota > Gammaproteobacteria > Pseudomonadales > Pseudomonadaceae > Pseudomonas > Pseudomonas sp. 58(2021). The sequence goes on from NZ_JAFGYZ010000003.1 coordinate 19,956, forward strand.
GCGTCGTACAGGTTGCGGCCGTCGAAGATCACCGGATCCTTGAGGCGTTGCTGGATCAGGTCGAAATCCGGTGCCTTGAACTGTTGCCATTCGGTGCAGATGATCAGCGCGTCGGAACCGGCAAGCACCGATTCAGGGGTGCCCATCAGCATCAGTTTCTCTTCATTCGGGTACAGATGCTGGGTTTCCTGCATCGCTTCCGGGTCGAAGGCACGAACGCTGGCGCCGGCGGCGAACAGCGAGTCGAGCAGCACACGGCTTGGCGCATCGCGCATGTCGTCGGTGTTCGGCTTGAACGCCAGGCCCCACAGGGCAAAGGTCTTGCCGCGCAGATCGCCTTTGTAGAACGCGTTGATGCGGTCGAACAGCTTGTGCTTCTGACGCTCGTTGATCGCTTCGACCGCTTGCAGCAGGTCGCTGGAGCAATGGGCCTGTTCGGCACTGTGGATCAGCGCGCGCATGTCTTTGGGGAAGCACGAGCCGCCGTAGCCGCAGCCCGGATAGATGAAGTGGTAACCGATGCGCGTGTCGGCGCCGATGCCCTGGCGTACCGATTCGATGTCGGCGCCCAGGTGCTCGGCCAGTTCGGCGATCTGGTTGATGAAACTGATCTTGGTCGCCAGCATGCAGTTGGCGGCGTACTTAGTCAGCTCGGCGCTGCGCAGGTCCATGAACATGATGCGGTCATGGTTGCGGTTGAACGGCGAGTACAGATCGCGCATCACATCGCGTACTTCATCGCCTTCGCAGCCGATGACGATGCGATCCGGGCGACGGCAGTCGGAGACCGCCGAACCTTCCTTGAGGAATTCCGGGTTGGAGACGATATCGAACTGCAGCGCGCGACCAGCCTTGTCCAGCGCGGCCTGGATATGTGCGCGCAGGGTGTCGCCGGTGCCGACCGGTACGGTGGATTTTTCCACCAGGATCAGCGGTTGCTCGCGATGACGGGCGACGGCATCGCCTACCGACAGCACGTATTTCAAATCGGCCGAGCCATCCTCGCTGGACGGAGTGCCCACGGCAATGAACGCCACGCGACCGTGAAGCACGGCGGCTTTCTCATCGGAAGTGAAGTGCAGGCGACCGGAATCCAGGCCTTCACGGACCAGGCTCGACAGGCCCGGCTCGAAGATGCTGACGTGACCCTGGCTGAGCAGTTCGACCTTCTTCTGATCGATATCCATGCACACGACATCATGGCCGACCTCTGCCAGAACCGCGGCTTGCACCAGGCCGACGTAACCGCTTCCAAATACTGTGATTTTCATGGAGCACTCCTCAAATCGGGCGCTTGTGCCGGACGAGTGTTGATAGTGATGACACCGAGCATGACCAGTGCCACGCCCAGTGATTTGGTGAAACTGAAGGATTCGTTGAACAGCGGCAGACTGGCCGCCAACAGGTACACCAGCGCATAACTGATACTCAGCAGTGAATAGGCCCGGCCCAGCGGCAGATCACGCAGGGCGGCGAGCCAGCAGAGCATCGACAGCGCATAGGCGACGATGGCCGTGAACACCACCGCCAGCGCCGTCAGGTCGACGGTGCCGGTGGTCAATGCGGACAACCATTGTTCAGGCTGCGGCAGGCGCGTCATGCTCCAGCGCATGCCCAGTTGGGCGCCGCTGACCAGCAGTACGCTGCCTAGCGTGAAGCCGATTCCGCGTTTCTGACTCATGACTGCTGCCCCAGCAGTGCCACGCCGCCGATCACCAGTGCGACGCCGATCCAGTGCCGGCGATCGATCGGTTCGCGAAACACGAAACGCGCGATCAGTGTGATCAGCACAAAGTTGAGGCTGAGCATCGGGTAAGCGATGCCCACTTCAAGGCGTTGCAACACCAACAGCCAGACCAGCAGGCCCGAGCCCAGTGCGAACAGGGCCAGCCACAGCCAGGGCGAGCGCAGTTTGCCGGCCCAGGACGAGTCGACACCGCGCCAGCTCTCTACGGCATATTTCTGTGCAACCTGGCCCAGGCACGTCAGCAGACATGCCGTCAGCAACAGCAACCCACTCATGACGGATCCTTGGGCAGGACGATGATCACCAGGTTGCCTTGCTCGTAACGGGTGCCGTCCTTGGGCAGCAGGTCGACTTCATGCAGCTCGTCGTCACCCTTGACCCGCATGACCACGCCGACCGAGCCGGTGCGGCGGGCATCGCGTACCCACTGCTGGACTTCATCGGTGGTGATGCGCTGTTCCGCGCCTTCTGGATAGCTCAGGCCGTACTTCAGCTCGCCCACGGTGTTGTACAACGCCACTTTGGGTTGCTTCAGGCGCCAGGCCAGTGCCGAAGCGGCACCGAGATCGTTGCTCAGCAGGTGAGCCGTGCCGGACAGTTCGTCGAGGTGATGCAGGATGAACTGGTCCGGAGTCTTGTTGGCTACCACCGACTTTGGCAGCGCGGCCGGCAGGACGCCGATCAGCAACAGACTGCCGAGCGCCGGAGCGGCCCAGCACTGCAGCGGCAGAAACGCTTGCGCCAGGTTGGCGATGATCCAGCCGATCAGGGCAATGAACACCAGCACCATGCTGTGCAGCTCATGGTCGTACACCGGTTTTTTCAGTTGCAGGTAAACCAGTGCGATCAGCGTGACGACACCCAGAACCAGGTTAAGCAAGCCGTTAATGCTCAGTGCCCGGCCCTGTTCCAGACGCAAACGGTCGGCCAGGGCATGACCCAGCAACAGCGCCAGCGGCAGCAGGCACGGCAGGATGTAGGTCGGCAGTTTGCCGTTGGCGGTGCTGAAAAACGCCAGGGGCATCACCAGCCACAACAGCAGGAAAGCAATGCCCGGTTGGGCACGGGTCTGCCAGGCCTGCTTGAAGGCCGGCGGCAGCATGCCGACCCACGGCAGGCTGAACGCGACCAGCAGCGGAAGGTAGAACCACCACGGTGCATCGTGCTGGGCATCGTCACCGGCAAAGCGGCGGATGTGTTCGTGCCAGAAGAAGAACCGCCAGTAGTCCGGTTCCTGCGCGTGAACCGCGAGGACCCACGGCAGGCTGACGACGATCGCCACGGCAACCGCCACCGGACCGTAGATCAGCAGTTCACGCCAGCGCTTCTGCCAGAGCATCCAGGGCAGGGCGATCAACACCGGCAGCAGCCAGGCGAGAAAACCCTTGGTCATGAACCCCATGCCGCAGGCCAGCCCCAGGACCGCCCAACTGATCACACGTTGCCAGGTACTGCGGCTGTCAACGGCAAACCACAGGGCGACAAGGCTCAGGTTGACCCAGAAGGTGAACTGCGGATCGAGGTTGGCATAACCCGCCTGACCGGCAACCACCGTGAAGCTCATGTAGAGCAAGGCGCAGATGAAGCTCTTGCTCGGTTCGTTCCACAGGCGACGGGCGACCAGGAAGCACAGCAGCACGCTCAAACCGGTGCTGAGGGCCGAGGCGAAGCGGACGCCGAACAGGTTTTGTCCGAACAGTTCCTGACCCAGCGCGATCATCCAGTAACCGGCAATCGGTTTCTCGAAATAACGCAGGCCCATGAAATGCGGGGACACCCAGTTGCCGCTCAGCAGCATGTCCTGGCTGATCTGGGCGTAACGGGTTTCGTCGGGAATCCACAGGCCATGGGTGCCGAGTGGCAGCAGGTAGGCAAGCAGAAACAGTCCGATCAGCAGCGGCAATGCCCAGCGTTTGCTCATGCCCCTTGCACTCCCAGCCAGCCTTCACGGCCTTCGAGGACGCCACGTTGCACACGGCCGACAGGCAATGTGTTGAGAAACTCGGGCAACAGGTCACCCAAGGGCTGGAAGTTGATTTCTCGCTGGCGTGCATCGGCCAGCAAACGGCGAAAATCTTCGGCCATCAGAATCCCTTCTACTTCGGCATGAATGGTGTAGTTATTGAGGTTGTCCGGGTGGAACCGGTCAAGAATGAAGGCGTTGAAATCCTTCGCCGCCACGCTCGGGCCGACCACCTCATCGAACGTCGGCATGTCCACCGGAATCTGCGGCGCGCCAGCTGAACCATCGGCCAGCAGCGGTCGAAACAGCCGATTCCCGCGGCAATCGCTGTTATAGCGAAAACCGAAGGTCTCTTTGGCTTCGATCACGCGCTCGTCCGCGCGCCAGCCGGCGGCGGCCGAGCACTGGATCTTCTCGCCGATGATGTCGCTCAGGGTGTCGACGCCGCGACGGATCTGTTCGATCAGTTGCGCGTCGCTCCAGGTCCCGGCATTGGCCTGCCAGCCGTGGTGATCCCAGGCGTGCAGGCCGACTTCATGGCCGGCGTCCCGGGCCTGACGCATCAGGTGCCCGAGATCGCGACCGATCGGTTTGCCCGGCCACGCGGTCCCGGCCAGCAGGATGTCCCAGCCATACAGGCCGGCGGCGTTGGAACGCAGCATTTTCCAGAGGAATTGCGGGCGGATCAGGCGCCACAGATGTCGACCCATGTTGTCCGGGCCGACACTGAAGAAAAACGTTGCCTTGACCTGCGCTTCGTCGAGGATTTCCAGCAACCGGGGCACCCCTTCACGGGTGCCTCGGTAGGTGTCGACATCGATACGAAGACCTGCCTGCATCAACGCTTGTCCGCGATTTCGAGCATGGCTTCACGCAGGAAGAAGTCCAGGGTGTTGCCGATGGTCTGGCGCATTTCCACGGTTGGCTCCCAGTTCAGCAGGCGCTTGGCGTTGGCGATGCTTGGCTTGCGGTGTTCCACGTCCTGGTAGCCGGCACCGTAGAACGCCTTGCTTTCCACGTCGCGGAAACCGGCGAACGGAGGGAAGTTGCTGCGCAGCGGGTGAGCTTCGAACTGACGCAGCAGTTCTTCGCCCAGCTGACGGATGCTGGCTTCGTTTTCCGGGTTGCCGATGTTGATGATCTGGCCGTTGCAGACATCGTTGTCGTTGTCGATGATGCGTGCCAGGGCTTCGACGCCGTCAGCGATGTCGGTGAAGCAGCGTTTCTGCTCGCCGCCGTCGAACAGGCGGATCGGGGTGCCTTCCACCAGGTTCAGGATCAGTTGGGTGATGGCGCGGGAGCTGCCGATACGGGCCGAATCCAGACGGTCCAGACGCGGGCCCATCCAGTTGAACGGACGGAACAGGGTGAAGTTCAGGCCTTTGGCGCCGTAAGCCCAGATCACGCGGTCCAGCAGTTGCTTGGACACCGAGTAGATCCAGCGCTGCTTGTTGATCGGACCGACGATCAGGTTCGAGTTGTCTTCGTCGAAGTTCTTGTCCTGGCACATGCCATAGACTTCCGAGGTCGACGGGAAGATCACGCGTTTGTTGTACTTGACGCAGTAGCGAACCAGTTTCAGGTTTTCTTCGAAGTCCAGCTCGAATACGCGCAGCGGGTTGCGGGTGTATTCGATCGGGGTGGCGATGGCCACCAGCGGCAGGACCACGTCGCACTTCTTGATGTGGTACTCGATCCACTCGGAGTGAATGCTGATGTCACCTTCGACGAAGTGGAAGTTCGGGTGGCTGCGCAGACGATCAATGGCGTCGGAACCGATGTCCAGACCATAGACTTCGTAGCGGTCGTCACGCAGCAGGCGCTCGGACAGGTGGTTACCGATGAAGCCGTTGACACCGAGGATCAGCACGCGGGTGCGGCGTGGTGCACGGCCGGACTCGGCACCGCGCAGCAGCGAACCGTCTACCAGACCGAGTTCGTTGGCCAGTTGCGGGCCGCTCAGGTACAGACCGTTGTCGTTGCGCTGACCGGCATTGATCACCAGCGAGTCTTCACCGCAGGCGATGCGCAGCGGATCGACGCTGATCACGCGACCTGGAGCCTGACCTTCATTGCCCTTGACGACTTCGGCGCTCCAGACGATCAGCTTGTGCTCGCCCACGGCGCAGAAGGCGCCCGGGTACGGACGGGTCACGGCGCGAACCAGGTTGAACAGCTGCTCGGCCGGTCTGGCCCAGACCAGCTTGCCGTCAGCCGGCGTACGACGGCCGAATACGGTGGCCTTGGATTCGTCTTGCGGGGTTTCGGTGATCTTGCCTTGCAGCATGTTCGGCAGAGTGTCACGCAGCAGGTCGCTGGCGGCAGTGCGCAGTTTGGCGTGCAGGGTCAGACCGGTATCGCTGCGCTCGATGGCAACGCGTTGCTGGGCAACGATGGCGCCGGCATCGGCGCGCTTGACCATGCGGTGCAGGGTGACGCCGGTTTCGGTTTCGCCGTTGACCAGCACCCAGTTGGCCGGTGCGCGGCCACGGTAGCGTGGCAACAGCGAGCCGTGCAGGTTGAACGCGCCTTTTTTGGCCAGGGCCAGCAGTTGCTCGCTCAGCAGGTTGCGGTAGTAGAACGAGAAAATGTAATCAGGGTCGAGCTTGGCGATGCGCTCGATCCACAGCGGGTGGTTGGCGTCTTCCGGCGCGTGAACCGGGATGCCTTTGCTGGCGCACAGTTGCGCAACCGAGGCGTAGAAGGCGTTTTCTTTCGGATCGTCGGCGTGAGTGAACACTGCTGCAATGTCGTAGCCGCTGTTAAGCAGGGCTTCAATGCCGGCGCAGCCAATATCGTGGTAAGCGAAGACAACAGTTTTTGCACTCATGAGAGAACCTGATCGGAAGTGGAATTGGAAGTAAGGCCGTCAACGGTGACCGCAGGCGCCGGGGAGGCCGGCTGGCTGCGCAACACCTTTTCAATGAAGAAGCGCGGGCGGGCGCGCACGTCGCTGTACATGCGTCCCAGGTATTCACCCAGCAGACCCATGCCGATGAACTGGCCACCGGTGAACACGAACAGCACCGCAAACAGTACGAACGTGCCGTCACCGGCCCAGACCGCGCCGAATGCCAGGCGCAGGACGATCAGCGCAACGGCGAACAGCGCACCCAGACCTGCCATCGCGAAGCCGACGATGCTCAGCAGACGCAGCGGCGTGGTGGTCATGCAGGTGACCAGATCGAACATCAGGTTGATCAGGCGCATCGGGCTGTATTTCGAATCACCGTGTTCACGCTCGGCGTGGGCCACGACGATTTCGGTGGTGTGGCGGGCGAAGCTGTTGGCCAGGATCGGAATGAACGTGCTGCGTTCGCGGCAGGCGAGCATCGCGTCGATGATGGTGCGGCGGTAGGCGCGCAGCATGCAGCCGTAGTCGCTCATGGCCACGCCCGTGGAGCGTTGCACGGCGAGGTTGATCAGCTTTGACGGGTAGCGGCGCAGGGCCGAATCCTGACGGTTGCCGCGCACGGTACCGACGACGTCGTAACCCTTTTCGGCTTCGGCCACCAGGCGCGGAATTTCTTCCGGCGGGTTCTGCAGGTCAGCGTCGAGGGTAATGACCACGTCGCCCTTGCACTGCTCGAAACCGGCCATGATCGCAGCGTGCTGACCATAGTTGCGGTTGAGGATGACCGCCACGAACGGGCTGTTTTCGCGACCGGCGGCTTCTTCCAGCATGCTGGCCGACTCGTCGCGGCTGCCGTCGTCGACCAGCACGATTTCGTAGTCATGTCTGAGTTGGGCGCAGGCTGCCTCTGTGCGTCGAAGCAGCTCGGGCAAACTGTCCTGTTCGTTGTAGACCGGGATGACGATCGACACGCATTTAATCGGGTAAGGTCTCACGAGCGTTTGTCCATAAGAGTGGCGATGGCGCCGACAACACGATCCAGATCCTGGTCGGTCATGTCGGGGAAAAGCGGAATGGAGCACAGCCGCGCCGAGTTCCATTCGGTGTCGGGCAGGTACAGGTCAGGGTCACGCTGGCGGTACCAGGTGTGCAGGTGGGTGGCGATGAAATGGATACCGGTGCCGATGCCTTGGTCCTGCAGGCCCTTCATGAAGGCTTCGCGATCCATCCCGCAGCGCTCGCTGTCGATGCGCAGGATAAACAGGTGCCAGGCGTGTTGCTGGGCGTATTGCTGCGGCACGGCCAGCGGCTGTACGGGCAGGCCTTCGAGCTTTCGCAGGTATTGACCGGCCAGTTCGGTGCGGCGGGCGTTGATGGCGTCCAGACGCTCCAGTTGCACCAGGGCAATGGCGGCGTTGATGTCGGCCAGGTTGTACTTGAAGCCCGGCTCCATGACCTGGGCCTGCGGCTTGCGGCCACCGGTCAGGCGGTCGTAGGCATCGACGCCCAGACCGTGGAACTTGAGCATGCGCACACGGTTGGCCAGGGCTTCGTCGTCGGTGACGAACATCGCGCCTTCGGCGCAGGTCATGTTCTTGATCGCGTGGAACGAGAAGATCGCGGTGCCCCGGGAACCGACATGGCGGCCCTTGTAGCGGGTCCCGGCAGCATGGGCGGCGTCTTCGATCACGGCGATGCCGTGCTTGTCCGCCAGTGCATAGAGCGGATCCAGATCGAAGGCGGCACCGGCGTAGTGCACCGGAATGATGGCCTTGGTGCGTGGCGTGATGGCGGCTTCGATGCGGGCGGCGTCGGTCATCAGGGTGTCGCGGTCGACATCGACGAACACCGGCGTGGCGCCCAGCAGGGAAATCATGTTGGCGGTGGAGACCCAGGTCTGCGACGGCGTGATGACTTCATCGCCGGGGCCGATACCCAGGGCCAGCAGGGTCATGTGCATGCCGCCGGTGGCAGACGACAGTGCAACGGCGTGCTTGCATCCCACGTACTGCGCGAACTGTTCTTCAAGTGCCTGGTTTTTCGGCCCGGTGGTGATCCAGCCCGAGCGCAGAACCTGCTCGACAGCCGCAATTTCTTCATCGCCGATACTCGGGCGAGAGAAGGGGAGAAACGCCTGACTCATGGACACCTCATTGCGAAAAAAATGGACAGATCCATCTGTTCATCGGATCCAATCCCAGCGTAGACGCAAAAAACAGGTTTTGCATCAACGAGTTGCTTGGTAAGCATGACGTCGGGGGTTGGTTGACTTTTCAGGCGATGCCCGGCAGGTTGGGCGTTACCGACTGAGGACCTATCTAGCTAAGGTTATTCCCGATTTTGTGAAAGGAATATGAAAAACCGGTCGGCGAATCGTTTATCTTAAATTCATACAGCCGCTGTTCAGATTTCCGCGGTTTTATCTGAAAAGTCCTACTAAAAGACTCTTCTTTACATCAAGTTCATTGCAGTTGTTAGTTGTTGTGCTGGACTGTTTTTACTCAAGGCCTTTCGTTTGAGCAGCTTACCCATTACCCCTTCAGAATCCATCGCAAGTAATCCTTTGTCCTTGTATCTGGCGCGTTTGGCACCTTCCAGCCAACTCACAATGCGGTACGTTTTACAAGATGCCGCCGATCGTCTCGGCTTCGAAGACATGAATGTCGAGGACATTGCATGGCACGCCTTACAACCCGAGGATGTTGTGGCGTTAGTGGCGGCATTGCGTGCAGACAACTATGCCCCCAACACCTCTTCACTTTATGTAAACGCCATTCGTGGTGTCATGAACGAAGCCTGGCGCATGAGCCTGATCAGCCAGGATCACCTGTTGAAAATGCGCTCGGTCAAGGGGATTGCCGGTACGCGGCTGTCTCAGGGGCGCAATCTGAAGCGCACGCTGATCCATGAGTTGATGGAAGTCTGTGCGGCGGATCCGCGTCCGCAGGGGCTGCGTGATGCGGCCGTGATTGCATTGCTGTACGGCACCGGCATGCGCAAGTCGGAATCGGTGGACCTGGACCTGAGCCAGGTGGATTTCGCCGAGCGCAGTCTTTGCGTCACCGCCAAGGGCAACAAACAACTGATCAAGTACGCGCCGGCCTGGGCCTTTGCCAAGCTCAACGCCTGGCTGGAATTTCGCCGTTCACAGCTCAACGAAGGCGAGAGCGACGATGTGTTTCTGTTCAATCGCATTCGCCGTGGCAGCCATATCACCCGAGAGCGCATCACCAAGCACGCGATCTATTACATTGCCCGCCAGCGTGGCACACAGGTCGGGGTGAAGATCATGCCGCACGATTTCCGACGTTCCTTCATCACCCGGGTCATTGAAGAGCATGACCTGTCGATTGCCCAGAAACTGGCGCACCACAGCAATATCCAGACCACCGCCAACTACGACGTGCGCGACGACAATGAACGTCGCCGCGCCGTGGACCGTTTCGACCTGTAGAAAAGCGTCACCGCACCTCGAAGACGTGCGCGGCCCCGAGAACCGACAACTGCACCGCGCTGCCCGCCGGCGGCGCGTGCATCCCGGAGCTGCGCACCAGCAATGAACGGCCGCAGGCTTCTCTGGCTCCGGCAAGCAGTTCAACCGTCAACGTGCAGGTATTGCCGCCGAAATCGCGGTCGGTGACGACGGCATTGCAGCCTTGCGGATCGTCGGGGAGATCGGACAATTGCAGCTGCTCGGGGCGCAGCATGATCTGCGCCGGACCGGAAAAGCCGTTGATGTTCACCGCCACCCGTCCCAGATCGCAGTGGGCCCAGCCAGCCTCGATCCGCGCCGGCATGACCACCGCTTCCCCAAGAAACCTTGCAGTCTGCTCGTCGTCCGGGTAGCGGTACAGGTCCATCGGATGCCCCGACTGTACCAGTCGCCCGTCACGCATCACGGCCAACTGGTCGGCAAATGACAGCGCTTCGCTTTGATCGTGGGTGACCAGGATTGTGGTCACGCCGGCGCTCTCCAGCAGGCGGGCGACCATTTTGCGCATGTCGGCGCGCAGGCCGGTGTCGAGGGCGGAAAAGGGCTCGTCCAGCAGCATCAAGCGTGGTTGCTGGGCCAGGGCACGGGCGAGGGCGACCCGTTGCTGCTGGCCGCCTGACAATTCATGGGGCCAGCGGCTGGCCATGCTGGCGTTGAGGGCCACGCTGTCCATCAGCGTCTGAATGCGCTCGGTCCTGGCGCTGCCGGTGACGGCAAGCCCGAAGCCGATGTTGTCGGCCACGCTCATGTGCGGGAACAGCGCGCCATCCTGCGGAACATAGCCAATCTGGCGCTGGTAGGCAGGCACGGCGTGGGTGCTGTCGACCAGCGTCTGGCCGTTGAGCGACAGGCTGCCGGCGTCGGGAAACTCGAAGCCGGCAATCATCCGCAACAGCGTGGTCTTGCCCGAGCCTGACGGGCCGACGATCACCGTGCGGCTGCCGGTCGGGACCGACAGATTGATGGTATCCAGCGCCGTTTGCGCGCCGAAGGATTTGCTGAGATTGATGATGTCGAGAGCGTTCATCGGCCGGCACTGCGCCTGGATTGGTGATAGAGGATGGCGGTGAGCGGCAGCGAAATTACGATCATCAGCAGCGCGTAAGGCGCTGCGGCGGCGTAGTCGATCTCGCTGGTCATGGCCCAGAAACCGGTGGCCAGGGTGCGCGTGCCGTTGGGCGCGAGCAACAGGGTCGCGGTCAGTTCATTGGTAATCGCCAGGAACACCAGTGCTGCACCCGCCGCCGCACCGGGCGCAGCCAGGCGCAGGGTGATCAGCCACAAGGCGCGCAACGGCGAGCGGCCGAGGCTTTGCGCGATGTTTTCCAGCTCCACGGGCGCCTGAGCGAAACCGGCACGCAGGCTGACCAGCGCCCGCGGCAGGAACATCAGCAGGTACGCCAGCAGCACGGTGATGGTGGTCTGATAGATCGGCCGGGCGAAGTGGATCGTCACGGTGACCAGCGCCAGCGCCACGACAATCCCCGGCAGAGAGCTGGTGATGTAGTTGCAGCCTTCGAGCAGACGTTGCAGTTTGCCGGGCGCACGGATCGACAGCCAGGCAATCGGGATCGCCGCAAGGCTGGTCAGTAATGCACCGGCCACGCCGAATGACAGGGTTTGAAGCAAGGCCGGCAACAACTCTTCGCCCTGCCAGACTTCAGCGCCCCCGGCGATCAGCCATCTGCCCAGCGTGAGCATCGGGACACCGAGGGCCAGCAGGCAGGTCAGGGTTTGCAGGCACAGGCCCAATGTGGCGGTGCTGCGTTTCAGGCCCACGGTCCGCTGTTCCCGGGCGCTGCCGGAACCGACCCGGGCATATCGTGCATGGCCACGAGCGGCGGATTCCACGGTCAGCATCGCCAGACAACACAGCGCCAGAACACTGGCAAGCATGTTGGCGGCCGGGCCGTTAAAAGTGGATTTGAACTGATCGAAAATGGCCGTGGTGAAGGTGTCGAAGCGGATCATCGCGTACAGACCGTACTCGGCAAGCAAGTGCAAGCCCACCAACAGCGCCCCGCCACAGATCGCCAGCCGCAATTGCGGCAGCACCACCCGGAAGAATACGGCCCACGGTTTTAGTCCGAGTGATTCGGCAACGTCTTCTATCGCCGGGTCGAGACGACGCAATGTCGCCGCGATCGGCAGATAAAGGAACGGGAAATAGGCGATCACCGACACCAGCACGCCAGCCGGCAGTCCATTGATCGATGGAACCAGACTGACCCACGCATAGCTGTGTACAAACGCCGGTACCGCCAGCGGCGCGACGGCCAGCACTGACCACAATCGCCGTCCCGGCAGGTCGGTACGTTCGGTGAGCCAGGCCAGAGTGATGCCGAGCACAATGCAGATCGGCAGGGTGATCAGTACCAGCAGCACGGTGTTGATCAACAGCTCTGCTACCCGTGGGCGAAAGATCATGGCTTCGATCGTCGCCCAGCCGGTGTACCACGACACCCCGATGACAAATGCGATCGGCAGAAGTGACAGCAGCGACACGCCGACCGCCAATACGACCACCCAGGGACTTCCGCGCCCGTTGAGGGCGCGGGGTCTGCGTGACCGTTTGGCGGGGGGCGCCACAGCGATCCCCGCCGGTAGAGTTTCAGGCATCAATTAAAGCAGTCCCGCCTGAGTCATCAGTTCGACGGCTTTCTTGCTGTCGAGCTTCGACGCATCGACTTTCGGCGCGTCCAGATCCTTCAACGGCACCAGTTTGGGGTTGGAAGTTGCGTCCTTGCCAACGGCGTACTCAAAGGAGTTGCCGGTGCGCAGCACGTCCTGGCCTTGTTTGCCGGTGATGTACTGGAGGAATTTCTGGGCCTCTTCCTGGTGTTTGCTGGACTTCAGCACGCCACCACCGGAGATGCTCACGAACGCGCCCGGATCCTGATGCTTGAAGTAGTGCAAAGCAGTGTTCTTGCTGTTCTCGCCAGTCTTGGACTGATCGACGAACGCGTAATAGTGATAGATCACGCCGCTGTCCACCTGGCCAGCGTTCACCGCTTTGAGCACGGAGCTGTTGCCACGGTAAGCGGTGGAGTTGGCTTTCATGCCCTTGAGCCATTCGAGCGTGGCGGCTTCGCCTTTCTGCTCCAGTACGGCGGCGACGATGGCCTGGAAGTCCGCACCGGCAGGGGATGCAGCCCAGCGACCTTTCCACGCCGGGGTCGCCAGATCCATCAGCGATTTTGGCAGGTCTTTCTCCGGCAGCTTGGCCGGGTTATAGACAAAGACTGTCGAGCGAGCGGCGATGCCGACCCACTGGCCATGGGCCGGGCGATAAGCCGAACCCACTTGCTCAAGGGTGGCCGGTGCCACCGGGGCGAACAACTTGGCATTGTCCACCAGCACCATGGCCGGGGAGTTTTCCGTCAGGAACACGTCCGCCGGAGAGGCTGCGCCTTCCTGCACGAGCTGGTTGCCCATTTCCGTGTCGTCACCGTTGCGGATCGTGACCGGGATCCCGGTTTCCTCGGTGAAACCGGCCACCCAGGCCTTGGTCAGGGTTTCGTGCTGGGCGTTGTAGACCACGATCCCGACGGAATCGGCCGCAAACACCTGTCCGGCTGCAAGCAGCGCGGTTGCCAGAGTAGCGTGCTTGAGAAAGGACGGAAGGGATGGACTCATGACGGAGCAGCTCCTGTTTTTCAGACGTTATGGGCAAGCATTCGCCGAAAATCTTCAATGCGAATGATTTGCATATATTGGCTGGCTGGCAATGTAGAGCGGCAAATGAGAAAAAAACGTCAAAGAAACCATTAATACATGTAATTTTCATTCAGGTTAGCAGTCGCGGGGCGGGGACGCCGGGTGAACCCGGCGCTGTCTTTCAGGAGCCTTGGGGCAGGTAGGCGACGCTTTGATCCTCGCGGCCATGGAACACTTGTTCGCCGCGAGTCGGGGTGGTCGTGATGACTTGATGGTCTCGACCGAGTTGAGAGAGCGGCACAGGATCGCCGGTGCGGTACTGGGCGACAAAGATCGTACGTTGCGGATCCCAGTGTCGGCCGCTGTTGCGTTCCAGCCATTGGAACATCGCGCCGGCATCGCCATCGCGAGGGAAGTCGCGGGTTTCCGGCACGTAGTAGAACGGCTCGCCGCCGGTCTGCAGGTACATCGGGACCTTGTTGTCCACCTCGACCATGACGAAGTGCCATTGATTCAGCGGCGCCCGCTGGCTGGCCTGCAGGCGCACGGTCTCGCCGAAACGGATCACGCCGCCACCGCTGTTGGTCCAGGGGTAGAGCACGCCGAGGATCCCCAGCAACAATACCGTGGCCACGGCAAAACCGATTTTCAGGCCACGCCCGCCGAACGGGCTTTCGGCATTGCGCGCGGCCATGCGCCGGGTGATCCACCAGGCCCCGAGCAACTGCGCGAACGGCACCAGTGGCAGCACGTAATAACTGCGTCGGCTGCCGCTGGCGGTGAAGAACAGCATCAACAACCCGAGGCCCTGAATCAGCCAGCGGGTATCCGGTTCGATGTGTTTCCAGTTCCGCGCCGCGACCCACAGGGCAATGATCCAGCACGGTGCCCAGGGCAGGGTGTAGATCGGCAGGTACAGCAAATAGGTGTAGATCGGGCCGATGTTGTCGAACGGCTGGAAAAACCGCACGACGTTTTCCCGCAGGACCAGTCCCAGGCCGCTTTCCCCGTAGTTCGGCGCACCGTAGAGGTGGGACAGGAGGAACGGCGTCATGTAGAACGCCCCGGCAATCACCAGCGCTGCGAGCAGGCGCAGGTTGAGATGGCGCCTCCAGCGACCTTCATTCAGAAGGTGCGGCAGCAGCACCAGCCCGGGCAGGATGAAACCGATCAGGCCTTTGAATAACGAGGTCAGGGACAGCAACACGCAGAACACCAGATAGCGCGAAAACCGCGTGTCGTCCGGCCCCCGCCAGTACCACCAGACCGCTGCCAGAACACCACACACCGTCAGGATGTCAGCGGTGGCGACCCGCGCCCAGAACACGAAATAGAACGTGGTTGCCAGCATCCACCCGGCGATCAGGCCCGTGCCTTTGCGAAACAATTGCTCGCCCAGCAGATACACCAGCCAGACGCTTAGCCACGCGGACACCACCGAAGACAGGCGCAGCGACCAGTGATCGAGACTGCCGGTCAACCAGGCGGTCGCGGTGATCAGCCAGTACGACAGCAACGGCTTGTCGTAGTAGGGATCACCTTTGAGGTACGGATCGAAGTAGTCGCCGCTTTGCATCATCTGCAAGGCGATGTTCGCCCAGCGGGTTTCTGCGCCCCACAGTTCGCGGCTGCCCAGACCGAGCAGCAGCATCAGGGCGCTGGCAGCCAGCAGGAGCAGCAGGGCGCCCCGGTCGTTATTGCGCAAGGTCATGGCTGGCGCTGCGGGAAGATGAAGATCTGCAGAGTGCCGCGACGATAATGCTTGCCGTCTACCGGCAGCAATTCGACTTCCTGCTCTTCCTGCGTACTGTTGACGCGCATGACCACCCCGACCGCGCCTTTCTTACGCGCTTCGGTCATCCACTGGCCGACACCGTCCATGGTGACCTTGCGTGCTGCCATGGCCGGGTCTTCGAGGCCGTATTTCAGTTCACCGATGGTGTTGAACAGATCCACTTGCGGCCGCTTCAGGCGCCATGCCAGCGCGGAGGCCGCTCCCAGGTCATTGCTCAGCAGGGACGCGGTTTCACTCAGTTCCTGTTGATGCTCGGCAATGAACTGGTCGGGCATCTTGCTGTTGACGATCTGCCCCGGCATGGCCGCCGGCAACAACGCCACCAGCAGCCCGATACCCAGCGCCGGCATGGCCCACAGCGTCACCGGGCGCAGCACTTGCAGGGCGTTAACGATGATCCAGCCCACCAGCACGATATAGGCCAGCGACAGGCTGAACATCTCGGTGTTTTCGTAGATTTCCTTGGTCGCTTGCAGATAAAGCAGCGCCACCAGCGCCGCGCTGGCGATGAGGGTGTTGATCACGCCGTTCAGGCGCAGGACGCGGCCACTGTTCTGATCCCGCCAGTTGACCACGGTCTTTCCCATCAACAGGGCGATCGGCAGCAGGCACGGCATGATGTAAGTCGGCAGCTTGCCGCTGCTCAGGCTGAAAAAGGCCAGTGGCAGAAGGAACCACAATGCAAGGTAGGCGGTTTTGGCTTCACGCTTTTCACGCCAGGTGCGCAGAAGCGTCGAAGGCAGCAGAACGGCCCACGGCAGGGTGGAGGCCAACAGCAACGGCAGGTAGAACCACCACGGGCGAGCGTGCTGCGCGGCATCGCCGGCGGCAAAGCGACGAATGTGTTCGTGCCAGAAGAAGAAGCGCCAGAAATCAGGTTCCCGATAATGAACGGCCAGTACCCACGGAAGGCTTACGAGGGTGCAGACCACCACCGCGACCAGTCCGTAACGCACCAGTTCGCCGAAACGGCGTTGCCAGATCATGTACGGCAGGGCGATCAGTACCGGCAGCAGCAGGGCCAGAAATCCTTTGGTCATCAGGCCCATGCCGCACGCGACACCGAGCAGCGCCCAGCCACCCAGGCGCGCCCGAGGCGTCTGGCTGTCGATGGCAAACCACACGGCGACCATGCTCAGGTTGACCCACAAGGTGAACTGCGGATCGAGGTTGGCGTACCCGGCCTGGCCGGCAATCAGCCCGAAGCTCATGTACAGCAGGGCGCTGGCGACGCTGATGCGCGGGTTGTTCCACAGTCGGCGCGCCATCAGATAGGTGAGCCAGACGCTGGCACCGGTACTCAGTGCCGACGCAATGCGCACGCCGAACAGGTTTTCGCCGAAAATCGCCTGGCCGATGGCAATCATCCAGTAGCCGGCAATGGGTTTTTCGAAATAGCGGATACCCATGAAATGCGGCGCGACCCAGTTCCCGCTGAGCAGCATTTCCTGGCTGATCTGTCCGTAGCGGGTTTCATCGGGGATCCACAGGCCGTGAGTCATCAACGGCAACAGGTAAAACACCACGAAGGCCAGAATCAGGCCGGGAATGGCCCAGCGTTCGAAGGTCGTGGTGGGGGAGAAATGACGGGCAGCGTGTCGCAGCGGGATGTTTTCAGACGTCATGACAAAGCCTTGGTACCGAACGAAGTTCTTGTGTCGATGGCCTGCCCGGCGCGTTCCTGAGCGGGCGGGGTCACCGTGTTGAATGAATGCAGGTGTGCGATCGAGCGACGGGCATTTCCTGTATCCAGAGAACTGCCGAACCTCCAGGCCGGAGTTCTCGCACTATAGCCAAGCTTAAAAAAAACCGTTGTCCAGTAAATCGGGGGCAGATACATCTCTCATTACAAATTAATGAAATTCGTTACTGGCTAGTTAAAAAAGTGCAACGTTGCCGCGCCGCCCCAACTAAAGCATTAATGACTATTGAGTTGAGACCAGGCATTCGCATTCATGATGCCCAATACTTTAAGTTCGCCTTTGTCATCAATGCGTGCAAACAGAGTACTGCCATATTCGGCGGCGACCGCGTGAGGAAAACCGGTCTGTTTTTCGAAATCACTGATGCATCCGCTGTGGGTGATCAGCACCAGATTGCGCCTGGCAACCTTGTGCGCCACCACATCGTTGCGCAGAGAGGAACCGCAGGACTCGAGCCAGATCTGGGCGGTAGCGTCCTGACCGAACATGGCTCGCGCTGTCTGTACGGTACGGGTCAACGGGCTGGTGAACACCTGCGCCTGCTGCATGCCCAGACTCATGAAGCCTTTGCCTACCTGCGCTGCAGAGTCGTTGCCCGCCTGAGTGATGCCGTCGGCCGGGCCCAGGCAAAGGTTGTCGGAACGGTCGCACCGCTCGGCATGACGCACCAGTGCCACGACTTCTCCAGCCTGCCAGGCCCGGGTCCAGTCAGCCCGGGCGGCCTTGCCGGCCTGGCCCAGATCGACGGGCGAGCGGGTCACCCAGACGAAGCCGCTGACCAGCGCAATGGCGACGACTACACCGATGCCGGTCAACAGTTTTCCAAGTCGCAGCGTACGGCGTTGTTTATATGTCGCTGTCAATTGCATCTGTCGCTCCACGGCATGCCCCTTGACGTCGCAGGCGAGATTGGCCGGCGATTTAATCAACTTTTATAGTTGTGTACTTGAATAATGGCTGAACATTACGTTCGTGCACGTCGGGGGGCGGTGAAGAACATGTGAAAATTTTGCGAGAGTTGAAAGTGCGCAATTAATCCGGTGTTTGATAACCAGACTCAAATACCCTTTTTTTACCGGCCAGTCTTAACAAATGTTTATGTTTGCGGTGAAGCTGCGCAGGTTCGGTCAATGTGGCGGTGCTCGCCTGTTGTTGACCGCAAAGTCTGAATTCAGCCGTGGAGTCATCGACCCGAATGGATCTCAAGCAAAGCCTGACGAAACGGATCGTCATCGTGTTCGCTTTGATGAGCGCCCTGGTCGCCGGGGTGTTTGCACTGGGCATCGTTGCCGCCGTGCATGTGGTCGAGCACAGACTGGCCACCAGTACCTTGAGCGGTGGTCTGCACCGCTTGCTGGCGATGGAGGACATCAATCGCTGGAGCCATCAGCCGGAAAAGAGCGAACTGTTTTTCTTCGAAGGCGGACCGGGCCCGATGGCCCTCATTCCTTCGCTGGCGGCACTGGCGCCCGGTTTTCAGGAGATCAGCTTCAATGGCGATGACTTCTTTGCCATGGTCGAGGTGGTCGGTGGACGCAAGTACGTGTTGTTGCGCGATCAGGAAAGCCTCGAACATCGCGAGCGGTTGTTGTTCATGGTGGTCACGGTCGGTTTTGTCCTGAGTGTTCTGCTGGCGCTGGTGCTTGGCCGTTTGCTGGCCCGGCGAGTCATGGCACCGGTCATTCGTCTGGCGCGTCAGGTGCGCCACCGCGATCAGTTGCTGGTGCTGGCGCCGCCGCTGCACCCGGACTACGCAGCAGACGAAGTGGGGGAGCTGGCGCTGTCGTTCGACCAGACCCTGGGGCGCCTGCGTGAAACCCTGAGTCGCGAAAAACTGTTCACCAGCGATGTCAGCCATGAGCTTCGCACGCCGTTGATGGTGCTTGGCGGCTCCTGCGAGTTGCTGCTGGCCAACCCGTCGCTGGACGCCCGCTCGACCGCGCAGGTCAACCGGATCGCCCGCGCCGCCCACGAGATGCGCCAACTGGTCGATACTTTTTTGATGCTGGCCCGGGCGGAGGATGATGCCGGCAATGATGTCTGCGTGACGCTCAAGGAAGTCGCGGACGCTCAATGTGAAATCTGGGGCCGGTTGATCCGCGAAAAGGGCCTGCAGTTTTTCTACGAGGTGGATCAGCCGTGCAAGGAGCGCTTCAACCTGACGTTCCTGCAATCGGTCATGGGCAACCTGTTGCGCAATGCCTGGCACTACACGGATCACGGGTTCGTCCGACTGACCCTGACGAGCAACGGTTTTGTAGTGGAAGACAGCGGCATCGGCATTCCGGAGGAACAGCGTCAGGCGGTGTTCCAGCCATTCGTGCGTGGTGATGAGGGCCGCGGTGAAGGCCTCGGTCTGGGGTTGTCGCTGGTGCAGCGGATCTGCAGGCGCCAGCACTGGCGGGTGCAGTTGAGCAGCGGCCAGTCCAGTGGCAGCCGTTTCAGCGTTGAATTGAAGCCGGCGACTCAGGACGGCGGGCAACTGCGCACATTGCCGGCGGCCTGACGGATCAGCGCGGCGAGGCGTTTGACGTTGTTCTGCTGAGCGTTCACCAGATCGTCGATGCTCGATCCGGACGGCGTCTGCAGAATCGAGCGGCAGGTGAGCAGGCCGCTGTCGCCTGCATCGGCCGGACGCAAGCGCCATTTCACGTCCATCAGCCCGTATTGCCCGGGAATCGAATCGAAACGCTGCACATCGATGCGCACCGACGTTCTGCGCGCAACGCCAGCGTTGCTCAGCTGATCCACCAGTGCGCTGCGCAGCTCATCGCCGAGGCTGGCGCCCCACCATTGGGTTTCCAGAATCGCCAGGCCGTTGTTGCCTTCGCGGATGACGATTTGCGGGCGGTCGACCTGGGGCGGAACGCTGATGCTTTCAATCGCGATGTCCTGCCCTGATCGGCCAGGCATCGGCTGTGCCGGGGTCAGGGTGTGGAAGCTGATCGGGTCGCTGCGACAGGCACCCAACAGCAGGCACGCAGCGAGCACGGTGAACTTCAGCGGTAAAGCCATGGCAAAGCTCCTGTGCTCAATTGCGCGGCGGGCCTTTGAGGTCCAGTGGCGCAGCGTTGTCGGGGCGACCGCGAATCAGCGATT
Organism: Pseudomonas sp. 58(2021); assembly: GCF_017491585.1. Classification (NCBI taxonomy): domain Bacteria; kingdom Pseudomonadati; phylum Pseudomonadota; class Gammaproteobacteria; order Pseudomonadales; family Pseudomonadaceae; genus Pseudomonas; species Pseudomonas sp. 58(2021). Next base: position 40,267 of record NZ_JAFGYZ010000003.1, read on the forward strand.
CCGGATGGCGACCGAGGTAATCCGACAGTTCACGCAACGAGCGCGACATGCGCCCGAGCTCGTCGAGGGTCTGGGTGAGTTTCTCCCGCTGCGGCGAGTCCTCGGCCAGGGTCGAGCTGGCCGATTGCAGGGTCTTGCTGACGTCGGCCAGGGTGTTCTGGACGCCGGGCAAGGTCTTGGCGTTGAACTGGGTCAGGCTTTTACGCAGCTCGACGAGGTTGCCGTCGAGATTGCCGGCAATGCGCTCCACGGGCAGTTTGTTGAGCTTGTCGACCATGGCCTCGAGTTTTTCCTGCAGCTGTTCAAGGCTGCCGGGGATGGTCGGAATGACGATCGGACGGGCCGTCGTGTCAAACGCGACTTTTTCGGCCTTGGGGAAGAAGTCCAGAGCGATGTACAGCTGCCCCGTCAGGAGGTTGCCGCTGCGGGCCTGAGCGCGCAGACCGTTGTCGACGAAGGTGCCGATCAGGCGCACGGCGGCGGCTTCGTCTTCGGGGTTGTGGTTGAGCACCTGGAGCATCTTCTCGTGGGCCCGTCCGAGGCGTTGCGGGTAGATCACGATGCCGACGTTGACCGGGAAGCTGCGTTTCTTCTCGTCGTAGTCCAGGTTGATACTCACCACCCGGCCGATTTCCATGCCGAGGAATTCAACCGGCGCATCGACCTTGAGACCGCGCATCGCTTGATCGAAACGCAGTCTCAGGTACTGCGGCTTGCCGGCAGGCGGGGCGAGGGCGGTCTGCTGGTCTTCGAACAGGTCGAAGGTCTTTTCTTCAGCGGCGGCGACATCGTTGGGGCTGTACTCCGGGGCGCGGAAGGCGACGCCGCCGATCAGCAAGGTCGACAGCGATTCGGTTTTCACCGCAAAGCCATTGGCGCCGACATTGACGTCAATGCCGCTGGCGTTCCAGAACCGGGTGTTCTCCGTGACGTAGGCATCGTTCGGCGCATGGATGAACACCTCGACATTGACACCCTTGCCATCGGCATCCAGGGCATAGGCCACGACCTGGCCGACCGGGATCTTGCGGTAATAGACCGGTGAGCCGATATCCAGCGACCCAAGGTCCTGGGTGTGCAGATTGAAGCGCTTGCCCGGTTCGCCATAAGTGATCGGTGGCGGGTTTTCCAGCCCTTTGAAGTGTTTGGCGCGCGAGTCGGACTGGCCGATATCGGCTCCGATGTAGTCGCCGGACAGCAGCGTATCGATACCTGAAACACCGCCAGCGCCGATACGGGGTCGCACCACCCAGAACTTCGAGTCTTCGCGGGTAAAGGTTTCGGCCTGCTTGGCCAGTTTGATCGTGGCGTTGACGCTTTTCTGGTCGCCGCTCAGCTCGACGTCCGAGACCTGGCCGATCACCACGTTACGGTATTTGACTTCGGTCTTGTTGGCGGTCAGACCGCTGCCGGTCTTGAAGGTCACGACGATGGTCGGGCCTTCCTGCATCAGGTTGTGCACCACCAGTGAAATGCCCACCAGCACCGCGACGATCGGCACGATCCACACCAGGGAAATGCTGAAACGCCGGGTCTTGACCGGGGCTTGGCCGGGTGCTCGCGGTTGATCGGCGGCTGACGACTCCATCCATGACCTCCAGAGTGTGTTGGGCACTGAGCGTCAGGAACGCAAAAGCACTTCATCAATATAGAAGTGCTTTGCGATAGAGCAAATCGGCGAGCCTCAGCCCAGCAGTTCCCGCAGGCGATACCAGAGCATGCCCAGCGCCAGCAGCGGCGAGCGCAACGCCGGACCGCCGGGGAAGGTCATGTGCGGCACGCCGCTGAACACGTCCATGCCTTGGCTGTGGCCGGTATGAATCGCTTCGCCCAACAGCCTGGCGCACCAGTGCGTGACGTTCAGGCCATGGCCGGAGTAACCCTGGGCGTAGAACACGTTCGGGTGCTGTTTGAGCCGCCCGACCTGCGGGAAGCGATTGGCAGTGATGCCGATCTTGCCACCCCATTGATAGTCGATGCGCACATCCGCCAGTTGCGGGAACACCTTGAGCATCTTCGGTCGCATGTAGGCTGCGATGTCCGCCGGATCCTTCCCGGAATAATGGCAGGCGCCGCCGAACAGCAAGCGCCGGTCCGCCGAGAGCCGGTAATAGTCGAGGCCGACTTTCTGATCGCAGAGCGCCAGATTCTGCGGGATCAGTTCGGCAGCACGCTCTTTGGACAGGGGCTCGGTGGCGATGATGTAGCTGCCCGCCGGCAGGACCTTGCCGCTGAGCTGTTGCTCGAGTTCGTCCAGATGCGCGTTGCAACCGAGCACCAGACTGCCGGCGCGCACCGTGCCCGAAGCGCAGCGCACTTGCACCGTGGCACCGTGGACGATTTCCAGCACCGGGCTCTGCTCGAAGATCCGTACCCCGAGCGACGCCGCCAGCCTCGCTTCGCCCTGGACCAGATCGAGCGGGTGCAGATGGCCCGAACCCATGTCGATCAGGCCTCCTTTGTAGACACCTGAATTGACGACTTGCCGGCGCATGTCTTCAGGGCTGACCAGTCGCGTTTCGTGGGCATAACCCGAGAGCGCGAGACTGTCTTGTTCGGCCTTGAACGCCTCGAACTGCGCCGTGGTGTTGGCCAGTTCGCAGAAGCCCCAGCGCAGGTCGCACTCGATGGCGTTGTCGCCGATGCGCCGGCGCACCAGCTCAACCGAGTCGACGCCGGCCTGTTGCAGATAGCGCACGCCTTCTGTGCCGACATGACGGGCGAAGCCCTCGACCTCATGGCCGATGCCACGTATCAACTGGCCGCCATTGCGTCCGCTGGCGCCCCAGCCGATGCGCCGACCTTCGAGCAGCACCACCGAGAGGCCGCGCTGCGCCAGCTCGATGGCGGTGTTGACGCCGGTAAAACCGCCGCCGATCACGCAGACATCGGCGATCAGGTCGGCTTCAAGCGCAGGGTACTGCGTGCTCGCCCGGGCCGACGCGGCGTAGTAGGAGCGAGCATGTTCCTGGGTGTACTGATTCATTTGTTCGACTTCACTTTGCTCCAGGAACGGGTCATCAGACGCATGATCGACTGGGGCGGGGTGGTGGAAATGTAGAGTTTGTCGAGCACTTCCTGAGTCGGGTACACCTCTGGATTGCTGACCAGTGCCACGTCCATGTACTGCTTGGCCGGCGGATTCGGGTTGGCGTAGCCGACCGAGGCGCTGACCTTGGCGATCACTTGCGGGTCGAGCAGGTAATTGATGAAAGCGTGGGCTTCTTTGGTGTTGCCGGCATCGGCGGGAATCGCCAGCAGGTCGAACCACAGGTTCGCGCCTTCCTTGGGGATCGCGTAGGCGATGTTCACGCCGTTCCTGGCTTCCTTGGCGCGGTTGGCGGCCTGGAACACGTCGCCGGAGTAACCGAAGGCCACGCAGATATCGCCGTTGGCCAGATCCGACACGTATTTCGAAGAGTGGAAATAGGTGATGTACGGGCGGATGCTCAGCAGTTTGGCTTCAGCTTTCTTGAAGTCTTCCGGGTTCTCGCTGCGCGGGTCCATGCCCATGTAATTGAGGATCGCCGGGAACACTTCGTCCGCCGAGTCCATCATCGATACGCCACATTGGGTGAGTTTTTTCAGGTTCTGCGGCTCGAACAGCACGGCCCAGGAATCGATGTGATCGATGCCCAGCACTTGCTTGACCTTGTCGACGTTGTAGCCGATGCCGTTGGTGCCCCAGAGGTACGGCACCGAGTGTTCGTTGCCCGGGTCGTTTTTCTCGAGCAGGGCCAGCAGTTTCGGGTCGAGGTTCTTCCAGTTCGGCAGTTGCGAGCGGTCCAGTTTGAGGAACGCCCCTGCCTTCACCTGACGGGCCAGGAAGTGGTTGGACGGCACCACCACGTCGTAGCCGGTGCGTCCGGCGAGCAATTTGCCTTCGAGGGTTTCGTTGGAGTCGAAGACGTCGTAGATCACCTTGATCCCGCTGGATGACTGGAAGTCGGCGAGGGTAGTTTCGCCAATGTAATCGGTCCAGTTGTAGACGCTGACCTGCGGTTGGGCGAGGGCACCGGCACTGCATGCCAGGGCCAGAGCCAGAGCCAGAGCGGCGGGGATCACGGATTTCAACAGACGCATATCGACACCTCTTCGAATTATTGGATTTTTCAGGTGATTCTCTGGTGTGCCATCGCGAGCAGGCTCACTCCCACAGGGGAATGCATTTCAAATGTGGGAGCGAGCCTGCTCGCGATAGCGATGGATCAGTCAATGAAGGTCTCAGACGCTCAGCAACAGGAACTCACGCTCCCAGGAGCTGATCACGCGCTTGAAGTTTTCATGCTCGGCACGCTTCACCGCCACATAACCACGCACAAACTTGCTGCCCAGGTACTCGGCGACGGTGTCGCACTCTTCCATCTGGGTCAGGGCCTCTTCGATGGTGATCGGCAGGCGCAGGTTGCGGCGCTCATAGGCGCGACCTTCGACGGCAGCGCTCGGTTCGATGCCCTCGACCATGCCGATGTAGCCGCACAGCAGGCTCGCGGCGATGGCCAGGTACGGGTTGGCGTCGGCGCCCGGCAGGCGGTTTTCCACGCGCATTGCCTCAGGACCGGAGGTCGGAACCCGCAGGCCGACGGTGCGGTTTTCTTCGCCCCATTCGACATTGACCGGCGCCGAGGTGTCCGGCAGGAAGCGGCGGAACGAGTTCACGTTGGGCGCAAACATCGGCAGCACTTTCGGGATCAGCTTTTGCAGACCGCCGATGTGATGGCGGAACAGGTCGCTCATGGTGCCGTCGGCGTTGGCGAAAATCGGCTTGCCGGTGGCGATTTCCACCACGCTCTGGTGCAGGTGCATGGCGCTGCCGGGTTCGTCGCCAATCGGTTTGGCCATGAAGGTCGCAGTGACGTTGTGCTTGAGTGCGGCTTCGCGCAGGGTGCGCTTGAACACGGTGATCTGGTCGGCCAGATCCAGCGCGTCGCCATGACGGAAGTTGATTTCCATCTGCGCCGGGCCGTCTTCGTGAATCAGCGTGTCCAGGTCCAGGCCTTGCAGTTCGCACCAGTCGTAGACATCTTCGAACAGCGGATCGAATTCGTTGGCCGCATCGATGGAGAACGACTGACGACCGCTTTCGGCACGCCCGGAACGGCCCAGCGGTGCCTTCAACGGCAAGTCCGGGTCTTCGCAGCGCTGGGTCAGGTAGAACTCCATTTCCGGCGCCACGATCGGCTTCCAGCCCTTGTCGGTGTACAGCTGCAGGACTTTCTTCAGCACGTTGCGCGGTGACAGTTCGATCGGATTGCCGAACTTGTCGAAGGTGTCGTGGATCACGATGGCCGTTGGCTCGATGGCCCATGGCACCACGTACACCGCGTCGCTCACCGGTTTGCAGACCATGTCGATGTCGGCCGGGTCGAGCAGGTCGTAGTAGATGTCGTCGTCGACAAAATCCCCGGTTACCGTTTGCAGCAGCACACTTTCCGGCAGGCGCATGCCTCGCTCATGCAGGAACTTGTTGGTCGGTGCAATTTTGCCGCGGGCGATGCCGGTCAGGTCGCTGACCACGCATTCCACTTCGGTAATCTTGTGATCTTTCAGCCATGTGAACAGCTGATCGAAAGGGGCATTCATAAAGACCTCGTCGTTGGTTTTGTTGACGCGGGGGAATCGCGATTTCATCTTTCGCAGGCTTCCCCTGTGGCGCGTTGACGACTATCTTGGGCGGGCCTTGCCGTTCCATCTATCCACTTTCAGCAGCACCAAAGCGCACCAAAAGAGTGCGCAAGGTCCCCCATGACGACGTGCAATCCGCTACAGGTTCAAGCTTTCAATACCGCCGATGTCGCCGAGCAGATCCGCGCGACACCGGGCTGGGTCCAGCAGTATCAACAGATGTCGCCGGGGCATTTCGCCGGGCGAATCCGCTATCTGGACCTGGAAGGCGTGGAGGTCTACGAAGAACAGATGAACACCCGGGTCGAGCAGAATTTCAGTGCGCCGCCGGGGTCTCTGGCGTTCTGCTTCGATCGCAGTGACAACGCGCTGTATCTGCTGAATGAAGAGAGTCGCAACATCTGGATCACCCCGGAGAACTACCAGGAAATCGCCGTGGTGTTCGGTCCCGAATTCGTCCGCCAGAACGGTCTGGACGTGGCTCGGCTGGAAGGTCTGTTCATGGCGCCACTCAACGGCGCGCAGAATGCGCTGTTCAGCCGCTGGTTAAGCTCCACGCTCACGAAGTTGTCGCAAGCCCTTGATCAGCCAAGCAAAGAAGCGCTGACCCAGCAGTTGCTGGAGGACTGTCTGTTCATCCTCGATAACGCCTGTGTGTGTCTGGACAGCGGTGGTTTGCAGCGCCGCGCCGAAGAGCGGACGACCATGAAACGGGTGGGGGAATGGGCGGCGGATTCGCCGGAAGAAACCCTCAATCTGCTGGAACTGGCCCAGGTCGCCGGGGTGTCGTTGCGGCAGTTGCAGCAGACGTTCAAGGCCTACACCGGGATGTCACCGACTCAATGGCTTCGTCTGCGGCGGCTCAACGGGGCGCGCCGGGAATTGCTCGGCGCAGCCGCTTCAGGCACCACGGTGGCGGAGGTGGCGATGAACTGGTCGTTCTGGCATCTGGGGCGGTTTTCCAATAGTTATCGGGCGCTGTTCAATGAGTTGCCGAGTGAGACTTTGAAGCGATCCTGCCGCTAACAGAAAGCGATTTCCCTCTCAGGCGCCCTTTCTGAGCAACTGCCCGAGCGCTTCCAGTTCGCCTTTTTCCACATCGGAAACCAGTACGAACCGCATGTGGTTTGCCTGCCAGGAAACCACGTTGAAGCCGCGAATCGCCTGGCTCTGCAAGGGTTTGTCGGCCTCCGGCGTCGGCAGGATAAACACATTGATGATGTGTTTGGCCCGGCCGTAACTCAGGGCGGCGGTGGTCTGGTGTCGCAGGTAATCCAGCCGCCCGCCGAGCAGTGGGAAGCCCTGTGCCGCGTAGTCCGCGACCGGCGGCGAGAAATCGAGCTTGCCGGTGAACCAGGGTTTGACGGTATGGCGGTCGGAAGACACCACGTCGTTCAAGTGTTCGCCCATCAACGAGCGGACATGGCTGGAGACGGCTTCGTCCATCAACGGTTGTTCGCTGCCGGGCGTTGCCACGTAGAGCACCAGCGCCATCGCCAGTGCTGCTGCGGAAAATGCCGGGGCGAACCAGTTTTGCCAACGCCGACTCGGCGAGGCGGGCGTTTGCGCGGCCAACACACTGGCGAGCAGTGATTCCGATGCCGCGTAATAGGGCGCGTGGCGCTTCACACTGATCTTCAGCACCTTCGCCTCGGCATGCCGTCGGGAACACTCGCCGCAGGTGTTCAGATGCGCAGCCACTTGCGCAGCCACCTCCGGATCAAGTTCCTGATCCAGAAAACCGTGCAGTTGCGTGCGGCAAATCGCGCAATCGAGTTCATTCATGTTCGTGCCACTTCAGTAATTCGAGCTTGAGCATCGCACGGGCCCGGGCCAGCCTCGACATGACCGTGCCGATGGGAATATCGACCACCAGGGCGATGTCCTTGTAGGGCATGTCTTCGAGCTCCTTGAGCACGATGACCTCGCGAAAGGCCGGCGGCAAGGCGCTCAATGCCCGCTGGATCAGTGCCGCGTTTTCCGTGTGAATGGCCAGCAGTTCCGGCGTCTGGTGGTGGCTCAAGGCGCCTTCGTGGTGATCGGTTTCGTCGTCGACAGGCACCCAGTGGCGCCCGGCCGAGGCCTTGAGCCAGGTGTAGCTTTCGTTGCGCACGATGGTCAGGAACCAGGCCTTGGCATTGCCGTCAGTGAAACGCTGCAAATACCGGAAGGCACGCAACGCGCTTTCCTGCACCACGTCTCGCGCGGCGCTGTCGCTGCCCGTAAGCCAGCGCGCGAGGTTGTAAGCCGCGTCCAGGTGCGGCGCAACCAGTTCCTCGAATCGATTCATAGTGATTTCCGCACCGTCACACCCCCTATAACCGTGATGCGTCGTGTTTTATTCCCTGGAAAATTTGTGTTGCGGCGCGGAATAAACGTTCGTCCCGCAAGGTTCTTCCTGGTGTCAGCTACATCACTGTAGTCCGCCCTCGAGGACATACCGATGGACAATCAAACAAAACATCCACTGCGCACCGACGGCTTGCTGCATAACCCGGACCGGCGAACGCTGCTCAAATGCTCGGCATGGGCCGGGGCCGGTGTCCTCTGGGCCTTGAGCGGCGGCATTCCCAGAGCCTTTGCGATGGATGAAGCGGGTAACGTCACCGACCCCAAGGCGTTGGCCAGCACCTTTCATTTCGTGCAGATCAGTGACTCGCACATCGGCTTCAACAAGGACGCCAACCCGGAGCCGGTGAAAACCCTGCAAGTGGCAATCGACAAGGTCATCGCACTGCCGAAACGGCCGTCGCTGATCCTGCACACCGGCGACATCACCCACCTGTCCAAGGCCGAGGAATTTGACACCGCAGCGCAGGTACTCAAAGGCCTGCCGTCGACCGTGCATTACATCCCCGGCGAACACGACACCCTCGACGAGGGCGGCGGCAAGCTCTATCTGGAACGCTACGGCAAGGGCACCAAAGGCAATGGCTGGTACAGCTTTGATGACCACGGCGTGCATTTCATCGCGCTGGTCAATGTCTTCAACTTCCAGGCTGGCCATGAAGCCAGCCTCGGCGCCGATCAACTGGCGTGGCTGGCCGATGATCTGCGGGCAGTTTCGACCAGCACGCCGATCGTGGTGTTCACTCACATTCCGCTGTGGACGATCTATCAGCCCTGGGGCTGGGGCACCGAGGACGGCGATCAGGCGATTGCGATGCTGCGCAAATACGGCTCGGTCACGGTGTTGAACGGGCATATTCATCAGGTCATCCAGAAGATCGAAGGCAACATCACCTTCCATACCGCCCGTGGCACGGCGTATCCGCAACCCGCACCGGGCGCGGCACCGTCGCCGGGGCCGATGACGGTGGCGGCCGATCAGTTGCGCAACTATCTGGGGATTACCGAGGTGCGGGCGACACAAGGCGATCATCCGTTGGCACTGATCGATTCGACACTGGTCCAGGGGAGGGCGACCCAATGAAAGCGCGACTGTTGGCAATGCTGTGCCTGTTTTTGTCGATGCCGGTCTGGGCACAGGAAGTAAAGGTCGATATCAAGGAGTTCATGTTCGGCCCCAAGGACCTGACCGTGGCCGTCGGCACCCAGGTGACGTGGGTCAATGACGACCAGATCCCGCACACGGTGGCCGAAACCCACAAGGTGTTCCGCTCGGGGGCGCTGGACACCCATGACAGTTTTTCCTGGGTGTTCAATACGCCGGGCGAGTTCGAGTATTTCTGCGTGCTGCATCCGCAGATGATCGGCAAGATTGTGGTCACTCAATAAACAGAAGGCTCGCCTCTTACAGGGGCGCGCCTTTTTTTCAGCTGTTTTCAGAGCTGTACCCGACGCAGCCTGCCACTCAACGCAACGACTTTATTGTCTGGCGTGGGCAGGAGGCGCCCCGTCAATCCCATGCCTTCGCTCACCAGTACCGCGTCCTGCACCAGACACAGATTGGACGGGGTATCCAGGTCACGGGCGAGCACGGTCACTTCGCCCGTTTGCAGATTGCAGCTCAACAGTCGCCCGCTGAATCGAGTGAATCCGCCATGCAGCGGTTCGCCATTCCAGTCAGGCGGCAACGGTTGTTGCAGACGGCTACAGAGCTCCAGCACCAACACATCGCCTTGCGGACACAGTGCCAGCCCGGTGGGCAATTGCAGGCCACGAATCAGCACTTCGATCCGGCCGGTGTCGGGCCAGACCCGAATCACCTGACCGGCCTGATCGTCAAAGTCGATGCCTTTGCGGGCGGGGTCGTTGTGCAGCTCTCCGGAGAACAGGCTGAGCAGCACGGCGTCTGTCGCCGGTTCGTGGATCAGTGTGACGGGAACGGCTTCCTGTCCCATGTCCAGATCGGGCAACTGGACCAGGACCTGTTCATCCTCGCCGCTACGGAATTCCACCAGTTGGTTGGTATCGGGTTTGACGGCCAGCCAACTGTGGCGGGTCGGGTGATAACACAGTGCATTGAGATTGCCCCGACTGTGAAACACCGGCTCGGGCGGGGTGTATTGCAGGTCCAGCAGTTTCGAGCCCGCGACATAATCGGTCTGGCTGACCAGACAGCGTCCTTCACCGCAGGCGATGTCCGACAGGCCCATGATTTCATCGCGCAGCATGCGGGCCTGCATGTTCATCGAGCGAAAACCCGGCGCCAGTGTTTCAGGGGCGAGATACGCGCCGGGCTTGAGCGGGTCCGGTCGCAGTCGGCTGATGCGGCCGCTGAACGTCTGGTCCGGCAGGCCTGATCCAGCCTCGACCAGCAGCAGGCTGCCATCGGCCTGCACACAGGCGCCACGTGGATTCAGCAGGCCTTCGGCGATGATAGTGCTGGGGCGCAGCGTCTCGCGGGGGCGCGCAGGAACATGAACAGTCATAGGTTTCTCTCCATGGGCTGAGGGATGCGATTACTGCGGTGGCTGCCAGGGTTCGCCCGTGAGGTAGGCCCGCAACAGTGCCCGCTGACAAGGCGACATCGAGCGCACCACGGGCATGAACAGCGTGGTGCCTTTGTAGGCATCCGAAGTGCGGGCGAGGATCGGATTTTTCGCGCCCATGATCGCGTCGGGCTGGTTCAGCGGGATGTAGCGCGACATGGCTGGAAAGGCCAGGTAGTGAAAGCGCAGGACGTTTGGATACATCATTTCCCAGGTGATGCTGGTGCCTCTGGGGATACCGAAGTCGGTCTGGGCGTATTTGCGGAAGTTGGTGAAATACGTGCCGCTATCCTGACCGTTAACGGTGTAGGTCAGGGCGACGAACCCTGCCAGGGGCGCCGCTGCGGGTTTTACGTTGACGGAGAACGTGACGGACAACTGACCGGGGCTCACCGTCAGGGCCGGGGGGAAATAAAGGAAGTCGCAGTAGCGCTGTTGTGTGTAATACGGTCCCGAGGGCGCGGCGGTGAGATCGATTTCGGTTGTGCTGGTCACCGCAGCACCCAGATACCGGACCTGTAGCGTAATCGACAGGCCCTGCGGGTAGTCCTCGGTATAGACACTGCGTTGATCGGCGTAGACCCGATAGACCGACTCTGTTGCCTGCAAGGTAGTCCCGGCGACCTTGCCGGGGGCGCTGATGGCCAGTGCCGAGGATCTGACCGCCGACTGTTGGGCTGTATTGAGAGGCAGATCGACAATGCCGCCATACACGTAATAGTCGAGCAGGGGACTGCTGGTCGGATCGAGTGTGGAGAGGTTGGTGTCACCGGCTGCGAGGGTGACAGGACCGTAATTGCCGTTAGGTCCGATAGGGCTGGTGATGTCATCCCGGACGAGCCTGAACGTCTCTTTCGGAATGATGTTGACCATGTCGACGCTCAGCATTGCCGCGCTGCTCAGGTCGGCATAGCCGGTGCCGCCCGTGCCCTGATTGACGATCTGACGGCCCGCCTGACAGTCCAGCGGCTCATTGGCGAACGCCGGCGCCAATGTACCGATGACCCGGCCGATGCTCGGGTTCGGGGTGTCTCTGCCGGCGGCATAATCGGCTTGCAACTGGGGCGTGGTCATCGTCGGGCACATTTCGAACATCACGAAGCGCAGGACGATACCGGTGGCACCCGGAGCCTGAATGATCGATCGCAAGCCACTGCTGTTCTGGTTCCAGCTGACAATACTGCTCAGCTGGAAGGTCAGCTGGAAGGTGCCGCTTATACGGCAGGAACCGGGTGCATCCAGCTCCTTCGGCGTTGGCTGCAGCACCCGCTTGCCGAGATCCTGGCTGCTGCAAACTGCATTGTCGTGAATCAGCAATTGGATGTTGTTACTGCCACCGATTTGCAGGCCACCGACAAATATCTGGGTGGTGGTGGTCGAGGTGGGATCGAGGTCCACCATCATCGGGCCCGATACCGGCCCTTGTCCGGTCACCGGGTCCACGGAACCCAGCAGATAGACCGGCTGGCCCACCATATCGCCAGTGGTACTGACGCTGCCCGGGCTGCCCTGAGAACTGATCAGCGCGTTTTGCATGTCGACGACATGCTGCCCGTAATGATTCCAGCCGCCAGCGGTGTAATAGTCGCCCGTAGGCGCATTGATCATGCTGTTCAACTGATCGTCGGTATAAGACCGGGCCCCCGATGCCAGGGTCGAAGTGGTCAGGTCAAAGATCGGCCAGTTGTCATCGCCGTCATAAGGAATGGTCGGGGAGTTGTTCGGCAGGCTGACATCCGTGCGGATGCCGCCCCAGAAATTCAGTCGCGGGCCATTGAGGATGCTCATGATTTATTTCCCGTCCTTGATGGTTTTGCCGAGCGGCGAATGGGCGAATTTGAACAGATAGGAGTAATCGGACTTGTAGGGGCTCTTGACCGGCGTCGCCATGGAGTGACAGTTCATGCAACTGCTGTTGGGCTGGATGTAGCTTTCCATGGTCACGTTGGCCGAGAGTGCTGGCGTCGGCTGGCCCAGCGGGTTGCTCGGGTTATCCGGCATCAACGGGCGTTGGGTGGTGATGAGCTGGTAGTACTTCAACACGCTGTTTTGCAGCCCCGGGTCGGCCTGGTAACGGGCGTTGATCTGGTTTGTGATGTCAGCGATCGGCGTGACCCGGTTCAGCGGGTTCGGGGTCTGGAACGTGGTGCCGGGTTTGGGCACGCAGACCTGATGCGGGCCCTGAGTCTGCCAGTCGCAGGGTGACTGGTTGAGGGATGCGGCGGGCGCAGCGACGTTGAAGTAGGAGTAGGCCGTGCCTGCGACAGGCTGATCGACCCATTGGCCGTTCACCAGTGCCTTGGGCGGAACGTTGTCGACCTGTTCGAACGTCGACCAGATCCACTGCGGATAACCGTTGGCCTTGGTGATGATGTGCAGGCCGACCAGCCCCAGAAACGCCTCGGTGACACCGTTCTTCTGGCCCTGATCATTGAAGGTCGCCACCCGGGCGAGCAGGGTCAGGTAACGGCTGGCGTTGTCATGGGCGGTGAGGATTCGCCAGCTCGACTTGATCTCGATGACGCCCCACGGAAACGTGATGTTGTTGGCTTTGGAGACGACATCGGCGTTGTAGAAGTTGTTGCCCACGATGTAGTTGTATGAAGTCTCGTTGGCCGAAATGTCGTAGTAGGTCGGGTTTTTCGCCTGATCGATCAGCCAGCCGCCGACCGCCTGATCGACGGCGTTGACCTGAGCGCTGTTTTTCAAAGAAGCGATGTTGATGATGTTGAAGCTTTTTGCGATCTGCGGGGAATTCCACGGCCCCGGATTGGCAGCGTTCGGCAGAAAGATTTCCCCGACGGTCTTGTAGGTCTGCCACACGGTATAGCCGGCTGCACCAGGCTGCTTGGTGCAGTCGGGATTGCCGCGCTGCCCGCTCTTTGCCGGCCAGCTCAGGGCGATGAACATCTGCCAGCTGTATTGATCGAACTGATCCTGCCCGGCCGTGGCGGCCGGTGCGGTACCGGGCGGCTGGCAGTTCAACTGGCTGGCCTGCACCGATGGCATGGCTTGTTCCCTGGCCAGCGCCGGCAGGCTGGCCAGGCCCAGCAACATCACGGAAAAACAGAGTGTGGTTTTCATGGCGATCCTTCGTCGTTGATCACGGTTTACGCTGCATGAGCTTGTTCCACTGCGCCTTTTGGCCGTTGCTCTGCGACGTCGGCGGCTCGAACAACTGGCAGGGCGGCGGATTCGACGGGCACATGGCGGCAACCTGTGCCCAGGTCTGTTTCGGGTCCGGTTTGGCGATGCGGAAGTCGGTGTAGTTCTGGCTGACGATCGGTGCGTTGGCGACGCTGGTGTCACCGGAAAAGAAGAACGACTGCGGCGACCGGTAGGGTGGTTGCCCCGACATTTTTTTGTAGAAGGCATAGCCGAACAGGATCGGACCTTGCGGCGAGTCGAGATCCAGGGCGTAGGCCTGCACGCTGCCATCGAGATTCTTGCTGCGCTCGGCGCTGTAGGGCAGGTGTTCGATGAAATCCTGCCGTGGCGGATGATTCATCGGTGAGAACATGCAGCAGGCCGGCATGTCTTTCGGGCGATCCTGCGGATAGGTCAGGAAGTACGCCTTGTTGCCCAGGGAGACGAACGAGCAGGTGTAGTTGTTGTTCTTGATCGGGAAGATCGGCAGGCAGTATTTCTCGTAGTGCTCCATCATCGCGCCGAAGCCGTCGCCGTCCGGCGCAATGTAGGTCGTGTCGTAGTAGCTGGTCCCCCGGGAGACGGTGTAGTCCGCAGGCTTCAGGGTCGTTGGCGGGTTGCTGTAGGGCGGCGGGTTGTTTTCGTAGTTATGCATCACCCGGTACATGGTCCAGTTGCTGATCCAGAACGCCGGAAAGAACGGGTCGGAAGGCTCACCCGGATTGCGTTTGGCGATGCAGTTGCCGTTCTGTTCATTGCACCCCAGCGTGTTGTGTACGCCATTGGTGAAGTAGACGGCGCCGCTGTCCTGGGCGAATGCGGATGGACAGAACAACAGGATCAACAGCAACAGACGGTTCAAGAGGCTGACGTTCATGGGTCACTCCCTGGCAAGGCGCACTGCGGGTCTGAACGCCCGCAGTGGCTCATCTTTCCTGATGGATCAGAGGTCGTCGTAATCGCTCATCTTCAGTGGCATGGGCGGGAAGTTGCGCTTGACCAGTTTCTGCGCCCACAACTCCAGCACGGCGCGCCGGCTCTGCGACAGGTCGCGGGTGATAGGCATCGCGAGGGTGCTTTCTTCCTGGTACTCCTTGCTGATCAGCCGGATCAACTGGTCGACCGCGCCTTCCACTCGCGTCCGGGAATTGAGCGGCATGAACTTGTTCATGATCGGGTACAGGTAATAGAACGTCTTGAGGACCCTTGGGTAGATGAAGTCATCCCAGATCGCTTCGGGCGCATTCTTGTCCTTGTAGATGTCGTTCCAGTAATTGACGAAGTCCTGTTGCAGCTGCATGTCCAGAGGCAGGACGCGCAGCGGGGCGAGGAAGTCGGTCTGGGCGTCCGTGAGCGGGAAGCTGAAAGGGATGACCGGGTCGCTGGAGTCTTCCTTGACGATGAAGCGCAGCGTCGGGAAGCCCGGGGCCACAGCCTTGAAACTCACCTGGGCGATGCCATTGGCGTCGGTGGTGGTGGCGACGTAGGAGTAATCCACCGTCTGATCGTTATCCAGCGTTCCGCTGACGTACACGCCGGCGTCGAATTGCAGGCAAGGGCTCAGGGGGGCCGTGATCGGTTGACTTGGGCCATTCATGAATGACTGATAACTGACCTCAACGCCCACCGGTTTGTCTTTGGCTTCCAGATTGACCAGTCGACGACCGCTGCCGGTGGCCAGGTAGTTCGCTACCGGCGCCGTGCCCTTGAACTGTGGCAGGTTGGCGGTGTTTTTGTTGCGGTCTGCGTTGTCGTAAAACAGCGTGAAGTCGGGGTTATTCAGGAACGTCAGGTAGTAGTCGCTGGTGGTCACGTTGTAAGGGTTGCCGTATTCCACCACCCAGAGTGTGGTGTTGGCAGCCGGTTGACCATTTTTCTGCACCATGATGTTCAGCGTCTTGCGGTCGTTCACGTCGACGAAGGTGCCACTTTCTACCACCTCGGCGGTCCAGACTTGCTGAGTGGCGGCTTTCACGGGGCCTGATGACGTCTGTTGCTGCAGCTCCAGCGGGCCGGATTGCAAGGTGGTCGCTTGCGTGGCGCTGAGGGGGATATCCAGCAGGCCCGAGCGCTTGTCGAACGCCGACTGTCGATACTGCTCGAAACCGATGTCGACCACCGGCACGAAATTCCCGTTCTGCGATACGCCCAGCTTGTAGTCGCCGGCCTGGAACTTCTCGGCCGTCAGGACATCGGCGTTCTTGTCCAGCGGATAGAACGGAAACGTGTTGGCCAGATCCAGCGACAACATGTTGTTGGTGATCTGCGCCGAGGTCACACCCAGATTGGTGCTGGTCGGCTCAGACATGCCGGGGCGAGTGACCATGATCTTCTGGTCGGTGACCAGACGCGGGCCGGCGGGCGCCGTAGGGTATTCGTGGTCGAACCACAGACCCAGGGTCGCTACGGTACGGTTGTAGGCGGGGTTGAAGAAAATATCGGATACGTTGTCCAGCCCCTTCTGATACATCGCCGTCAAACGGGCCTGCGCCGATTTGTCATTGTCGCGGGTGTCGACGTACGGGAAGTCGTTGAACACACCGTTCCTGTCGTAACAGGTGAGGTACGTGGCGAACCTGAACATCAGGCCCTGAGCGTTTTGAGCCTCCATCTGTTGCTGAAGATTGCGCAGCAGGACGGAATCGCCGATGACCCATTCCAGATTGTCCCGGGGAAAGCAGGTCTGCCAGGTGGTGGTGACATACGCCAGACCACCGAAGTCGCCGGCCCAATTGAACGTCAGGAAGCGGTCGAGCATCCGGTATTCACGGTTCAACGTCAGGCCACAGGTGGCATCCCCGAGCTGCAGCTTGTCGAAGTACAGCGCTGTGAAGGTGTTCTGCCACGGGCTGATATCCACGAAACGCGCGGCCGTCGGACTCTGACTGCCAAAAGGATTGCCAAGCAACTGGAAGTCTCTGCCGACCAGTGCGTCCTGAGCAATGTAGGTGTTGGCCTGCAACTCGCCGCCAATAATGGTCGAGCGGGTACTCTGGTAACTCACGGTCCCGCAGGCGTTGTCGCCAAACAGGTCCCATTCGCCGGGTATGAACGGGAAGGTTTTTGGGCTTCCGTTGGTCGGAACCTGCTGCACATAGGGCGGCAGATCATTCTGCTGCACGGGTGAAATGATCCAGGGCATCAGAGTGGTGGAAGCGTTCGCCTGGGTGATGTCGTAGTAGCGGGTGAACGGCCAGTTGATGTCCATCTTCACCGCGTCATAGAGCGGCAGCACATCATTGTTGTTGGCCGTTGGCGGGTTCCAGAACATATGGCCGTTGAGGTAGATCCGGGGGAAGTTCAATACGCTCATGTCGTGCTCCTTAGCGTTGCCACTGGGCGCGCTTCAGCGACCAGACAAAGTCCAGTTTTTTGTAGCCGTCGAAAGCGGACGGCGGCAGCGGGGTTGTCGGGTAGACGATGCCGCCATCCTTTTTGATGGCGAAATCGAAATAGCCCTTGTCGTTCGAATAGGCCGCAGTGCCATGGCAGGCCAGGCAGGACGAAGTGTTCTGGAATGCCGATTCCAGCTGCGAGTTGGCCAGTACCTGAGTGATGGGCTGGAACTCGACCCCGATCAGCTCGTACTTCGACAGCGTCGGGTTGTTGGCCTGGAAACTGACGTTCACCGGTTTCGCGGCCGGGGTCGGCCCGGTGGTGTTGGTCATCGGTTTCGGTGTGGGGTCGTTGGTCACCGTGTATTTGCTGTTGTTGACGTTTTCGAAGGTGGTCCAGACCCAGTTGGCGTCCAGCTTGTTGACCACATGCAGCCCGCTCAACGCCGCATAGCCGACCTGATAGCTGCCGTCGTCCTGCCGGTAATAAGCCTGGCCAATGTAGTAACCGTCGTTGGCCAGGGTTTGCCGATAGGTCGTGTCCGAGCCGATCCAGAGCCACGCCGCTTTCAACTCCCACGCGGTGGCCGGGAAGTTCAGGTTGTCCGCCAGCGCGGCTTGACCGTTCATGTTGTAGACCTGACGCGCCACGATGTAGTCGAAGGTGTCTTCACCCATCAACAGTTGAAAGCGCACCGGGTTGCCTCGCTGAGAGGCAGGCACTGCGCCGCCCATGTGCAGCGCCAGGCCATCGACCTGTTGCGTGGCATTGATGTTGTGGAAGGTCCGGCTCAGGTCCATTCCCAGTGCTGTCGCCTGTTTTGTCACGTCGGCCGGGAGCGGGGCGGAGCTGGCATAGGCGCCGGGCGCAGCGCCATCGGGCAGGTAGACCTGGTCCGAAGGCTTCATGGTTTCCCACACCCGGTTGCTGGCCTGGGCGGTGCTGAACTGGTTCAGACAGACAAACCAGTTCCAGGCCATGGTTTCGGGACTCTGCTCGAACGCCGCCCGGGTCTTGGCAATGTCGGTTCCAAATTTCAGAAATTGATTGCAATCGAAACTGTTGGTGTCCTGTGCCTGAGCCAAACCGGCCAGTGCACTGAGAACGGTTATAGAAATGGCTCGCCGCATGGAAGCTCCTTGGCATTGGCCGAGTGGTGGTAGAGGTGCCCCAGAAAATGCTGAAGGAGCAGTTGTTTCACCGCCGTAGCCGCCAGGGTTTGCGGCAACGGCAGATCGCAATTGGTGATGAGCAGCGGGCCGTTTTCCTCGCGCTCGGGCAGGCGTCCGTGACTGCCACGGACCAGTCCGGTGTCCAGCGGGATCAGGTCCATGTAGTAGCGAAAACCGAGTTTTTTCTGCAGCAGACGGCGCGCGACTCTCAATTTCGGGAAGCGAATGGCCGGGTCGATGAACAGCTCCAGCGGGTCGTAGCCCGGCTTGCGGTGGATGTCCACGGTGCGGGCAAAGTCGGGGGCCTTGCGATCGTCGAACCAGTAGTAGTAATCGAACCAGTAACCCGCTGCGGCCACGGCCACCAGCTCGCCGCTGCGCGGGTGATCCAGCGCAAAGGTTCGTTGCCCGGCCTTGTCCAGCACATGCTCGATACCGGGCTGGCACTGCAGCAATGCTTTGACGCGGGGAATGTCCCGGGCGTTTTTCACATAGACATGGGCGATCTGATGATCGGCCACGGCAAAGGCTGCACTGGCGCCGGGGTCGAGCAATTCCCAGGTCAGCGACTGGCGTACTTCCAGCAAACCTTCCGAGCGCAGCACGCGGTTGATGGACACCGATTGGCTGACCGCTTCGATGCCGTATTCGGACAACAGCATCACCGCGGCGCCTTGCGCCTCGGCGAAGGTCAGCAGCCGGCCGACCTCATGGTCGATAGCCCGCACCTCATCGGCAATCGACGGATGCTCGGGCCCCACGCGCTGAAGGCTGTAGTCGAGGTGCGGCAGATAGATCAATTGCAGATCGGGCCGGTCGAGCTGGAATTCGGCAATCGCGCAATCGACGATCCAGCGGCTCGACGCAATACCCGCCACCGGCCCCCAGAAAGCCGGAAAGGGGAACTCGCCGATTTGCCGTTCGATGGTTTCGTGCAACGAAGCCGGTGACGAATACAGACCGAACAGCTTGCGGCCATCGGCGGGGTAGTGCGGCCGCGGGGTGATGGCGGCGTCCACGTCGGCGTACATGTTGTACCACCAGAACAACTGGCTGCAGCGAAATCCGGGGATCTCGCGCTTGAGCGTTTCCCAGACCTTTTCGCCCTGAATCAATGCATTGGGCTGCAGCCAGAACCGCACTTCGGCCTGATCGCGAAAGTACCAGCCGTTGCCGACGATGCCGTGTTCGGACGGCGGCCGCCCGGTGAGAATCGAGGCCTGCACCGACGACGTGACGGCCGGGAACACCGGTTGCAGGCTGGCCATTTTGGCGTTTTTCAGCAAGGCATTGATGTTCGGGGTCGCGTCTCCCAGCAATGCTGGCGTCAGCCCGACCACGTTGATCAGCAGCAGCGGTTGGCGTGGTCGTTCAGAGGGCATCGGCGTACGTCTCCTGCGCTTGTGGTTGCAGCAGTTGCCGTTGGCGCAACTGCTCCTCGACCCAATTCAGTTCCGCAGCGATGCCCTGCAGTTGGGCGTGTTCGGTCGTCGGGCGCAATTGGGCGGGGAGGACGCCCCAGCTGTAGGTTTCCACCTCCAGCACAGGGCGAAACTCCCGATGGTCAGCGAGATAGTCGAAGGTCTGCGCCAGAGCTATCTGACTGCCACTCAGCTCGGGCAACACCAGCTGTTCGCTGAACAGCGGGATATGGAAATGAATACGTAACTCGGCATAGCGATCCGGGTGCTTCGCGCAATCGTCGAGAGCGGCGGGCAGATCGGCCCAGGCCACCAGGCGGTCCTGTGCGTCGCGCGCCTTCACTTGATGCAGGTAGGTGGTTTCGCAAAAGTCGCTCAAGGTCTTGAGGACTTGTTCGCGGCGGCTGTCGTCCGGGGAGGGCAGGCGACAGACCAAGGCATTGGACAGCTGGATCTTGCCGATCGGCACCCGCGCCTGACGCAGCCTGACCAGCGAGCGATAACAGTCTTCGAACATCACGGCCTGGTGGCAGACGTCAAAACACAGCGCCAGATAATCGTGGTGCGGATCCGTGGTTTGCCAGCGGCGGAAGAAGGCGATGGCCTGATCGGTGTTTTCCAGCACGCAGTCAGGTTCCATCTCCAGGCAGAACAGGATTTTCTTGCCGGTCTCCCGATGCAGTCTGGCCAGTGACGTCGTGAGTTCGCGCAGTTGAAACTCCGCACGTTGTTGCAGCGTCGGGCTCCAGGTGGCGGCGTACCCCAGCGGTACGGTGGAAATCACCCCTTGATGACAGTCCGCCGGCAACGCCTGCGCAAGGATCTGCGCCAGTTCGAGGCTGTACGCCAGGCGCTTCGGCTCGGCCCAACTGGGCAGGTACACGGCGGCTTTCACTGCACCCTCATGAAACTGCCCGTAGGGGAAACCGTTGAGCGAGGTCAGTCGCAATCCACTGCGTTGCAGCAGGCCGAGGAACTCCGTACGTGCGGATTTCTGCTGTAACCCGGTGGCGGCGAGGGCGCTGATCCACAGTCCGCTGTCTTGTTCTTTCAGCCCGCGTTGTGTGCGCACACCCTGAAAGTGCTGTTCGATGGAGACCTTCAGCCTGGCCAGGTCATGGGTCGGGTGCACGTTGCTGCAATACCCGACCTGCGCGGCAGCCCAACCCATACCGGCACTCATTTGATCACCGGCTCCTGCCCGCGCAGGGCAGAGTTGTCCTGCCATTGCCGGCGCTGATCGATGGGCAGCGGGGTGCTGATCAGGGCTTTGTCCAGTTGGCCGCTCTGGGCGAAAAAATCCACCGGATTGTGGAACAGCACCTGTTCGACCTGGGCCTCGCTGAAGCCCGCCGCCAACATCGCCTGACCGGTTTTCGGCACTTTGAGCGGGTCGCTGATGCCCCAGTCGGCGGCGCTGTTGACCACCATTTTCTCGGTGCCGTACTCCTGGAGCAGGGCCACCATGCGCTGTTCCGACATCTTGGTGTTGGGATAGATCGAGTGACCCCGCCAGCAGTCGCTGTCCAGTACCAGCGGCAACGTCAGTTCGTTGAGGTGGTCGATGATCACCAGATGTTCATTGATCCCCACTTCACGAATCACCGCCAGTGTGCGCTTGGTGCCGCCAATCTTGTCGCGGTGCGGCGTGTGCACCAGCACCGGCAGATTGAATTGTCTGGCCAGTTCCAGTTGCGCGGCGAGAAAGCGATCTTCCTCGGGCGTGATGTCGTCGTAGCCGATTTCGCCGACCGCGACGACGCCGTCCTTCACCAGATAGCGCGGCAAGATCTCCAGCACTTCATTGGCCACCGACAAGTCATTGGCCTCTTTGGGATTGAGGCCGATGGTGCAGAAGTGATGGATGCCGAACATGCTGGCGCGAAAGCGCTCCCAGCCCAGCAGGGTGTCGAAGTAATCAATGAAACTGCCGACACTGGTCCGGGCCTGGCCCTGCCAGAAGGCCGGCTCGATCACCCCGGTGATGCCGGCGGCGGCCATGTTCTGGTAGTCGTCGGTGGTGCGGCTGACCATGTGAATGTGCGGGTCGAAGTACTTGGGCATGGTGAATCCTCGTCAAGGGAAAAGAGACGTTGGGTATCAGTTCAGGTGGCTGCGCCATTCCGGCGGCAAACGTTGCTGTTGGTTCAGCTCGACCAGTCGCTGACGCTGCGCCGGGGTGAGCCGGTCGAAGGCAATCGCCAGGGGCAACCCGACGGACACCGCTCGGTCAGCCGCGAGTTGTTCTTCCAGCAGGTCGAGAGCCAGTTGATTGAGGGTGAGGCTGTGTCGCTGGCTCAGACCGGTCAGGCGTCGCACATCCAGCCCCATGCCCAGCGCCTTCAGCACCAGTTGGTGGAAGGCCCGTTCCGGGTAGTGACGTAACGGGTAGGGCGTATCGAGGGCGAGGGCGGCAAACACTTGGCTGTTGCTGGTGCGCCCGGCCTGCAACGCCAGTTCGACGCACACCCCGTGGCTGTCGAGCCAGTCGAAGGCTTTGAGGACGGCGATCTTCTCCTGATCGTCGCCCCACAGAAAAAGCTGGCGCAGCAAGGACAATTGTCCGTCCTTGGAGGACTGTTCAAGGACCTGTGCCAGCAATAAGGCGCGCGCCAGCTGGATCAGGCTCCAGTGGCTGTCGGGCAGTGCTCGGTCTCGCAGGTGACGCTTGCACTGGCCGCTCAGGAGCGATGCAGTATTGGCGTCCGGTTGCCGGGCCAATTGTTCCTGCGCCTGACGCCACCAGTGCAATTCGGTGTCGTCGAGTTGCCGGGTCAGGGTCTGGTGGTGTTCGGCAAGGCAATCCTGGCGCATGCCGAGGGCCGCCATCGGCGGCGCAGTGACGTCCATGTTCATGTCGGTTTGATCCAGCGTTGAAAGTGTGGGAGCAGGAAAAACACCAGAACACACAGCAGGCTGCCCAATGGTTGATTGGCCACGGCCATCACCAACGCATCGAACAGTGGCAGCGCCGCGAGGCCGGCACCGATAAAGGCGCGGACCTTTCGATGCTGCGGGTTGGCGAGGTGCTGCCGGTAATGCCAGCCCAGCCAGCCGAGCCAGAGCAGCAACACCGGCCAGAACCACCGGTTGCCGGCGTAGATCGCCAGGGCCAGCGGGCTCAACATCAAGAGCAGGGGCAAGCGACTGAGCAACCGGTTGTTGTGCTCATTGCGCGCCAGGTAAGTCAGCCCGCTGATATAGACGCCCAGCAACATCGCGCAGAGCCAGATCGGCTCCGGCGGCACCGCCAGACTGGCCGCCGCCGTGAGGTACAGCGCCGAGCGACAGGCGCCCATCAACCACACGCTGTGGGCGTATTTTTTGTGCAGCACGTTGTAGCCAATGATGCAGCCCACCAACAGCGTGACGCTGGCCAGCAGCCAATGCGGCTGATCGATCAGTTGGCTCAGGCCCAGTACCGAGGCTGCTGCCAGTGTCAGCAACAACACAGTGGCGAGTCGCACTTGCTGGCGGCTGACCAGACCCAGCGTGATGGGCCGAGGATTGTGGTGTTGCTGATCCCAGTCGGCATCCAGCAGATCGTTCAGCAACATGCCGGCCAGATACAGCAGCGACAGGGTGAACAGCAGGAGAATCCACACCAGCCACGAGGGCGGCGCCAGTGCACCGGCGCTGCTGGCCAGCAGGGCGGCGGCCAGAGTGTTGGTCCACACCGTGGGCAGGTTGGAGACTCGGCCGAGGGTCAGCCAGGTCTTGAGGTTTTGCGGAGTCTGACTCATTTTGCGAAGCCCTCGCTCAGGTCGGGCACCGGCGTGCTGCGCACGGACAGCTTCTGCAGCGCCCGCTCCATCCGTGCGTCGTCGATTTCATGCAGGTCCACCGACTGGCCGATTCCGCTGAGCATCGGTATCGAGAGTTGTCCGCCGAGGTGTTGGCGGAACTCCTCCAGTCCGAGCAATACCAGCGGGCGACCTTGTGCATCTTTGAGGGTCAGTTCCGGTGGGCACAGGTTGAAGCCGAGCCGGGTCAACAGGCTCATCACCCGTTCACAGTTGACATCGCTCAACAGCCCGAGGGCATTGGCGTAGAGCCCGTCGAGGGCTATGCCCACCGCAACGGCTTCGCCATGGCGCAACCGGTGGTGACTGAGATTCTCCAGTTTGTGTGCGGCCCAGTGCCCGTAATCCAGCGGCCGTCCGTTGCCGCGCTCGAAGGGATCGCCGGCGCCGGTGATGTGCGCCAGGTGCAGTTCGGCGCAGCGGCGAATTGCATAGCGACTGGCCGGATGATCGAAACGGGCGAGGGCGTCGGCCTGTTGCTCCATCCATTCGAAGAATGTCCGGTCCTTGATCAGCGCAACTTTCACCGCTTCGGCGAGCCCGGCGATCTGGTCGCGGCGGGTCAGGCTGGTCAGCAACTGGAAGTCATTGATCACGGCCGTGGCGGGGTAGAAGGCGCCGAGCAGGTTTTTCTGGCCGAAGGCGTTGATGCCGTTTTTCACTCCGATGCCGGCGTCGTTCTGGGCCAGCACCGTGCTTGGGACACGGATCAGGCGGATGCCGCGATGGAAAGTGGCGCAGGCGTAGCCCACGGAATCCAGCACCGCGCCACCGCCAAGGGCCAGTACGTAACAATGCCGGTCCAGCCCGTGTTTCAGCATGTCGGCGTAGAGCTGCTGCAGCACCTGTGAATCCTTGCTCAGTTCACCGGCCGGAACGGCAATCGGCGGTGCCTGTAAATGCAGGTCCGCTGCATGGGCGGCAAAGTAACCATCGATCTGATCCAGCAGGTGCGGCGCGCTTTTCAGTAGTTGCTCATCGGCGAACACCATCACCGTCACCCGACCGTTTCGCCGGGCGGTGAGTTGTTGATGCAGGCAGGGGTTGGAAGAATCGAAGAGGTGATCGGTGAACACCACCGGGTAGTCGTAACTGACCTCGAAACGCCCATGCAGCACTTGCCCGACGTCGTGTTTGCGCAAGGTTTTGAAGAGGCTGTAGCCAGCGATGAACAGCCCCGGCAACACCATGCTGGCGAGAATCGTCACCAGCAGCGCGTTCTCTTCGACGAGGAATGTACCGATGGCGCTGTAAGCCAGTGCCAGCCCGGCGTTGGCCAGGGTAGTGACCAGCAGAAATGCCCGCAGCGGATAACGCTGCATGCCGGCGGCCACCACCGAGGTTTCCGCCAATACCGGCACGCCGCGCAGGCAGATCAATGACAGCGTGCCCAGTCGATAGGCCATTTGCCCAGGCTTGCGCTGATGCAATCCAAGGCGACTGGACAGCATCCGGAAATAACCGGCACCCAATGCGTAACCCAATCCGGCGCCCAGACACAGGCCAATGAAGATCACCAGATAACCGCCGACGCTGCCGAGCGTGGCCACGGCCAGTAGCGCGACCACACTTGAAGGCACGGGCAATACAACGTCCAGCGCCAACAGGGCAATCAGCAAAAGCGCCAGGTTGAGTTGCTGGGTGGGGGAAGTCGGCAGGTACAGGTCGAGATGATTGAGGAAGTCCTGGATCTGCCGTTCGAATAACAGGAAGCTGGCAATCACCAGTGCTGCAAAGCAAAACAGTGACAGCCAGAAATGTCCGGCCGATGCATTTTTCGAGAGCGCACGATACCAACGGCTGTGCTTCATCAAGCATCCCTCTTGAATGGTTATGACTGAGTTCCGTTCAGCAACTAAAGCAGCGTCTTACTTGTTTCAGAAGAATGAATGCTCCCGCCGGGAGGGCTGTTCTTATTATTCGGTGGATCGTGCCAGTGAGGATATTCATGAACCTAGACGGTTGTTGTGGTTTTGCAAGCCGATTGGGTCATGGTGTTTTTCAGAAAGTGTTTAGTAGGCGTGAGAGTGTCGCAAGATGCGGGATTTCGTTCGTGTATTTACATAGCGTTTTCAACATGATGAGCGCTTTTGTTGAAGTAATTTAAATGCTGATTAAACAGTCGGATGAGTAATTTTTTTCAACCGGGTTTGTTAGCAAGCTACTTAGATGGTGGCGATGTGGCATTATTTTGTTATTTAAGTTATTGCGACTGGCTATAAGCGTTCTTGATAGTTGAGTGATTTACTTGGTTAGTTGGCCTTTAAACTAGCAAGTTCACATCGAAAGAAAGATCCGGATGGAGGGTTGTGGGCGGCAGCTGTTTTCAATAGGTGTTACTGGGCTACCGTTCTGCACCTTTTCCGGGCTCGCAATGAGCCATCAGGTAGCAAATCCCGATCTTCGTGCCGGCAAATCTGATGGTTGTGCACGGCACATTTTCGCCTTAATTCATTCAAATCAAACGCTTGGTGCATTGCTTCAGGTTTTGGCACGCATTCTGCTTTTGTGTATCCGTGGATAATTGGATACAAAAAGACAAAAGGTGCCACCATGCAATTCGCTCCCGCCTTCGATCAGCGCCAACCGATGACCGCCGAGGAGGAGGCCTACAACTTTCTTCTGGAAGGCATCTGCGGCGGTCGTTACCGCAAAGGTGACCGGCTGATCGCCGAGGACATCGCCACTGAAATCGGCATGAGCCGGATGCCCGTGCGCGAAGCCTTTCGACGTCTGGATGCTCAGGGGCTGGTGACGCTGCGGCCCAATCGCGGTGCGATTGTCAGCGGTCTGGATGTCGAGCAAATGCACGAAGTCTTCGAGATGCGCAGCGCCCTGGAGGGGCTGGCGATCCGGGTGGCGGTGCCGAAGATCAATGAGCGTCAGTTGGCGGCGCTGGAACGGCTGCTCGATGAAATGGATGACTACCGCGACGAGAGTGCGGCTTGGGTCAGCCGTCACCGCAAGTTCCATGAGTATCTGTGCAGTCTCAGTGGACGGCCTCGTCTGGTGAAGCAGATCAGTGCGCTCTATGCGCTGATCGAAGCCCCGATGCGCCTTTGGCTGCAGCACGTGGAAAAGCCGTTGAGTGCACGCCAGGAACACGTGGTGATCCTCGATGCGATACGCGCCGGTGATGCCGCCAAGGCAGAAGCGGTGGTGCGCGAACACATCGAAGGCACGGTGCCTGAGTTGATCAAGTTTCTGCAATCGGAACGATAACCACAGAGCGGGCAACGAACCCGCCAATGTTGCGACTTTGAGAACTGCCCCGTTACTAACCGAACTGGAGTGTCTGGTCATGCATATGTCTCGGCTGTTGTTGGCTGCAATTTCTCTGGGGCTCTGTACGCAGTGGGCGGTTGCCGCTCCTGCCGTACCGGAGCGTTTGCTCAAGGTCGACAAACTGACCTATTGCTCGGGCATGGATTCGCCGCCCCTTGTTTCCTTCGATGAAACGCAAAAGCCAAAGGGCCTGACCGTCGATCTGGGCCTGGAGGTCGCCAAACGTCTGGGGGACAAGAAGGTCGAGTGGCGGGTGATTCCGTTTTCCGGATTGCTGCCGGCCTTGCTGGCCAAGCAGTGCGACATGATCGTCGACCAGTTGTTCGACAAGCCCGAGCGCCGCGAGGTGATCGACATCGTCAACTACATGTACTCCAGTCAGGCGGTGGTGGTGCCCAAGGGCAATCCGAAGGGGCTAAAGACCCTGGCCGATCTGAGCGGGCACAAGATCGCGGTACTCAACGGGTCGACCATCAAGACCTTGCTCGATACCGAGAATGAAAGCCTGGCCAAGGCCGGCAAGCCGCCGATGAAACTGGTGGTCTACAACTCCGACACCGATGCGTTCCAGGCCTTGCGGATCAGTCAGGTCGACGCTTACGGCACCACGGTGGAAACCGCCGGTTATTACGCCGCCATGGCCCCGGACCTGTTTGAGGAAGGCGTTCCGGCCTTCAGTCGGATCCTCACCGGCCTGGGTATTCGAAAGGATGATCCGCAATTGAGTGCTGCGGTCCAGCAGGTGATCGCCGACATGCGCAGCGATGGCAGCTACAACCAGCTCCTGAGTAAATGGCATGTCTCCAGCGACACGCTTGATTGAGGTAGGCGTTGATGAACTTCAATTGGGATGTGTTCTGGCAGTACCTGTTGCAGCCCAGCGGGGTCTACCTTACCGGGCTCTGGCTGACTTGCCTGATCAGTGTGCTGGCCATGTTGCTGGGTTGTGTTCTGGGGTTGGCCGCGGCGTTGCTGCGATTGTCGAAGAATCCTTTGCTGCATCTGCCGGTGCGCTTTTATGTGTGGCTGATGCGCGGGACGCCATTGCTGGTGCAGATCGTCTTTCTTTACACGGCACTGGCGGCGGGCGGGATTTTCCGCTTCGAAGACATTGAACTGTTCGGGCTGATGATCCCCGGCAATATCCAGGCCGCGATCATTGCGTTGGGCCTCAACGAAGGTGCGTACATGGCCGAGATCATCCGTGCCGGTATCGGCGCCGTCGACAAGGGGCAGTACGAGGCCGGGCGTTCCCTGGGCATGACCTTCGCCAAGCTGATGCGTCGTATCGTCTTGCCGCAGGCGTTTCGGGTCATCGTTCCGCCACT
Source organism: Pseudomonas sp. 58(2021) (assembly GCF_017491585.1). Lineage (NCBI taxonomy): Bacteria > Pseudomonadati > Pseudomonadota > Gammaproteobacteria > Pseudomonadales > Pseudomonadaceae > Pseudomonas > Pseudomonas sp. 58(2021). The sequence continues at coordinate 68,279 of NZ_JAFGYZ010000003.1, forward strand.
GGGCAACGAGTTCAACGTGATGCTCAAAAATACGACCCTGGTCAGCGTGATCGGCGTGCAGGAGTTGTTGCTCAGCACGCAAATGGTCACCTCGGCGACCTTTCGGGTGTTCGAGTTGTACCTCGTGGTGGCGATCTATTTCCTGTTGCTCACGACGCTGTGGGGCTTTTTTCAGCGCTGGCTGGAGACCCGTTTCGGCCAGTCGGATCGACCTTCGTCGCCGCCGCCGGCATCCAGCCGGATGTTCGGCCGCAGCACGCTGAAATTGCTGAGGGGACGTTAATCATGGCGCACCAGAGTGACGAGCTGATCATCGAAGCGCTGAACATTCACAAGTCGTTCGGCGACCTCGAGATTCTCAAAGGGATTTCCCTGCAAGTGCGACGTGGTGAAGTGGTGGTGCTGATCGGCGCATCGGGGTCGGGCAAAACCACGTTTATCCGCTGCATCAATTTGCTGGAAGACATTCAGTCGGGACAGATCCGGGTCAACGGGCAGTCCATGGGCTATCGCACGAAGGCCGATGGCAGTCTGGTGCGGGATTCGGAGCGCAACATCGCCCGTCAGCGGCGGGACATCGGCATGGTGTTCCAGCGCTTCAATCTTTTTCCGCACATGACCGCGCTGGAAAATATCATCGAAGCACCGATTCAAGTGCTGGGTGTGCCGCGCAAAGCAGCGGAGAAACAGGCGAGGGCGCTGCTCAAGCGTGTCGGGCTGGCGGAGAAGGCCGACCATTATCCGTCGATGCTTTCCGGTGGCCAACAGCAACGGGTGGCCATTGCCCGGGCCCTGGCCATGAAACCCCAGGCCATGCTGTTCGACGAGCCCACCAGCGCCCTTGACCCGGAAACGGTTGGCGAGGTCCTGCAAGTGATGAAAGAACTGGCCGAGGAGGGCATGACGATGGTGGTGGTCACCCATGAGATGGGCTTTGCCCGTGAAGTCGCCGACCGGGTGGTGGTGCTCGATCAAGGTGAACTGATCGAGCAGGGACCGCCAGAACAGATCTTCAGTCACCCCACCCACCCCCGTACCCAAGCCTTTCTCAGTCGCGTGCTGTGAGATTCACAAGGATATTGACGATGCGTTTATCAGGCATGTTTGCAGCCCTGTGCTGCGCTGCCGTGGTGCCCATGATTCAGGCTGCCGACGAGGTGGTGAAAGTCGACAACGGGTCCGACTTGATTGCCCCCGATACCCTGAAAAACTTCGACAACTTGCTTTGAAGAGCTTTTGCCATGCTGAAATTTTCTGCTCATGAGTATCCGTATCCGTCGCAACGTCAAAGCGTGTTTGCCCGTCGTGGCATGGTGGCGGCGTCTCAGCCTCTGGCCGCTCAGGCCGGCATCGAGATGATGCAAAAAGGCGGCAATGCGATCGATGCTGCCATCGCCACGGCTGCCGCGCTGACCGTGGTCGAGCCAACAGGGTGCGGGATTGGCGGGGACGCTTTTGCTCTGGTCTGGTTCAAGGATCAGCTACATGGACTCAATGCCAACGGCCATGCACCGGCTGCTTTGAGCATCGAAGCAGTCAAGGCCGCCGGCCATGAACAAATGCCGCTGTATGGCTGGACGCCGGTGACGGTACCCGGCTGCCCGTCGGCCTGGGCCGAGCTTTCTCAACGCTTTGGGATCTTGCCGTTTGCTGATTTGCTGCAACCGGCGATCAGCCTTGCGCGGGATGGTTTTCCGTTGTCGCCAGTGGTTGCCCATCAGTGGCAGGTTGCTTTGGATGAGTTCAGCCCTCATCGCGACGAGGTGCTGGACGCCTGGTTCGATACTTTCCTGATTGATGGCCGCGCACCGAGGGCAGGGGAGCTGTTTCGCAATCCAGCACAAGCGCGGACGCTTGAAGCGTTGGCGCAGAGCCGCTGTGAAAGCTTGTATCGCGGCGCGCTCGCCCAACAGTTGGATGCTCATTCAAGGGCGACTGGCGGGTATTTGCGAGCCGAGGATCTGGCGCAATACCGCGCGCAGTGGGTGGAGCCGATCCACGTCAATTATCGTGGTGTGGATGTCTGGGAAATCCCACCGAGCGGCCAGGGTCTGGTCGCGTTGATGGCGCTGAAGATTCTCGAGGGTTTTGAGTTTGATCATCGTGACAGCCAGCAGACCTGGCATCATCAGTTGGAGGCGATGAAACTGGCCTACAGCGATGGTTTGCACTACATCACCGATCCACTGCACATGCGCGTGGCGGTGGCCGATCTGTTGAGTGATGACTACAGCGCCCGGCGTCGTGGGCAGATCGGCGATAAAGCTCAGCCACCCCGGCCTGGCGATCCGCATGCCAGCGGCACCGTGTATCTGGCGACGGCCGATGGACAGGGCAACATGGTTTCGTTTATCCAGAGCAATTACCACGGGTTTGGCTCTGGTGTAGTGCTGCCTGACAGCGGCATTGCGCTGCAGAACAGGGGGCAGGAATTCAGTCTTGATCCGCAACACTCCAACTGTCTGGCTCCGGGCAAGAAGACGTTTCATACGATTATTCCGGGGTTTCTGACCAAGGACGGTAAGGCACTTGGGCCGTTTGGCGTGATGGGCGGATACATGCAACCTCAGGGGCATGTGCAGATGGTCATGAACCTGGTGGATTTCGGATTGAATCCGCAGTCGGCGCTGGACGCTCCACGCTGGCAATGGCTGGGAGGGATGAAGGTGGGGATTGAGCAGGGGGCTTCGAGGGATTTGGCCAATGCCCTGGCGCGACGTGGGCATGAGGTGCAGATCGCCTGTGATCTGACCGATTATGGACGAGGGCAGATCATTCTTCGTGATCCGGTCAGTGGTGTGCTTTGTGGCGGGACTGAGCCGAGGGCGGATTCGCATATTGCAGCGTGGTAAGGCAAAGAGTGTAAATGTAGCGAACGTCTTCGAATATGTCGGCATTATAGGTTAACTACACTAAATGAGTCTTTAGTTGAGCTAGGCAAAAACTGTGCTCAGTCAATGGAGAAGGTCATCAAATGAACGCCAAAGACGTGATTTCCGTCCTGGACCTCGAAGCTCACGTCGAGGGCGGCTATTTCCGCAGGACATTTCAGGCAGATCATCGAGACATGCTCGAAACCCGGAGCGGTCCACGTTATTTGATGACGTCCATTTATTACCTGTTGACCGAAGACTCACCGGTCGGCCAGTTTCATTTCAACCAGTCGGACATCCTGCATTTTTTCCATCTGGGCGACGCCATCGAGTACAGCCTGATTCATGCTGACGGTTCGTTGCAGACGTTGGTGATGGGCAGCGATGTTCTGGCAGGACATCATTTGCAACTGCACGTACCGGGCGGAATCTGGAAAGCCTCCAGACTGCTGAACGGCTCGAATGGCTTTGGTTTGATCAGCGAAGCCGTCTCACCAGGGTTTGATTTCGCGGACATGGAAATGGGAAATCGACAGAAGCTTATGGCCCAATATCCACAACACCGGGCGCTGATTGAAAAGCTGACGCGTGACGAGGATTGAGATCCGTACATTTGAAATAACGAGATCATCAGGCATCCATAGCCTTGGGGCGTTGCTGCAGATTGAAATCGTGTGTGCAACCGGGCTGGTCGCGTAATATTTTGTTACGTGTAATGTATATTATGTTAAACGAGGGGCTATGTTAGAAATGTTCATGAGCGTCCTAAAGCCTTGATTCGACAAATCAGCTTCTGATTTCTACTCTGTCAACGGGCCATGTACTTCGTGTTCATGGCGAGTCATTGAATGAGGTGACTACCGATGAAGCTGATTCAGTGCCGTTTCTCTTCAGGTCAGCGTATACCGCTGCTCGTTCAGACCGGTTATGCAGCGCCGTTGCCCATGCTTGTGCCGTTCATCTACGTCCAACTCAAACTCAAGCACCTCGCTTACAACACCGCGGCGGCGCATCTGCGGGCGATCCAGGCTTTCTACACCTATGCCGAAAGCCGAGACCTGGATATCGATGAGGCCATCTTGGCCTGCCACTTTGAGGCGATTCTGGCGTTACTGGACGGTTACGCCATTTGGCTTCAAAGCGGTCGTCAGGCCGATAATCTGGCCGCCCGAATTGGCAAAGCTACAACGGCACCTTTTCCGCGGATCGAGCTAGGCATACGTGACCAGTACCTGCGGCTGTTGCAACAGTACCTGTCTTGGTGTGCCACGCGATACATCCCGCGCGCTCGCCGAAACTCAGCCACTCTGGCTCACATCGAGGTGGTATTTGTAGACGTCGTCGATTTGATTGAACGACGCTTTGAAAGCCATATCATCAATGCTCGGCCAGACCGCACTCGTTACCGCAGCCTGACGGATACGCAACAACAGATCATTCATGCACTGATTCGCCCCGGCGCTCCGGACAATCCGTTCCCTGAAAGGCTGCAGCTGCGCAATTGGCTAATGATCGAATTATTGCTGGAGACCGGTATCCGCCGCGGAGAGCTTCTCAAGCTCTACACCACGGATATCAATCAGGGTTCTCAGCATGCTTATCTCAGCGTCAATGACCGCGAACATGACGTAAGTGATCCGCGCGCTGAAGAACCTGCGCTGAAAACCCACGGACGGACCGTAGGTATTTCCGCTCAGTTGTATGAGGTCTACGAGCGCTATATCCAGGCCGAACGCCGCCCTCTGCGTAACGGCAAACCCATGAAATTGCCGTACCGCTATTTGTTCATCTCGGATCGAGGTCGCCCGCTGTCGATTCGCGCATTGTCAAACGTCCTTGATCGGCTGTTTCTGACTATTGAACTGGCTCATCCGGGGTTGTTGCCTACACTTTCCGCGCATGACTTTCGCCACACCTTTGCCGATCGCTTCTTGGCCTATCTGGTCGAGAAACGAGGGTTTGACCTAGAGCGGGCGATGGATGAACTCCGACAAGTCTGCGGCTGGTCTGATACCTCAGCTATGCCCCGCCGTTATGCACGTCGTTATCTTGCTGAGTCGGCCAATCGCCACAATGCTCAACGTACCTCGGCAGCCTGGGGCCGACTTGACAGTTAAGGAGGTTCGCCGTGACCAAATCAGCCGATCAAGAACACGCTCCACCCTCCTCCTCTTTTCCGGCCTACGTGTTCGAGGGCCCTGCTCAGGTTGCGATTCGAACTCGCACCGATGACCAGCCACGGTACGTTGATACCCGGCTGCCGGTGTGGACGTGGTACGACGGTGGGGTTGTACTGAAAATTGACTGGGCCGCGCTTGACTTAACTCCAGAGTTCAATGAAATAGCCAAAGGATTTATGGCATATGCGTTAGAAAAATATGCTCCCCAAACAGCATTCATGTTTGCAAGAACACTTGTCTATTTATCAAGCACTGATCTTGCCCGTTACTTTCCTTGGGATTGCCAGAATTTAATTGCGGAATTAAATGGCTTCAAACAATCTAGGCAAAATTTAATTGGGTTCCGCAGACTTTATCGCTGGGGAGTTGGTAGAGGCATCAGTGGTTTTGATAAAAACACCTATCTTATAGTTAAAAACACAAAATCAGGTCGAGTTGATCCATATCAGCGAATTTTTCTTTCTCAGTCTGGTCTAGACCTTGATGAGGAAATTCGATTGTTGAAGCGTATTGATCGCGATATTCCGAGGGATGACTGGAGTGAAGTCCAGCTCAATATAATGCTACACCTGAGTTTCGAATTGGGGCCACGCTCGATTCAATTCCATTCGCTGGACGTCGCCGACTTCGAAGTAATCGAAACCGATGGCCGTGAGAAGTACTACACCCTGTGGCTGCCCATGGCCAAAAAGGTCGGCCAACGCCGACCTGAACGGCGGCCACGGAAAATAACCGCTCGGTTGGGTGATAAAATCAAACAGCATGTTTCGGAAATACAGCGTCGATTTGGTAATGGCTGCGAACCAATGTTTGTCAGTCGTACTGGAGGTCGCCTATCTGTCATCGAAATCGGTGCGGATCTAAAATACGAACTGCGTGAAGCCGGGATAGACAAACCAAATCAGGTCACCATGCTGCTGCGTCATCACCTTGGCCAAGGGTTGGCAGATCAAGGATCGCCGGCAGACGTGATCGCCGAACTACTCGGGCATAACAGCACGGTTCCGGCACAAGCCTATGTCACGGCAACGCCCAATATCGCCCGGATCAAAGAGAAAGCACTTGGCAAGAGCCCTGCCTTTCAACGCATCATGCGCAGCCTCCTAACCGGAGAAGTTGTGCAACGCCGCGATACCACACCTGAAAGAGAAGTTCGTGGTGTCATAGACACACAGTACATCGGGGATATCGGTGCCTGTGCTCTCCCCATCCACACCCACTGCCCCTATAACCCTGTGTATGCCTGCTACACCTGTAAGAAGTTTCACCCTTTTGCTGATGGCCGTCATGAGCAAGTACGGGAAGCGCTACAACGCGAAACTCAACGGTTTATTGATACGGCAGAACATGCTGGTGATCTTAGTCACAATCGACCGTTAGCCCAACATCAGGCCACCATCCTGGCAGTAAGCGCTACCATCGAGCGCTGCCAGCAGCACCAGAAGGATGGCGCAGATGACGCTGTCTAGGGTGAAGCAGAATCTTGAAGACTTCATCAACCAGGAAAAGTCTATTTTCCAATTGTTGCCGATAAAAACCTCTTGGGAGGCACCACTGTGGGCGGTCGACCGCTGGTTACCCCAGCGAGGAAAACAAGAAACTATTACTTTCGAAACACACCGGCAATCGCTTGAGAAAAACGGTTACCCTGCTCCTCCTAAAGCGCCCCTTCCATTAGATTTTCAGGATTTTTGCAAAGCCTTAGTCATACATCTGCAGCGCTCCCGAGATCTGAAGTTTTCCATGGCGGCAGCCTACAATATTGCGGCCCGGCGGCTGTACAACCCGTTGTTTGAACGCGGCGTATCCGACCCCACCCTGTTGACGCGGGACGATTTCGACCGCGTCGTGGCATTTCTCCGCGAAAGTGGTTACAAGAACCTTTACGACGCAACCTCTCACCTTCAGGTGATCGCGGATACGATTGATAATCTTCAGCTAACTGAGATCGCTATACACTTTGAGCATGACGCGAAACCAGAAAAACGCCGACACGATTACATTTCATTGCACGATCCTGATCGTGCGGTAAAACAACGTAAGTCTGATGAAAGGTTGCCCACTCGCGAGGCAATGGAAGCCTATGCCATATGTTCAAACAATCCACTTAGTGAGGGCGAAGAAATCTTACTGCGCGTAATAGATTTATTAATTGCGACTGGGCAGCGGGGTAATGAGGTAGCAGTCATTCCCTATGACTGTTGGGTCGAAAGGCCGATCAAAGGAGCGAAAGGAGAGGTGGTTGTAGATGCCAATAGCAAGCCTCTGGTCGAGTGCGGAATTAGGTATTTTGCGGAGAAGCAATTTCAATCTCGTGTGCATTGGCTCGCAGAAAGCGACATGCCTTTCGCGAGACGTGCTGTTGAACGGTTAAAAGTTTTAACGTTGGAGCAGCGGAAAATAGCGCAGTGGCAAGAAAAAAACCCAGGCCGCATTTGGGAGTACTCGCCAAGTACCATTTTGACAGAAGATGAGATTATAAAGTGGTTGGGATTTAGTAACTTCAGAAATCTGGAACTTTACTTAAATCGCAACGGTGTGTACTCCCTTGGTTGGTCGGATGAAAAAGATGAAGAATATCGCAGTTACTCAGCGCGAGAGATTGAGACACTCATTGCCCCTAAACTCGGTGACCATGTGGCACTGGCAGAAGCGGATTCCCACGGAATTCACATAATACTTAGAACGAGCGAAACATTGGCCATTGCCTTTGAAGGCCAATTTCGTTGCGGCGGACGTGAGGAAAATGTATTTCGTGCAATCCCGCGACGGGTTAACTTGCAAGATATTAACCGAGCGCTGGGCGCAGATCCAAGATACCCCTCTATTTTTTCCCGCCGATCGTTTTTCGAGGCCGATGGAAGCCCGATTCGTATAACCAGCCATCAACCTCGACATTGGCGGAACACCATTTACCACCTGGCGGGTATGAGCGATGTTCAACAAGCACTGGCCCTAGGCCGAAAGCACCTTGAACAAAATAAGTATTATCAGCACACCAGTATCGAAGAAGACACCGCCTCCCATCACGGGTTCCTGGCGTTCAACAGTCATCGCGAACGTATTGATTTTCTTCATGAGGGCATTAGAAAGGGTTCAATACAGGGCTCGTTAACCGACAGTTACCACGCACTCCTGCAGCTCAAGGGTTCAACAACAGCAGAAGCGTTTCTCGTTGTGCATTCCACCGCGCTGCATGTCACGCCCTTTGGCAGCTGTGTACATGACTTCTCACAGGCACCCTGCCCTAAGCATCTGCAATGCTGGAATGAATGTTCGCACCTGCATTTACTGGGCACCCCCTCTGAACGGAAGAATCTACAGGAGCAAGCCACGCGCTTGGCGGATGCCATCTTGATCATGCGGGATGCAGGGGCCGGCGAAGCAGGGAGTGATATATGGCTGGCTGATCAAGAACACAAACTCAACAATCTGCAGGCCGCTCTTTCTCGCGGCGCTGGAGTTGGCCCACATCAGGTATTTCCTAACGGGCATCCGGTAACCATTTCTGAAACGAGCAGGCGACGCAGCTCGGTATCGGATGAGTAGAGAGAACTATGGTACACCGACAATTGTTAAGGGGCGCAGCCCTGGATGAAGCGATAGATACCCTCCTCGCCCAGATGATCAGCTTGGGGTGGGAACGTGCGCCTATTTCGAGGCCTGAGGTGCAACAGCGCCTGGGTTTGACTAGCCGAGCGACCTTGGGTGGCGAGCGCGGCCGACGGATAGAAACTGCCCGTGTCGCGCAGCTTAGGGAAAGTGGAAAAGATCCCGACACTGAACGACGTCGTAGAAGTCTTGAGGAGCGCATAGCTCACTTAAAGGCAGAGAATGCTGACTTGGTCCGGCAGCGAGATCGGTTGTTCGAAGCACTGTCAGTGATTTCGGACAACTGCTTGATGAAGAGGCTTGATGTGGAAGAAGTATTAGCGCCCTTACGCAGACGTTAGGCAAAAACGTACGTGAGCAGCTCAATCATGCTTTGACTGACCAATCAATTGCCAACTCCTAAGTGAAGCGCAAATGCCCGCCAAAACTTAGCCAACAGGCTCATCCGCCTCTCGACCAGGCCTGTGCCGCAGACTGGCGAGCATTTAGTATGATTCGCTAGGCGTACGACTCGGTGCGCACGTATCAATCGTCGCCGCAGCATTTTCCGATAGATGTTTTCCAGACTTGCTTTTGTTAATTGATTTGAGCCTGCTCATCAAGAATCGCCTACTGCAATCAACACACGGGGGCTCATCGACTTAGGGGCTGCCTAGGCACATTGACTTATCGAATAGAACCTCACGATAAGTTCCATGAAACGGAAGCAATTTGGCATCGCCGACAAAATAGGTCGTGCCATGCTCGACCTCATACACCAATCCTTCCAGACCGTCTTGACATAGCAATTCAATCTTAAGCAATGGCTCCATCCGTTGGCGTCCGGACTGATTGGTTTCTCCCGAGCTGAGGAATTGGACACTTCGAACCACGAACGTTTTCGATTGCTGTGCGAGTAACGAGCATAGAGCCCGTTCACCGACGACCATGAGGATTAAAGGGAAACGTCGTTTCCCATTTCGCTCCTCAACCAGCACGTTAAACCAGCCAAGACTCACGTCGTACTCGACACACATCCATGTGCGAAAGGTCTCACCCAGCAAAGGGACTAACGGCACTTCCGCCCACTCATAGGTTCGAAACATCTGCTGCTCTCCGAAAATATCGCTATCGAGTATAGTTAATTTCGGACGCGACGGGCTTCATCATTCCTTTTGCGAGTCAGGCAAATGGAACTGAAGGAAGCATTTGGGGTAGCCCTACGCCAGGCGCGTTTAGAAAAAGGTTTGGCACAGGAAGCTCTCGCCCCTAGTCAGGCCTATGTCAGCGAGGTTGAAAATGGCCGGAAAAGCCCATCTATAGAAAAAGTTGATGAGTTAGCCAGCGTCTTGGGAATTCACCCAGTCACGTTATTCGCCCGTAGTTATCTTGTTGACGGTGGTGACCTGACTGATCTCTTGAAACGCGTTACGCAAGAGCTTCAAGAACTCCAATGAGTAAGCAGCTTCCTTTTTGAGATCTCGCTCAGCTTCGTCGACTCACTCAGTCTAGGGCATGGGCGAGATATAAATTATGGTGCTGAGAATTCGGAGCTAGGGCTTACTACTTGTTTATCCCACGTCACACCCTCTCCTTGAAAACCCTGAAGATTTTTCGGAGCATCCAACGAGGTCAAAATTACGGATAGCCGTGAACCTCTGGGCAAAGGAAATTGGCAACAGGATGAGGATTTGGCCACATAGACAAGACCGGCAGAGTCAACCCGAGGCCTAGAGTGTTGAGAGTCTGTTGCTTCCGCACAGTATCACTAGCCGCCTGGACACATGGTTTTTCTGTCCAAGCTTGCTACGAATCAAATTATGAGTTTTAGCATAATTGTGCATAAAACTAGGTGCCTAGCATTTACGGCTAATTTGTACTTTTGTAGCGCCATTTTTCACCAAAATAGTCTTAATAATGTTTGATTTTTGTCGAGGGGGTTGCGGGCATTATCCATCAGGGATGCATGTTTGATGAGCGTTCTCCGCATCTGACCGACGAGCTGCGAAGAGACGGTGCTCGCCGTCTAAAGTATCGTGCTTGGGGGGATTGTCTGCGTAGTAAGAAGGATCCTGACATCACGACGATGCCTTGAGAGGCTAGCCACTTCCAGCCAGTTTTAATCCAGTCACATATCTTTCCCAGGATCGCCATTATCTTGTTCGTCGCATCTGTCGGGCTCCAAGTCTTCATGGCCACCGCGAGTTGTTGGCTGAGCTCTGTCTAGGTCGCGTTTAGCTGGGTGACTTCCGCGCTGGCACATTCAGCCTTTTTCCTGGCAATTGCCAGCTGCTCCTGAAGCAGTCCCTTCGCACCTTCTGCCGCGGGTGCATTTGCCGGTGAGCACAATGCAGAAGTCGATCCAGGGCTCTTTCCCGTTAGGCAGCCGAGACTTTAGGCTCTTGATTCGTTTTCTCAGCTCAAAGGTTTTCCGACGGGTTTTGTCTACCGGCGATACTTCTGTTTCCTTCCCGTCTTGGTGCCTTTTACCTCCGTGACTGGTGATCTCGCCGCGCCAGTGCTTAAGCTCGACTACAAGAATGAGGCTATGGGTGACGATGACAAGATCGAACTCCCATCTGAGTCCCGCGAGTTCGCAAAACGAAAGCCTGCGTAGCCGCGCCAAGGCCATACGCCGTAGCCTGCCTCAGGTTTCTTCAATTGTTGCAGAAGGTCAAACGACTTTCCTTTCGTCGGGCCTGATCCAGGTTCCGGAGGAAGCTCTTTGGGCCCAAATGCTTTGGCCATCTTGTGGATGGCGTCGATCTCAACCGAAAGGAGACCTCCTTCCCAATAGCGTACGTCCATGTAATCCCCGCGACTTTTCACAATGGAGTCAATCTGCCATACGTTAAGGGAAATGGTGGCCTATAGAAATAAAATATCGGGGGATTTAGCGATTTGGAGCCAGGTGACCCGCGCTCTTAAGAGCCTGCACTGAAACGCACGGACGGACCGTAGGTATCTCCGCACAGTTATATAAGGTCTATGAGCGCTAAATCCAGAGTGAACGACGCCCACTGCGTGAGGCAAACCGATGAAATTTCTGTACCGCTATCTGCTCATCTCCGACTGAGAGCAACCGCTGTCGATTCGCGTGACAATTAAGCTCTGTCGAGTTATCAGAATCGTCTGATTAATCTTCCGACGGCCATTCACTTAATTTATATCGTCAATTCATTTTTGCCGAGCAGGGATCGTGCAGAATTTAAAGCAGACTATAAATCAAACAATCACGAAATCGAGCGACGCAACTCAAAGATATGCATTATAGCAAGTATACTCACCAGGCTGTCTGGCTGCGGTACGGATTCACAGCGTGATATAGAAAACGATTATTTTAACGAGCATCACTACAATGGAACGTCCTGATTACAACTGGAAGAGACCATACATACAATGACACTAAAGAAATGTCGCCACCAGCACAAATCACTAACATCAAAAATAGATTTTGCCGTTGGCGCAAGGATTTTTTTGGTAACTTTTATATTTCAAAGTGCCAGTATTAATGCGCTCGCGGCTTGCAGCATTGACGCAGGGCACACTGCACTCACACTAACGGTAAGCGTGCCCCCGACTTTATCTTTCCCTCGAGACACACCAGACAATACTGTCCTTTATGAGTCAGTAGCTGTCACTGCTACAGGACCTTCATTCACTTGCACTACGTATACAAAATGGGGTGTAAAAAACAAGCTTGGAACAGACTCCGCCACGAGCACAATATTCCCGATCGGTGATACGGGGATCTCATGGCAATGGATATATGACGACAAACCAAGAGCCGGCGATGGAGGAGAAAGACCACTGAATGGGGTCTATTCGTTCAAAGATACGCGACATGTGCTTCGCATCCTGAAAACAGGAACACTAAAAAGCAACGCCACAATTCCTGCTGGGGAAATCGGAAACCTTAAAATAGGCACAATTTATCCGATCAGCTTGAAAACTAACAACGAGTTGAGGTTCGTAGCTCAGTCTTGCGAATCTCCAGACATTCAAGTCGAAATGGGGCAATACGATCTTGGCATTTTTTCTCAACTCGGCGACACTTCTAAAGCGACACCCTTCAACATTCTGCTTAACAATTGCCAAAGCGGTATAGAAAAGGTCATGTACACTTTAACTCCAAGCCCAACCACTCCAGCCTGGAACGCCGCCCTAGGAATCTTAGAGTTGAATAGCAGCTCTACTGCAAAAGGCATAGCGTTACAACTACTGGACAGTGATCAAAACCCTTTGGAACTTAACAAGCCTTATGTATTTAACGACTACTCCACCACAGGAGGAAGTTTCCGGATACCACTGAGCGCACGATATTATAGAACAACCCCAGCGAGTAACGGAGGCACGGACGATTGGGGCGTAACACCTGGAACGGCTAATAGCGAGGTGTCGTTCGTTATGAGTTATCTATGAGTCCGAGTTCACTGGACTCGCAGAACGTTCGCGCAGCGAACAGTCAGGACACTAACTGCTGTTCAGCCTGCTTAACGAACGAAGTATAGTGCGCCTCACGCGCCAGCCCACTTGCGCTCGGTCATCAGCCATAGTGATCGATGGAGAAAAATCGGTGGGCCCGACTCCTACTCCCTGAGTGCAGGACTCAGGAACTCAACGTAAATACCCAGATGGTTAGCTACGTCCTGCACTAGCAGGAAGTCTCCGCACGTTAGAATATGAGCTCTGGCAAGGGCAGCCATCTCATCTTCTCTTTCTTCGATAGTCCGACGCCTTTCATTTCTTCCTGCAGGCGCCGCCCCCCCCTGGACGAGGGCACACGTCTATTCCAAGTTCCTTTAGCGGTTTACCCTCAGGAGTTGAGCTCTCGATCCGACAGAATTCCGCGACGCCGTAGCTTCGACAATTTGTTGGGCTCAATCGTCATGGGTTGGTACTTAAATACTTTCCACTTCTCCTGATGTACAAAGCACGCCGCCGGTGAGCAATTTACGAAGTTCTGTCTGAATCCGCCCGCTGATTGGGCCGGCCCTTGGTCAAATCTCGGACCGATAGAATTGGCGGGCGCGAGCGCCTTGAATCGGATGAGTACTTAGTAAACTCAAGAAACCGCCTCTTCGAGGCCGGGGCTGGTTCCCGCCACACTGGTGACGAAAGTAGGTATCGTCTTATTTAGGGCACCTCCTGTCCTGCAAACTTTGAGCGTGAATCGACTGGACATATGACGTGAAAAAGTCACTCCCTCTGGCAGCATTAGCGCTGCTTAGCCATATGACTGATAGGGTGGCAAGTTGCTACATTGATGACGCAGGGCAAGCAGGCGATGGTAAGGCTCGCGTCGAAACCAGTGTTTAATAAACCTATCTCGCCTGCAAGCGATAATCTGGAGACTTCTGGCTTTGTATTAGGCCGCAACCCGCCGCAGACTCAGTATTTTGTATAAAAGGTACAGGACTAGATTTGAGACTGAGAACAGAAGGAAAAGCGCTTTTTATACAGTAACCGGCGCAGTAAGCGCGATTAATATTAAGAAAGACGTGCATGTCCCTGATGAACCCATAAAGGTTGTTTTTCATCAAAACAGTGAGATCGAATTCGGCCTCCATGATTTCCGCCGGCCTGCTCGGCTCATGGGTAACGCCAAGTCTTCGCAATCGCATAGTTTAACTTGTTGGATCCTTTCAAGTTGATCGCTGCTTCGGGGCGAAACCACAGAACTTAATTTTTCTGCTGCATATGTATAAACCTTCGGCAAACTTAGAGCAGGCTCTGCGAATACGAGAATGAGTTCCATGATCTATCAGTAGCTGGTGCTGCACGCTTTAAGAATCGTCTGATTTTGGTCCGGCACGTCCCTCGCTAGGGTAGCCGGATGAAATTGAAGAACTACCTTCACCAGATCACCCCCCTCCTCTCCACGCCAAACGCCGCCCGACGCTTATTGCGTATTTTTGGCATGGTTTTGCTCATCGGCATCCTCAGCGGTGTTTACAGTTTCCTGCTGTTGACGTTTAACGCCGAGGTTTCGCGCAGACGCAGCCACATGAGCAGTGCGATCGCCGAAGCTCACACGTTTTTCACCACTCGCGAAGCGCTGCTTGAAAGTTTGAGTCTGTCGGCCATTCGCAATCCCAAAGGGCAAAAACCGCAAGTTTCATCGGAAGAAATCCATTTATTGCTGGGCACCGCGCGCGGCAAGCAATGGAGCATCTGGCTAACCGAGCGGATCCGGCAGTACCTGACCAGCAAGCAGGTGAACTTACTGTACGTCGGTAGTGGCAACGACCTTCAGGTGAAAAGGCTTTATACCGCCACACCCGAGGTTGGAGATTTCCCCCGGGCGATGCTCGATCGCTTGCAGGCGTTGAAAAGCGACAATACCAACGCAATGGATGAGTTGTGGCTGACCAATCAATCGTCCAGTCATTCGCAACTCTACATCTTCATTCGGCTAGATGCGAGGGATCTCGATTCCGGATGGTTGGGGCTTGAAATGGATGGTCGCGAGGTTTCCAACGCACTGGATGATCAAAGCGCCGGTCAATTCATGATGTTCGATCCCGACGGAATGCTTGTGTTCAGCAACAGTCAACCTGCCCAGATTCGCAAAAATCTGATGCAAATGCAGCGGCAGAATTTCTTTGGCTTTGTCGGAAAAAACTGGCTGCCCGATAATATGGTGATGCGCAAACAGCTCAAGTCATCCGACTGGCAGTTAGTCTACTCCATCGATCTGCGCGATGTGCTCATAGCGCTATGGCCGCGACTGTGCGGCACCCTGCTGTTCAGCCTGTTCAGCATCAGCCTGGTATGGATCGTGGTTCGCCGCCTGGAGGACCGCTTTATCACGCCGACCATCAGTCGTATCCAGGCGCTTGTCGAAAGCGAACTGTTCAGCAGCGACGTGATCCAGACCGCACCGGTTGCGCTATGTGTGCTGCGACGCGCCAACGGCCAGGTGGTATTGGAAAATACTTTAGCGCAGCAATGGCTGGGCCAGAGCGGTGAGCGTGAGCGCCTTAGTCCGATCTGGATCTACAAGGCATTCGATGAGACGAACCCGCAAGTCACCGACTATTTCGAAGCCGCCGACGGCCGCCACCTGTACCTGAGCTGCGCGCCCACCCGTTACAAGGGCGAAGACGTCTTGCTGTGCGCCTTCAGCGACATCAGCACGCGCACTCAAATTGAGGATGCGCTGGATCAGGCGCGGCAACTAGCTGATGCCGCGAACGACGCGAAAACCCTGTTTCTAGCGACCATGAGCCATGAAATCCGAACACCTTTGTATGGCGTACTGGGCACTCTGGAGTTGCTGGCGCGGACCGAATTGGATGCGCAACAAACCGACTACTTGCGCACCATCCAAGGGTCTTCTGCGACGTTATTACAATTGATCTGTGATGTGCTTGATGTGTCGAAGATCGAGGCTGGGCAACTCGCGCTCGAACAAACAGAGTTCAGTGTACTTGAGCTGGTTCACGAGGTGCTTCAGGGCTACGCTGCCGCCGCTCATGGCAAGGGCCTCGACCTGTACGCGGTGATCGATCCGAAGTTGCCGGAGCGAGTCATCGGCGACGCGTCGCGCATCCGTCAGATTCTCTACAATCTGCTGAGCAACGCCGTCAAATTCACCGACGCCGGGCGCATCGTCCTGCGCGTGAGTCTGATTGGCCGCGACGGCGAGCGTGTGAACCTGTTCTGGCAAGTCTCGGACACCGGTAAGGGCATCTCTCAGGAAGACCAGGCGCGCATTTTCGAACCCTTCTACCAGACTCGCGGCCACACCAACGTGATAGCAGGCACCGGCCTCGGTCTGCCCATCTGCCAGCGCCTGACACACTTGATGAACGGCAGTATTCGCGTGGTCAGCGAACCCGGGCTGGGCAGCAGTTTCTCGCTGAATCTTTCTCTGGAACAGCCTTCCCCCCGCCCATTACCCAGCAGTTTCACGGCTTTGCTGCCAACAGTGGTGTTTGTGGTTTCCCCGATTCGCGAACTGGCGGAAGCCATGAGTGGCTGGTTACGCCGATGGGGCGCACGCCCGCAACTCGATCGCCCTTCACGCGGTGCCGCCACGCCAGACAGCGTGCTGCTTGAGTTGCATCCCGGTTGCTTCGAAAAACGCCTGGATCCGCAATGGACCGGACCGTTGGTGATGGGCACCGGCGACGGCTACAATGAACCCCAGGCGGGCTCCGGAGGCTGGGTGGTCAACATCAACCACCTGGAGGCCATTCATCAGGCTGTCAGCCGGGCTCAAGGGCTTTCGGTGATCAAACCGGAAAATGACAACCCGCAACGACAGCTGAGGAAGTTGTATCTGCACATCCTTGTGGCTGAAGACAACGTGATTAACCAGTTGATCCTGCATGACCAATTGCAGGAATTGGGGTGTACGGCCGAACTGGCGAGCAATGGCGAGGAGGCATTGGCGATGTGGCGTAGAGGCCGTTTCGACGTGATTCTGAGCGACGTCAACATGCCGCGCAAAAATGGCTATGAACTGGCACGAGAGCTGCGCCGTCTGGGGTGCAAGGTGCCAATCATCGGCGCAACTGCCAACGCCATGCGCGGCGAAGAGGTTCTGTGCCTGGCTGCAGGCATGAACCATTGCTTGGTTAAACCTTTCACGCTGCAGGCATTGTACAAACAACTGGCGCCTTACGAAAGAAGGCCTCATGAAACCACTTAGTATCCTAATCGTTGAAGACCATCCGTTCCAGCAACTGTATCTGCAGAATCTGTTCAGCGAGCTCGGAGACTTTGAGCTGGAGTTCGCTCAAGAAGGCAGCGCAGCGCTGGACTGCCTGAAAAGGCGCGACTTCGATCTGGTGCTGACTGATTTGCTGATGCCGGGAATGGACGGCGTCCAGTTCATTCAGGGGCTGGCGGCGTCCGGTTCACGGCCGGAGCTGGCGATCATGAGCGTCGCCTCTCGACGCATGCTGACCAGCGCCAGCCTCGCCGCACGCAATCTTGGGGTCAACGTCATCGGTCTGATTTCCAAACCGGTCAAGAGCAGCGCCTTGCGCAATCTAACTGAGCAGTTGGGCAATCGGCGCCAAGCCACCCTGCCCCTGACCGGCCCACAGATTGATCACCTGGCGATACTCGCGGCGTTGGACAACGGTGAACTGCAAGCCTGGTTCCAACCGAAAAAATCGCTGGCGAACGGCCGAATCGTTGCCGCAGAGGCGCTGGTGCGCTGGATTCATCCCGAGCATGGCATGCTGTTGCCAGGTATGTTTCTATCGGCGCTCAAGGCGCTTCTCCTGGAGGAGAGACTGCTGTGGCATATTCTCGAGCAAGCGATGAATGCACAGAAATTGTGGAGCGCTCAAGGCTACGCCATCCCCGTGTCGATCAACCTGCCCACCCACTTGCTTAACAGTCCGGATCTGGCGGACCGGATTCTGCAATTTGTCCTCAAGCACCATGGCATCCCGACGATGATCTGTTTTGAACTGATGGAGTGTTCGATACCCGACGAAATGAGCAACTTTTACGCCGGTGCATGCCGGTTGCGCATGAAGGGTTTCGGGTTGTCGCAAGATGACTTTGGTCAGGGCTACAGTTCCTATTTGAATCTAGTATCGACACCGTTCACCGAGTTGAAGATAGACCGGGCGCTGGTGCACGGTTGCAGTGAAAACGAAGAGTTGGCCCAGGCCCTGACCAGCCTCGTCACGCTTGGGCGCCAGTTGGGCCTCACGGTGGTGGCCGAAGGCGTGGAAACCGCACAGGAGCTGGCTGTGTTGCGAAGAATCAACTGCACTCAGGTTCAGGGATTCCTTATTTCCCATGCAGTCTCGTCGTCCGAATTTCAGCAACTGTTGATCCAGGACGGTCCGGCTATCGCGGATTGATCCCTAGCGCACAGATTCTGTTTGCATCAGAGGTGGCGGTGTCCACGTTCTATCCAAGTATCTCCAACAGGCTGATCCAATGACTCATCCGAATGCGCGTCTGCACAAACTGACCAGTAGCTCACTACGCATGAATAAAGGTGTCGTGGTGCTGTGTAGTCTGGCATCAGTGTTGGTCGGTCTCAGCATCTGGGGCCTGAACCGCATGGTCGCTGAACAGCGCGATGCAGTGCGTTATCACTTTGCCAGGCTGATGGAGAACATTGGTGAACAAGACGTTTTCCTCAGCGCTATCGCACAACAAAGTGCCAAGGGACTCACGCTGAATACCCAGCGGATACGCATGTCTGTGCAGGAGCCGATGTCGGAGCAAGGCAGCGGGGTTTACCGGGCTAAAGAACAGTCTTTTTCCCTCCCCTTCAGCGTCAAGATCAACCCGACATCGATTGAGCCGAGTGAGCGTCCCAAGGTATTCGCGCTGGGCGCGCACCTGGCCAGTTACTACAGCGCATTCTGGTCGGCCTCGCACTACCAGTCGCCCCAGGTATTTCTATTCAACGTCCCGGACAATTTTGACATCGCCGTGCCTGCCGCCGGGGAATTGCGTGGCGCCGGGCAAATTCAGGGGGGGACCTTTCAGCAGCTGCTAACCCAGGTGTTGCAACGCCTACAGAAGAAAAATCCGCAGCCGTTGGACAGTCAGGTTCACTGGGTTCGTTATGGTGAGCGGGCGGATAACGGCGTGGCTCCAACAGTGCTGGGCTACATCAACGTCAACCTGCCGGCGAGCCAGTTGGATATCGTAGGTGCCAGCCCGTGGGTGGTCGTGGCATCGCTGTTGAATCTGAGCCAGATCAACGACATCGAACGCATCATGGAATGGTCGATCTACGACCGCTTCAGTCTAACCGCGCCCAACGGCAGCCTGCTGGTCGGGACCGAGCCACCCGACCCGGCGCTGAGCGAAGGGCTTAACGTGCGCCTCGACGGTCTGGTGTTCAAGATTTCCAGCAAGGAGCCGCACCCGTGGACGGCGGTTTACGTGGTCGGTTTCAAGAGTTTTATCGATTACGCGTGGTGGCCGCTGCTCGGCGTCTTGACATTGATTATTGCGAGCATCGGTGGCGGCTGGGCCTTCAACCGCTGGTACAAAACCCGCGTGGTGCTGCCAGCCCATCAAGCGCATCAGAGCATCTCCGAAAGCGAGGCATTCAGCCGCGCGGTCATCGACGCTGCGCCGACCGGGTTGTGTGTGGTGCGGCGCAGTGATCATCAAATATTGCTGGCAAACCGGCGTATTCAGGAGTGGCAGCAAAGCGACCGATTGATTGCCGCCCTTGACCAGAAACACCCGCTGACCAGCCCTGGCCAGACCGACCTCGAAATCAACGGTCGGCATCTGCATGTGGGGGTGGTCGCTGCTCGTTACCATGGCGAGGACGTGTGGATCTGCGCATTCCATGACGTTACCCGGCATATCGATGATGCCGCAGCCCTGGAGCAGGCCTTGCGCGCGGCAGACTCGGCCAACGAGGCAAAAACACGCTTTCTCGCAACCATGAGTCATGAAATCCGCACGCCGTTGTACGGCGTGCTGGGCACGCTTGAACTGTTGGGTCTGACCGATCTCGGGCCGCGTCAGCAAGAATACTTGCGTACCATTCAGCGCTCTTCGGCGACCCTGTTTCAGTTGATCAGCGACGTGCTTGACGTATCGAAAATCGAATCAGGACAGATGACTATTGAAGCTCAGGACTTCTGCCCGCTGGAGCTGACCGAAGACACTTTGCGCGCCTACACTGCGTTCGCCGAGGCCAAAGGTCTGCAGCTATATGCCTGCATTGACTCGGCGATCCCTGACCGGGTGCAAGGCGATCCGCTGCGCATCCGGCAGATTCTGAATAATCTGCTGAGCAATGCGATCAAGTTCACCGATAACGGCCGCGTGGTATTACGACTGCGGCTGCTGGATCTCAACGCCGGCGGTGCTGATCTGCAATGGCAGGTCAGCGACTCCGGAATCGGTATTTCCCAGGCCCAGCAAAGTCAATTGTTCGACCCGTTTTATCAGGTGCGCGATGCCTCCAGCGAAGCCGGGGCGGGCCTCGGCCTGGCGATTTGCTGGTGGTTGTGCGAGCTGATGGCCGGACAATTGAAAGTGGTTAGTGAACCCGGACTGGGCAGCAGTTTCTCGCTGCAATTGCACCTCGCTTGCGCAGAGGGCCAGTTGAGCGATTGCCCCGAATTCGCGCCTGACACGCCGCCAATTTACGTGCAGGCCCCGACACCCGAACTGGCGCAGAATGTGTGCAGCTGGTTCAACCGCTTGGGTCAGGAAACACGCATCGTCGGCCTGGACACGAAACACCTGCCCGGCGCTTCCGCGCTGCTGCTGGATGTGCTGCCGTCCTCGCAAACCGCTTGGGCCTGCCCGCGCGTCATCGCCACGACCGCCGGAGCCAACCCGGCGGAATATACGGCTGAAGGCTGGTCGGTCGATGCGCATGACATCCGGGCAATGGCCTGGGCGGTCAGCTTCGCGCAACAAGGCGTGGGGGGACGACGCCGGACTGCACTGACGGAACAGGCTCGGCGCCTCAACCTGAATATCCTGATTGCCGAAGACAACCCGATCAATCGAGCGATCATCAAAGAGCAGCTGGAGGCGCTCGGTTGCACGGTGGTCGCCACCGCCGATGGCGAACAAGCTCTTCATCAATGGCTGCCGGGCTTGTTCGACATGTTGCTGACCGACGTCAACATGCCCGTGATGAATGGTTATGAGCTGGCCAAAGCGCTACGCAAGAACGATGCGGATTTACCGATCATCGGCGTTACCGCCAATGCCCTGCGCGATGAAGGTGAACGTTGTGCGGCGGTGGGCATGAATGCCTGGTTGGTCAAACCATTGAACCTGCACACGCTGCGTACGCAATTGCTGAAGCACTGCAAAGCGGCCAACCCTTTGCCCTTAGTTGAGTCGGAACAGCTTTCGCATATCGCGCCGCTCCCCGATCGGCCACAGTTGTCGCCAGCAATGCGGGCCTTGTTTTTCAGCACCATGCAGCGCGACATCGACAAGGTCACAGCATCACTTCGGGACAGCGACGCGGCTGCGCTAGGCCGTCATTTGCACAGCATGGCCGGAGCTTTGGGCGCCGTGCAGGCCGGCAGCCTGGCTGACGCGTGCATCAGCCTTGAGAGCTGCCTGGATGGTCGCCCTCTAACTCCTGCCTTGGCTACCGAGGTCAGCTCTCTGCTGGAGCGACTGACAGCAATGCTCGACGCGTTAGCGTAATCCATATGCATTTAACAACAAATCAGGGAGCGCCGAACATGGCAAAACTCAACGTCGTGATCGCTGATGATCACCCCATCGTATTACTGGGTGTACGTGAGCTGATAGAGCGCGATGAGCGGTTTAACGTCGTGGGTGAAGCGGTGGGTTCGAACGAGCTGATCGAGCTGCTCAAGCATCAATCCGTTGACCTGGTAATCACTGACTTCAACATGCCCGCTGATTCGCCTTACGGCGATGGCCTGAAGCTGGTGGAATACCTGCGGAGGCATTTTCCCGATGTGAAAGTGCTGGTACTGACCATGATCTCCAGCCCGTTGATCCTGACTCGCCTGCATGAATTGGGCGTGGTCGGAGTCATTCAGAAAAGCCAGTTGCATGAGGAGGTTCAATTGGCATTATTAGCCGTGGCCCAAGGTCGCCCATTCAATAGCGCCAAGCCAGCGCCGACGTGCGTGAGAGCTCCAAATGTGGCCTTGGATGAAAGGCTCTCGAGGCTGTCGCCCAAGGAATTCGAAATCCTGCGCATGTTCATCGCCGGACAAAGTGTCACAGCGATTGCCCGCAGCCTGTCCCGCAGCGCAAAAACCATCAGTACGCAAAAGATCGCCGCCATGCGCAAGCTGGATGTCTCCAGTGATCAGGATCTGCTGACGTATTGCCTGGAAAACAACGTTTTCAACTGAGGCTGGTCCGTCAGCCGAATTCAATCGACAAAAAAGGCGTTCACCTGGATCAGCGTGAACGCCTGCATCGAACTGTGAGTTCGCGATCAATCTATTCAAAGATTGGTTTTCTTTGCAGTACTTTTGCCACCGGGCAAGGCAGCGTCACGCCGTTGCGCCCGTTCGTAACTCTGCTCGCGCTCGAGCATTTGGTATTTGGGCACTTCCGACCAATTCCTCAGTGCCTCGTTGGAGAGCCACGCCATTGCGCAAGCAAAGACGATCAACTTCATGGTGATGACCATAGAAGCGGAGATGGGTTATTCCCAAGCAGAAGGTTGATAAAGAGAACGCAGGTTACTCACCAGGCATTGGGGCAGTTGTTTGGTCAGGGCCTCTTCTCACGGCGGCATGGCGGTACCGGGGATGCCGTTGCGCAGGACCATTTCCAGATAGTCAGTGTTGCTTTGTTTGAGCTGAAAGTTGGCCGGGCGCGGCGCCAGGCTGCGAGCACCGGGCCATCGCCCTGCCCTGTTTCGCCGTGGCAGCTGCTGCAGTTTTTCTCGAACAGCACGGCGGTCTGCGCAGTGTTCTCACCGGCAGAGGTCAGCGACGAGGCTTGCGCGATATGCAGGCTCTGTACGTACACGGTCAACGCGGCGAGCGTTGAGTTGTCGAGATCGCGCCCCCCCGGCATCGAGCTGCCATAGCGACCGCTGCTATACGTGCCGGGTTGAAACTGGCAGCACGCAAATCGGCCGGTCTCGGAAGCAGCAACGCGGCTCCCGGCGCGTCACCGGCACCCGTCGCACCGTGACAAGCCGTGCAATTTTGCTCGAAGGCGGTTTTTCCGGCGGCCAGCGCTGCCGAGTAATCTCCCTGATTGTCTAGTAGAGCGAATCGAGCACCGCGCTATCCAGGCGCGCCTGGGTCGAGATCGCCTGACGTCATGCTACTAGCTTGGACGCATGCATGCTGTCGGCATGACCCGCGGCCATTGGTGCAGTCGCCGTCTCATCGTCGAACCGGAGACAATCCTTGGCCGCCCCAGCGCTAGCAGATACGCCACCAAACTTAGCGCATGGGCAGCTGGTTCTATAGCATCGCCTTCAAACAACCATGGATACCCCGGCATCACCGATTCATCAACGACAAAGCGCGGGCTGAACAGATGGGTGTGCTGCCAATCGTTACTGCGCACGCCCGACTCACGCGCCAGATCCGGGCCGATGCGCCGCGTGCCCCACAGTTGTGGATAATCAAAACGGGTTTCCCAGGCCTGCGTCGGCGCGCCCCAGCTGGTAACGTCCTCAGCGACTAACCGAACCTGCTGTGTATGGCAATAACCGCAGCTCTCACGGCCGTATAAGCTTCTGCCCCGTTTTTCCTGTGCGGTGTAATCAGCCATGTCGGCGGGCGCGCGCATCCATTTCCTTTTGCAGTGCCTCTCCGGGCAAGATCCCCAGCAAGTAGAACGACGACGCAAAAAGCCAATGTCAGCAATAAATACGACCAGGTAAATGCTGTTGAAAACACGGTGTCTATTCGCCGTTTGCATACGTCATGCTCCTACCGTGGCGCTATTGAAGCGAATGTCTGCGACTGCGCAAGTAGCCGATCGCGGGCCTGTGGTCAGCCCGTTGAAAAACAACACAAAACCTGTGAGCAAAGGCACCGCAGATATGTCTCGCAGCCACCAGTAGGCAAGTGATGCGCGTACCGAAACTATCCATGGCGCGCTGCTGGCCCATGTTGCACCTGCACCAGTCCTCCGGCCGTCAACGTAATGAACATCAGTAAAAGGCCGGCGGTAATCAGCCAGAAGGCTCAGTTCATGGCGGCGGCGTTGTAGCGCGTGCGCGGTATCCGCTGCCAAGCATGGGCGATGCCGCCAGCGGCGATGAAGGTGGCGAAACCGAGCATCGCAAGGTGCGATGACCAGTGACCCAATCGGGAAAATGCGTCAGGCGATTGACTGGCATCAGAGCCTAGAAGGCGCCCTGCAAGCTGACCAGCAAGTAGAAAATGATGCCGGTCCAGACGAACCGCAACGGCATGTCACTGGCGACCTTCGCGGCCTGCCCGCGCAGTGACATCAGCAAATTGAACACCACGAGGAAAACATCCATTCCCAAGTACACCGAGGGAATGATCGCTACTTTCTGCGCATCCATCGGCACTGCTGAATAGACATATGGTGTGTGCCGCTCTACGGGGAGAGTCCATCGTCCACGTAAGCGCCTGCCTGGACATAAGGCTGACCGAACCGGCACCGGTTGCAAGGCTAAGCAGGCGTCTGCGGTTGATCTTCAAGAAAGCGTCGCCTGTATTCATGTTTACTCACTTCGCCGACAAAGTGCCCACAGGAGGGATTTTGCATTTAAAACAATCTGACGTTCATCCTGAAAAATACGAAATTTTCCCCTCCGCCAAACAGATTAAGTTGGAACCTTGCCCCCTCCATCAGACGAATCCGAAACCACGTGACGCATGAGAAAAAAGATCATTAAAGGTAACTTTTAATTCTGGATTACGTCGCAGCATCCTCGATCAGAAACGATCAATAAGAATCGTCTGATCCAACTTTCCCCATCCCTTGTCTATATTTCAAATTGTGTTTTACAACACAATATATTTCGATCTAATGGATATGAACATGAAAAATCTTTCGCTGACACTTCTGACACTTTCGATGCTTGCCGCTGCAGGCCAATCGTTCGCTGCAGAGCCGACCAACGCTGGCAGCGGCACCATCAACTTCACCGGCACCGTCAACAATGATGCGTGCTCCATTGAAGATGCAGGCGTGGGCAAAACTATCTCGGTGGCGATGGGCGACGTTTCCATCAAGGACATGGGTACCGCAGACGCTCCTAAAGGCAGCGGCAAATTGAGTGCCGAAAACTTCGACATGAAAATCAACTGCAACGCCGGCACCAAGGTATCAATGATCTTCGAACCAACTAAGGGCGCAGGCACAGGCATCGTTCCCGGCACTAAAGTGCTGAAACTAATCACCGGTATTGGCGCGGCGCAGGGTATAGGTATTGCATTGCTCGATGACAAAGGCACTCAGATCGACCTGAGTTCCCCAACTGCAGCAAAAATTGAAAACAACCTGCAAGACAGCAACACCACGCTGAAATTCTCCGCCGCTTACGTGACCACTGGCGATCCTAAAACAGCTGTTGCCGGTCGTGCCGACGCCACCCTGCCGTTCACTCTGCAATACGAGTAATAAACGGATCGGGCTGACACTGCGCGGGACGTAAGAGTCCCGCCTTTTTTTATAGCAGGCATTTCTCTATGTTTAATCGACGCTTTTTTTCCTTGTGCATGGGACTGCATTGCGCGCTGATAGCGACGCAAGCCTGCGCCGGCATTTCGCTGAGTGCGACGCGACTGGTATTCGACGGCGAACACAGAGAAGTTAGCATCAAAGTTCGTAACAATGGCGACGACTTGTTGATTCAGTCCTGGATAGATAGTGACGGCTCCACCGCTGCCTCTGCTCCTTTTGCGGTGACACCGCCGCTGGCAAAAATACTGGCCAAGGAGCAGCAACTTCTTCGGGTCATCTATGAAGGCACCGGCATGCCGACTGACAAAGAGTCGGTGGTGTGGCTCAACGTGCAGGAAATTCCTCAGGCCGCCAAGACTCAAAACACCTTGCAACTGGCAGTACGCCAGCGCATCAAAGTGTTCTACAGACCGCTAGGGCTTGCCTCCAAATCTTACTTCGCGCCAAAAGAACTGCTGTGGCAAATAGGTGAACAAGACGGTCACGCCTTCTTGAAAATTACCAATCCTAGTGTCTATCACGTCTCGATGTCGGACATTGCGGTGCAATCCGGTGCAACAACCGAGCATGTTGTCGATTCGATGATGATTGCCCCGGGCGAAACTAGATCCTTCATGCTTAAAGGCGCGAAGAGCTACCGCTATTCAATATTGAATTTCTCCAGCATTAACGATTACGGCGCACAAGACTATTATACGGCAACGCTTAATAGCAATAGCGCAGTAAGCGCCACAGCGGTGCAAAAGAACACACAATGAACGCTGTACACATATCGATACTTTCCTGATTCAAACAAAGAATTGATTTTTCGTCCTCTATAGCAATAAAGGGCTGGGCATGTATTTATTCCCACGCAGCAGACCCACTTCCAATATAAATCGATGCACCTCATTGAATACGCGACTCAACGCGCTCTATCTGGCAATGATTGTTGGCCTCCCCCAACTTGCAAATGCCGAGGAATCTGCGGCAGCACCCGCGCCAAGACAGCCCGATCAGTTCAACACGTCGTTTTTGCAAGGTGCCGGATCGGGCGTAAATCTGGATTTGCTGTTGTCGGCCAACCGCGTATTACCCGGCAATTACCGGGTTGATGTTTACAGTAATGAAGTAATGGTCGGTCGTCGCGATATCGATTTTCGTCGCGTTCAAAGTAACGGCCGGGTTGAACCCTGTCTGACCCTGGACCTGCTGCAACAGTTGGGCATCGATATGAGCCGACTGGAAGCCGCCGGCCAGCTATACCGCGACGCGCCTAAGACCTGTTACGACTTGTCGAGTCTGATCGATCAGGCCTCGGTCAAGTACGACCCTGCCCGCCTGCGTCTGTTGATCAGCGTGCCGCAGATTGCCATGCAGCGCGGGATGCGCGGTTACGTCGATCCTGCCTTGTGGGATGCCGGCGTATCCGCCGCGTTCGTCAATTATCAGATGAGCAGCAACCGAAATAACACCGACAATGGCACCACGATTTCGAACAACTTGGGATTGCGCAACGGTATCAACTTGGGCGCCTGGCGTCTGCGCAATGAATCGAACTTCAGCAGCCGCACCGGCCAACCCGACGCTTTCCACAGTAACCGCACTTATCTTCAGCATGACGTTACCGCGTTAAAGGGTCAGTTCAGCGCTGGTGATATTTTCTCTGATTCGCAACTGTTCGACAGCGTGCGCTATCGCGGCCTCAAATTGAGTTCCGATGAAGGTATGCGCGCCGACAGCGAGCGGGGTTATGCGCCGGTGATTCGTGGTGTGGCGGAAAGCAATGCGACGGTCGAGATCCGGCAGAACGATTACATCCTTTACACGACGAACGTGCCGCCGGGGCCGTTCGAGATCAACGATATTTACCCAAGCGGCTCCAACGGTGACCTGCAAGTAACCATCATCGAGGCCGATGGCCGCCGACGCGAGACCGTACAGGCGTTTTCAAGCCTGCCAATCATGGTGCGCAAGGGCCAGATCAACTACAGCGTTTCGGCCGGCGAATACAAAAGTAATACCGAAGGTCTGGCCTCGCCAGAATTTATCAGCAGCACCTTGGCCTACGGCATGAGCAGCAACATGACCGGTATCCTTGGCGTGCAGTCCAGCGACAATTTCAACGCGATGTCCCTGGGAATGGGCCGTAACACTTCCTTCGGTGCGGTGTCTTTCGACGTCACCCACTCCTCCAGCCAGGCGCGTGGACAGACCCTCCAGGGCAACAGCCTGCGAATGCTATACGCGAAGACCTTCACCGGCACTGACACCAACTTCACCCTCGCCGCCTATCGCTACTCCACCGAAGGTTATCGGACCCTGACCGATCACATCGAAGATGAAAGTGCCACAGAGCAACGGCGCGGCAACTCGAAAACGCGTACCGACCTGACCGTCAGCCAAAGCCTTGGACGCAACCAGCAATTCGGTAATCTGTACCTCAATGCAACCGATCAGCGCTATTGGGGGCGTGGCGGATCGCAAAGCCTATCTGCCGGTTACAGCAACAACTGGCGTGATCTGACGTATAACCTCGGGGTGACGCACACCAAAGACGTAGGCACTTCCGGTCCGTCGAACAACGACACGCAGTTGAACCTCTCGCTGTCGTTCCCGCTAGGCTCAACCCCGCGCGCACCGCGCGCATTCCTCTCGACCACCAGCCAGAAATCCGGAGACAACACCCAATTGGGCGTGAACGGCTATTTGTCGGAGGACAGCGAAACCTATTATTCGGTGCAAGCGGGCAGCAACAGCAACGGCGGCAACTCGGGGTCCGGGAGCATCAGCTCGCGTAATTCTTTTGTCGACGTCAACGCCGGCTACAGTCAGGGAAACGATTACACCTCGCAGAACCTTAGTTTGTCGGGTGCTGTCGTCGCGCATGCCGGCGGTATCAACCTGGGCCAGACACTCGGCGAAACCTTCGCCCTGGCCGAAGTGCCGGGCGTACCGGCGGGCGTCAAGATCAGCAGTTACAGCGGCACCGAAACCGGCCGCAATGGTTTTGCCGTGATCCCCAACACTCAACCTTACCGGGTCAACTGGATCAGCCTCGACACCCGCAACCTGGGCGCCGATGTTGAGATCGAAAACGCCACCCAGCAAATTGTGCCGCGCCGCGGCGCCGCAGTTCTTGTGCACTACCTTTCGCAAACCGGGCGTCGTGTGCAATTCGAGCTGTTCGACTCTGCTCACAACCGCTTGCCGTTTGGAGCTGCAGTAGAAGATGCCGCTGGAAAGCAGATCGCGATTTCCGACCCTACCGGCAAGGCCTTGGCGCTGGTGCAAGACCAGAGTGGTACGCTCACGATCAAGTGGGCCGACAAGCAATGTCAGGCGAGCTACTCACTTCCCGAGCGCGACAAGGCGCACAATTACGAACGCGCAGAGCTGATCTGCAAACCCTGAGACCTGATCCGCGTGATCACACTGACGCCGGCAAGTTGTACTTGCTGGCGTCTTGCGTTATGCCGGTCACAGACCAACAATACCCATGAATAATGGTGGCAAACGTTGGTAGCAAGGATTCATGGGGGCGTGTTCAGTGCGTGCGGGAAAACAGCATCGTTAAAGGTAAACAACTTCAATTATCAGCGTTGCGCTGTAGCTTCTGACGGCCGGCATTACCTGTGTGCCCTGCTCGGGCTTGACAGACAACTGGAGATTCAATATGGCTATGCACTGTAGATCAGTGGTTCATCAAGACTTTTATCCATTTGCAGGGCGGTGCGAGTCACATCGCTGTAGCGGATTTTCAAGCCCAGATTGTCCAGAAAAATAGTCGGCGTCATAAGCGCCACTGCTGGAGGTCAGGAGCAACTTCACCCTTCTGCCTTGAGTACACCGTTAAACTTGTGGCACTCAGAGCCAAAGAGCTCCGATATCAGAATAGGCGCGCGGGGGTGCATATGCGCTAACACTGCATGTGAGATTCCTTTCATTCGGCTAGCGGCTTATCACACAGTAACGCGCTCCATCTTGACAGTGCTGCCGTATTTGTTGATGTAACTGAGCACTATCGTGTCGCCGTTATAAGCGTTTGCGCAAACTTCAATGTCACGCCCGGCTGATTGCTTCAGGCAAGACTTTGTTCGGAATGTTGTGAACCAGAAACTCACTGACCATCACATTGCAGCCGGATGGGTTAGGCACACTGAGTGTGCCGGCACCCGCTGACCACAAAAGTTGCTGAACGGTCCCTTTAAAAGACCCCTTTTAACTCCGTTGGTCGATAAAACAACTTGATGGTGGTCTTCCGAGCAATCTGCAATACATTATGATTTTTCTGATTTGTGCCGACAGCCAGGATCGCCTTGACGTTGACAAACAACAGACTTTCTTTGTGATTCGGCAAGTTTTGCGTATTGGCGGCAATGATTCGCAGGATGTTCTGACTTTGGCAGTCAGGCGAAACAATGGCGGGGTAATGATGAACTCACCAGCGCTGGTATCCCGTTTGTCATAGGGACTCACCCAGGACTGGATCAGATAGGGAGAATCATCATTGGCATTGGCCAGTGACAGATTCGCCTCTTACTCCGGCCCCTCATAAATCACTAGCGCAGTGCCCACCTTAACACCAGGAATTGTGGCTGCCATAACCACGAACATAAGAGGTTGTGACGTCAAAGGTGTTGGACTGAGGACGCAATACGTAGTCGGTGCTGGCCGTGTTCAGTGGCACTTTGGAAGCGGTACGCGCACCGTTGATTTGAATGTAAATGCCCACTATATGATTTGCGCCGGCGCTGTTCATACCGAGAATAGTCAAATCAGTTACCGATTGCTGACCACTGAAGGCGATTGCGGCCTTGTTAATAGTCGCCGTGCTGCAGTTCTCAACCGAGATGGAAAACGGTAAGGCCCCGGTGGTAGCACCGACAGTGTCGGCAAAGTCAGCAAGGCTGAACCTGGCTCATATCTACCGACTTCTTAACGTTTTTACTGTTAATGGCGCAGCGTTGTCATTGATCGAACAGATGAACTCAGCTTGTCCATCCGATGCTTGCGCACTGGCCGCGACCATCAGCAAAAGAAGTGATCAGCCACACAGTGTCGTACACTTACAGTTTTTCTGAACCATGAACGTTGCTCCAAACGATATTTAAATACATGTCAGTGTTTGACTTCCTGCCTCACGGCTTGCCGCAACAGGTGTACATGTAATCAGGTGCAGGGGTATACAGCAGCGCTCGTAACCTCATGGGTTACCTAGCGTCCGCTCCCGCTGCGCCTAAAGATGCGCTGATGACACGCTAAGGCCATCGAACCTGCGTCCAGAGCGACCTACAGTATTACCACCCCGGCGCGTACGACTTCGAAACAGTGCTTCTGCGAATCGGGGTTCTGGGCGAGCCATCAGCCGCGCGATCGGCTGAAAACCACCCGCGGGGCGGTCGCTCTGGTCGATTTCTCCAATAATCAGCTGCTCTATAGAGATCAAAATTCAAAAACTAAAATGCATCCACAAAGCCTAGGTAACTCAATGTTGTGGTTGATTTTATACTTACTTATGATTCGGCGGAGTATCGCTCTGTGCTCGCCGAGCTTCGTTTTCCCTTCTGTGATTCATAATGTCTAGTCTGGCACCCCAAGCGAGGGTAACGACTCCAAAAACAACCAACAGAATCACTTGAGCCTTGAACATAGCTGCCTCTTAATGAATGAATAACTTAGCCAGCAATTGCAGTTCTCGCAATTAAGCTATTAGAGTATATTTTGTCGACTGACGGATCCGGTATCTACGCTAAATAGCGAATTTTAAATCGAACGGCGTGACGCATCTAGTTGTAGGAAGTGTCGGCGCCGAAGCGACCACCGACTAGCAATCAAGAATTTAAATATATGAAACCAAAACTCAGCCGTTGTGCACTTTTAGCGAGCATGCACATCCACGCATTGTAAGATATGCAAATTTACTCCTGAGTAACTATGCCTGCATTGCAACTTGCGGATTTAAGTATGCAAATCGCGACAAATTATTAATTTGTATTGAGTCTACTGCAGGTACCAATTTTTCTTTGCAAGCAGTAAAATGGATATATATAAACAAAATAAAATACACCCATAACTCATTCAATCGGATAGATTCTAGTCGATGTATAAATTTTCTTAAATACAGGTAACCTACACGCTGATTCGTACGACGGTCTCACCTGTACTGCCTCAATCCACAGGAAAATCACTAACGATGAAATTTCCCCTGCTCAAAAATCATGAAATCCATTTCCGGTCCCCGGTAAAGGAAATGGTCAACCATCGTGTTATTTCCGGCTCCCCAAGCTTCGCGGAAATATCCTCCCGCAACGCATCTAGCTTCCCCACATCCTGCAGTTGGTAATCTATCGGTAACACTACATGAATTTCAATGAAACGCGCACGACCATGCTTCTGCACATATGAAACGTAATCTAAAAAGCCATGCTCGACCTTAACCTCATCCATCACTCGGCGAACATCTTCGTCCAGTTGATCTGGGACAATCCCTAATACGTCACGTAACGCTGGCTTTAGAATTTTACACGCCGGCGCAATCATGCTTAAACCCAGTAAGATCAAGATTGATGGGTCAACATAGGCGGCCCAGGTGCCATAGCCGTAGGACTTGAGCAACAATGCGACAAGGAAGCTCGTCAGCAAGCCGATGGAAAGCATTGCATCTACTAGCCAACTAATGTTGTCGAACTGGATCAACGAAGATTTTAAGGTCCGATTCTGATAGCGGACGTAGAAGAAATATCCGAAACAGACTACGCTAAGTAACGTAGCAAAAGGAATCACCAAACTCAATTCGATCTCGCGCCCACCATTGATTATACCGAACATGCCGCTGAGGAAAGCGTAGGTCGCGATCAAAAACAAAAAGCTGCCTTCGATGAGTAGCACCATGGGCTCCAAGTGCCAAAAGCCGAACTGAAAGCGACGATTGCTTTGTTTAGCAATCAGTTGCGCGGTGATCAGCATCAAAACCTTGATGACGGTTGCAATCAACGAAAAAAAACCATCGAACAAAATCGATTGGGACCCAGAAAAAAAACCCGTAACGATTGCGGCAACTGCCACAGCAAACATCAGAATGGTCGATTGCTTGAGCAGTACCTGCTCAACTCGGTTACTCATGTAGCCTCCTGCGAAAATATTAAGTAGCCTCTAGCGCGGCTAAACACTTGAAGGCTAGTTTACATCACAAGCCTTCCGCACTTCTTGCAACATTTCATTAGTAAATATTTATAAGAATCGCCTGATAGACGCCCTCATAAATTTACACCATATGAGTCTAGCAGACAGCTTCACCATTAAAAGACTAGTGAATTATGCTCAATCAACCAGATGTTCGATGAGATGAGTCCGCAGCGCTCCGAACACTTCGAAGCCGCCAACTCGCGTCACTGCACCCGAGATGCTCTCTCACCCGCTAAAGGGCGGTGACGTGGTTCCATACGTTGAAAACGTACTTACGCGCTTTTACGGATAGTAGCCCGCCCATTAGTGAGTTGAATTACCTCATTAAATAATTGACAAGATTACCCGGAGACAACTGTATGAACGGAACCCGAAACGATCTACCGGATATTACCGCCTACCCTGCCTATCAAAAACTCACGCAGGGGCTGACAAGGCTGCCTTACCAACTATTTGCTGTTTGAACAGGAGGCGTTCGAGCTGGGCGTGGTTTACCTGGCGCAGCGCGGTGTAGTGGTCAACTAATCCCGGACACGACGTTAAGCTTTTCTTCGGCCCGAGCTGGCGCCAGCCCACCGTTGAATTGATGGGTCGAACCCAGTTGTACCGATGCATCAAGAAGTGGCTGATATCGCGCTGGGCTTCTTGAGCCGTTCTGTAGCCCGTGGTCGGTATCCATTCCGTGAACAGCTCACTGACCCGGCTACGCAACCGAAGCCGTTCAACATCGGGCGTGCGGCGGCGCAGGCGTCGGGCGTAGTAGCATGAGCGAGTGACGTCAAACACCTTGCACAGCCAATCAACTGGCTCATGGCGCTCAACTGGTCAATCAGCGCGAACGCTCGTGATCTTCCGACATCAAGAGCGCGGTAGCCTTTTTAGTATGGATTTCTCTCGCTCAAGCCGAGCGATCCGGGCCTCCAGTTCCTGAATTTTTTGCTGTTCTGGCGTCAGCGCCTTGCTCTGCGGGGTGATGCCTTTATGTTCTTTCTGAATCTGGTCAACCCAGCGGCGCAATGCCGACTCACCAATGCCGAGTGAACGGCTGGCTTCGATGTAGCTGTAGTTTTGTTTGAGCACGAGGTCGGCAGCCTCGCGCTTGAATTCAGGAGTAAAGGAACGGCGTTGTTTGGTCATCTGACACCTCGATCTGGCGAGCATTCTCGCCTAAATGGGTGTCCGGTTTCATTAGACCACTACAAACTGGATTTGTGCAGATAACCGCTGTTTGCACCGCTGCGGTCTGCACAGTCGGTAATGAACAAATTTTGGAGAGCATGCGCTTTGTTTTTCTAATCCAAACTCTTAATTTAAAAAGACTTATTGGAGCCATGAACATCTGACATCGCCCACTTGTTAAATCATGTGTTATGTCAGATATGTTCATGAGCAGCTTAAAGCACTGATTCGACAAGTACGCTTCTGGCGTTCACTCTCACAATGGACCATGTCCTTCGTGTTCATGGCGAGTCATTCAATGAGGGGCTGCCGTTGAAGCTGATTCAGTGCCGTTTCTCTTCAGGTCAGCGTGTACCGCTGCTGGTGCAAGTTGGTCACGCCGCGCCGTTGCCCTTAATCATTCCATTCATTTACGTCCAACTTGAACTCAGGCACCGTGCGTGCAACACGGCTGCGGCGCACCTGCGAGCGATCCAGGACGTCAAAGGCGTTGCATATGCATCAAATGGAACAGGCGCTGCCACCGTGTTTTTCAAGATAGCGCTGATGTTCTTCATCCGCCTTTTGAAATTCACCCAGTGGCAGGATCACCGTAGCCACTGGCTTGCCCAACTGGCCACTGGCATCCAGCTGCTGCCTGGCGACAAGCGCCAGTCGGGCCTGCTCGGCACTGTTGAAGAACAGCGCGGAACGGTATTTCGCCCCGACGTCCGCACCCTGTCGGTCGACTGACGTGGGATCGTGCAGTGTCCAGAAGTGTTCGAATCGAAGTCGACTTGCACGACTTCGATCAGGGTGGCGTCGCCCAGGTCTGACCGCGCAAACCCGACGCGTGTGTCGAGCACACCCGGCAATGCCCGGAATGAGGCTTCCGCCCCCCAGAAACAGCCGGCACCCAATGTCGCCTGCTCTGGCAGAACGTCGCCTGGAACATCACTCATGCGCGACCTCCTCCCCCTTTAGATATTGCAGGTGCAAATGCAACTGGGCGATATGCTCCGGGCCGATCCCACAGCATCCGCCGACAATGCTGGCCCCTGCGGCAACCCATGACTTCGACCAGTCCAGGTAGGACTCGGGGCCCAGATCGCGCCGAATGTCCAACAAATCGCTATTGGCCTCGGCTTTGGCACTGACAGGGGGGAAAGCATTGGCATAAACCCCCAGTTCGACAGGATGATCCAGGTTTTCAATCACCGCGCGTGCCTCAATCAAGGCCGCGGCCATCACTTCCGGCTGGCTGCAATTGAAGAGCACCGCCTTGGCCCCCAGCTCAGCCGCCACGCGAACCGCATCGGCAACGGCCTCGTTTGAGCGTAATCGCGGTTCCCGACCCTCTTCGTCCGACAGCGTGAATGACACCCAGAGTGGCGCGGGATCCGTTCCGAGGGCTTCGACCACCGCCCGCACTTCAGCAATGGAGCTTTGCGTTTCGGCCAGCCAAACATCGACGTGCGTTCGCAATCCGGCAATGAGTTCGCGGTGGATCGCTACTGAACGCTGATGATCGAACAGATCCGGCCGGTACGACCCCAACGCCGGCGGCAACGACCCGGCCACGGTGACCGCATCGGTACTTTCGTCGGCGGCCTGCCGCGCCAGCCGTCCGGCGCGCTCAGCCAGCGCTCTTCCCTGCTCGGCAAATCGCTCGTCGCCAATATGAAAAGGCACCACCGCATAGCTGTTGGTGGTGATGATCCGAGCGCCCGCTGTCACGAACGCCTGATGCGCCTGCAGCACATACTCGGGCGCTTCGATCAGCGCGAGGGCCGACCATTCCGGTTGACGGAACGGCGCGCCGATTCGCTTCAACTCGCGTCCCATGCCACCATCGAGTACACGTACGTTCGCTCTGGTCATTGGGCTGAACTCACTTGCGGCGCCTGCGATACAAACCACTGGTCAACAGTAGAAGGGTTGGCCTGAACCCAAGCCTTGGCGGCGACGTCTGCTGGCTGTTTTTCCTTTTCGATCTTCTGGATCAGTCCGTTCAACTGTGCCGGGTCGATGGCGAAATTGTGCAGAAACTCGGCAATTTTCGGCGCGCGCTTTTGCAGTGCGGTGGAAGCCAGGACGTACACCTTGGCATCCGGGAAGGCGCAGGTGATGTGGCTCTTGTTCAGCCAGTCGGGATCGACGGTCGGGCTGACGAATTTCCAGCAGCCATCCGCCTTGTAGAGAGGATCTTCTTTTTTGTTGTCCTGGGCGTAGCCATCGAACGCGGGTTCTTCCAGGCGACGCAGATCATAGGCCGAGAAAATCCAGTCAGGGGTGTAGGCGTAGAACACCACGCCGCGTTGCGCCTTGTAAGCCGAGGCCAGTTTGGCGTAGGTCACCGAGGCTTCCGTCGACACGGATTCGAATTTATCGGCGAAGCCGTAATCCTTGGCCTTGATCTGGCCGATATACGTCGACTCCCAGCCCGCCGGCCCCACCAGCAGTTCAGCCTTGCCTCCGCCCACTGGCTCGAAGAGCTTGGCCACTTCCGGTTTTTTCAGGTCGTAGATCGATTTGACGCCGTACTTGTCTTGCAGATAACCGGGAATGTAGAAGCCTTGTTCGCCGGTATAAGGATGAGCATTGGGTACCAGTGAGCGGGTGCCTCCCGTGACGTACTTGGCCCAAGCCGCGGACTGATTGGGCAGCCAGATGTCAGTCAGCACATCCACAGAACCGTCGCCCTTGGCCGCCGCACTGAACAGCACCGGCACGTCCCCGGCCAGATACGACACATCACCGTCCAGACGGGTTTTGATCACCTCACCTAGAATGTGTTGAATGGCGATGGCTCCCGTCCAGTTCTGTTCGCCAATGACAATTTTGTCCTTGGCCATCACGCTGGCCGGCACGATCAGGGAAGCCAGCACTGCGGCCGCACTCAGGTTACGCAATAGATGTTTTGTCACGATAAGTCTCACAGTTCAGTTATGCAGATGGTCTTGCTTGCGCAAGCTCGATT
The DNA here is from genome assembly GCF_017491585.1 of Pseudomonas sp. 58(2021). NCBI lineage: Bacteria > Pseudomonadati > Pseudomonadota > Gammaproteobacteria > Pseudomonadales > Pseudomonadaceae > Pseudomonas > Pseudomonas sp. 58(2021). Next base: position 105,325 of record NZ_JAFGYZ010000003.1, read on the forward strand.
GAATGATTCGATCGGGAATCAATGCACAAAGCACGATCGCCACGCCGGCCAGCACGCCCTCGCCGCCCTTGATATTGCGCAACGCCGTCATGACGTCGTAACCCAACCCTCCAGCGCCGATCAGGGCAGCCACCACCACCATTGACAGGCTCATGACAATGGTCTGATTGATCCCCAGCAACAGGGATCGTCGCGCCAGCGGCAGTTGCACCTTCACCAGGGTTTGCCAGGGGTTTGCTCCATGGGCGATTGCCGCTTCCACGGCATCCTTCGGGACTTCCTGAATGCCCAGGGACGTCAGACGAATCATCGGTGCCAGGGCGAAAATCACCGTCGCAATGACCGCCGGGGTCTTGCCCACGGAGAAGAACGCCACAGCGGGAATCAGATAGACAAAGGTCGGCAGGGTCTGCATGACATCCAGCAAGGGCGTGAGCAGCCTGCGGGCAAACGGCCGCTTCGCCAGCAGAATGCCGGTGGGTACGCCGATCACCAGTGCGATCAATACCGAAGAACCAACCAGCGCCAGGGTGGCAATCGTCCGCTCCCAAAACCCGAACAGGCCGATATACAACAACGCTGCGCTGCTGGTGAGCGCCAGGGCCAGGCCCGCCGAGCGCCAGGCCAGCAATATCAGCGCCAACGCACAAACCGGCCAAGGCAGCCAACCGAGCAGGTTTTCGATCCCTTCAATGACCGTGCGAACCGCAACGATCACGCCGACAAAAGCGCTCTCGAATGTCACCTGTGACCAACCAATAAAATCATCCAGGCTCTGTGCAGTCAGTAACAGCGCCTGGCGGCTGGCCGGGAACTGCAAGAACGCCTGGGTTGTATCGGGCGTCAACACGCGCCAGATCACCAATGCCTGACTGACCAGCAGCACCGCCAGCGGCAACGCCCAACTCGAAACGGCGCGCCGCACCGGTTGACGGCTCTGCGAATACGCGGTGAAACGACTGGCTGCCAGCACGGCCAATCCCACCACGACCGATATCCAGGATGCGCTCGCAATGCCTTGCACCGCAGTGGCCAGGGCCGCGAGTTCTGCGGCGAACCCGAGCCAGAACAACCCGCCTCTGCCCCGCGCCGCCAGCGCTGCCGGCCCGAGCAACAGGGCTTGCCAGCCGCGCAAGCCCGGCTGAACCGCTTGCTCCTTCGGTGCCGTTTCGGGAACCTGACGTACCGCGCCACCGGCATCGTGCAATACCGGTGCGGCTGGAAGGCAATCGCGGAAAAAATCCGCGACCTCAGCATCGGCCGGCGTCTCGAGCAGCTGTTTCGGGGTGCCCGACTGCACCAGACGCCCCTGGCGCAATACCGCTATCCGGTCAGCGAGACGTACCGCTTCGGCAGGATCGTGAGTGACCAGCAACGTGGTGATCCCGCGCTCGCGTACCAGCGCCAGAAAGTGGCTTTGCAGGTCTCGCCGGATGGTCGGATCCAGTGCGCTGAAAGGCTCGTCCATCAGGAGAATATCCGGATCAGTCACCAATGCTCGCGCGAGACCGACCCGTTGCTGCATACCGCCGGACAACTCGTGAGGATAATGCTCGCCCCATCCCTCCAGGCCCATCGCCTGTAACTGTCGGGTGGCCGCTGCGTGCCGGACGGCCTCGGATTCGCCGCGCAACTCCAGAGGCAGCGCAACGTTGTCCAGCACTGTGCGATGGGGCAAAAGACCAAAATGCTGGAACACCATGCCGATTCGCCGCGAGCGCAAATCCCGCAACGCTTTGTGGCTCAAGCCGCTGATAGCCTGACCTTCAATCAAGACCTCACCGCTGGTAGGTTCGATCAAACGATTGATATGGCGAAGCAAGGTCGATTTGCCGCTGCCGGAGGTGCCCATCAGGCACAGCACTTCGCCGCGCCGGACCTTCAAGCTGACATGGTTGACAGCCGGCAACGGCGACCCGTCTTTGCGCACATAAGCTTTAGTGACGCCTCGCAGTTCGAGGACAACATCGCCCTCCTCGGCGCTATCGTCGATGGGTGGGGCCAATCGCTCAGGCAAGTCGATCTGTACCGTTGCCAAAGAGGTTTGAATAAGTGTCACGAGGGCTCCGGGCAACGAACCGCTGACGGCCAGATATATGGCCGTTCCAGGGTAGAAAAAATGGACAGAAGCCTCAGGCGATGACCGCGGACGGGGTCGGCCGGAGGCAAAAAAAACGCCGCTAGCGAGGCGCTGCACGTTTCCTTTGCTAAAAGCTAAACGATCTTAAAAAGATTAAATAAATATCTTTTTGGAATGAGCTTAGGCCTTCCCACCCAGTTTTCCGGAGGTGCTTTTCAAAGCGATCTGGCTTTGCTGCGTGCCGACGGCTGGACGTGCTGCACACCGACAACGATCCTGTATCGCAGGCCCAAAGCCGTGCCGGTCAACGCTTGATCGACTCATCGACGGGCTGACGTCAGGTATTGTCGACAACCAGCAGGTCGCACCGGCGCGTATGTAGCGGACGCTCACCCCACACCAGCTTCACCTTGTTGATGATTTCGCTAACGGCTACGGACCCAAACCTGAAGATTGAGTAGGCAAGTATCCGGCTCGCATAGCCTGTAAAGATGTCGTCGCAAGTGCCGATAACTCGAAAGAATACTGAATGACCGTGCGTCGATTTTGGCGATGAGCAAGGAACAGGAAATGATGTTTTCTCGTCAGAACGCATTCAAAGCAACAGATGTGAGCCTTTGCGCTCTGGTGTTCCTGGCGGGTGTCGCCGTCACGGTCTTGGTACTGATTCTTTTCGTTGGGTCGGAGCAGCGCACCGTCAACGTTGCGTTCCAACTGGAGGTCGACGAACGATTCAGTCGCCTGCAACGACGCTTCAATACGCAGGTCTTGAAGCTGGACGTTGTGAAGCATTTCTTTATCAATGCCGACGATGTCACTGAAAAGGAGTTTCTGGGATTCGTCACGCCTCTAGTTGGAGAGGACGAAGCCTATAGCTGGGTACCGAGGATTCTCGAGAAGGATCTACAGTCGTTTCGCGCCAAGGCGCTCCTCAACGGTACAAGTGATTTTTCATATCATGAAATTGATCCAGTCACCGGCGAAAAAATTCCCCTCTCCAGCAGGCCGGAACACTGGATATTGCTCTACCTGTTGAAGCGCGATGACGTGAAGATCGTTCCTGGCATGGATGTCATGGCTCGTCCGGGTCGCCAGGTCTTGATGAGCAAGGCGCGAGAAAAAAATCAAATAGTCGTGTCGGAACCATTGAAAATGACTAATGGGCAGTCCGGGATTTTCTTCGTCGCTCCCATATTCCAGAACTCCCTTGAGGTTCCAGCCAAGGATGATGGTTTGCAGGGTTTCGTTGTCTCCACCGTACGCCTGGCGTCTTTGATGGAACAGGGCATTCCATTACCCAGTCTGCAACGGCTGAACGTGAGACTTTCACTGATCGACACGCAGCATCAAGGGGAAACCATTTATCAGAGCCAGGCCCCTGCTGCCCCTTCAGAGCTGTACACACAACGGCTGTTGAAAGTGGCTGATCAGAATTACCTGATCCAGTTTCGACCCAGCTCGACTTTTCTCGCCGCCAACAGCAACGCCCTGTCCGTCAGTTTGATTGCATTATTCGGAATAGGATTGACGCTGCTATTGACCTTGATGGTGTACTTGCTGATCACACAGCGCGCCCGCGCCCTCTCGCTGGTTGATGAGCGCACGCAAGACTTGCGTTTATTGAACATTACCGACCACCTGACCGGTGTCTATAACCGCCGGCATTTCGAAGATTTGATGGAGCGCCTGCTCATCGAGGCTGACAAGCACGACAAGCCTCTATCGCTGATCCTGTTCGACGTCGATCACTTCAAATGCATCAATGACCACTGGGGGCATCAGTGTGGGGATAACGTTCTCAAGTCGTTGTGCGCACGAATACGTTCGGCAACACGCAAAACCGACTTGCTGTGCAGAACGGGCGGAGAAGAGTTCGCATTGATCTGCCCGGACAGCGAATCGAACGATACGAGCCTGCTGGCAGAAAAGCTAAGAGTGCTGATAAGCACCCTCCCATTTGAAGAGGCAGGAAAGGTCACTTGTAGCTTCGGCGTTGCAACGTGGGCGCCATCGGAATCGTTTGACGACTTCATTCGGCGTGCCGATAGCGCCATGTACAAAGCTAAATCAAGTGGTCGTGATCAGGTCCAACTGGCGAATCCGTAGCAAACTGGCTATTGAGTTGTCAGGACAAAAGGTTGTCATTCCCCGCCACAAAAAGACATTGACTGAGCGGCTCCGGGCGTTAGCTATCGGCTCTGAAAGTGTCTGGCCAAGTCATCTACCCAGCTGCACAAAAAGCCAAGACAGGGTGCGCACTTAAATCAAGTGCGCACCAGTTGTAGCCTTTTACCCGACCCAACTGACGGCGGTTTTGGGAATCACTTCTGACTCGTCGAGTTTGGAGGCGAACATGCTCACCGCCTCGACGGCGTCGCTGGTGCCGCTACGAATCTGCAAGATCACCGAGCCAGCCTGATCGGCCAGACCGACGCCGCGTTGTGCACTCTCTTGAGTTGCGTTCATGCTGGCGACGGCATCACGGGTTTCAGAAAGGATCTTGCCGATCATTTCGGCAATTTCCGCAGTCGACCGGCTGGTGCGCCCTGCCAGTTGCCGAACTTCGTCGGCCACTACCGCAAAGCCTCGGCCCTGATCGCCCGCTCGGGCCGCTTCAATGGCGGCGTTAAGGGCGAGCAGATTGGTTTGATCAGCGATACCGCGAATAGTATTGACGATGGCCGTGATCTGTTCGGAACGGTCGCCCAACTGACCAACCAGCCTCGCCGACGCGCCAATGTTTTCGGCAATCTGGCGCATCTCTCGAGCTGTTTCCTGAATGACTTGGGCGCCCTGTTCGGCGACTTTCTCGGTCTCGGCGGAAATATGGTACGCCCGGGAAGCGCCGCGCGAATCCTCTTCAAAGCGCTCGATACGCTCGGTGATATCACTGGCGAACTTGACGATCTTCGACAATTTGCCAGTAGCGTCATACACCGGGTTATAGGTCGCTTCCAGCCAGACCACTCGTCCGTGTTTGCCGATACGTTTGAACTGACCACTGAAAAACTCACCTGCATTCAATCGACGCCAGAAGTCGCTGTAGTCGCTTCCATTTATCAGGCTTGCCTCGCAAAAGAGCCGGTGGTGCTTACCCTTGAGCTCGTTTAGGGCATAGCCCATGGTGTGTAGAAAATTGTCGTTGGCCGAGAGGATATTGCCACTGAGGTCAAACTCAATCACGGCCATGGCGCGATCCAGTGCGGCAAGCTTGCCCCGATTCAGCGCTTCTTGAACGACTTTTTCAGTCACGTCCAGGGCATACTTGACGATCGTAATAACTTGGCCTCGTTCGTCGATCACAGGGTTGTAACTGGCTTCAAGCCAGACATTCTGTCCCATCGAGTTGACTCGCTGGAAAGTACCCGACACGAACTTGCCAGCACGCAGTTGCGACCAAAACTGGCTGTACTCCGCACTGTTAGTTAGCGCAGAGGAGCAGAATTCCCGATGCGATTTCATAAGCAATTGCTCAGCGCTATAGCCCATGGTGGCGAGAAAATTATCGTTGGCTCGCAACACCTTGCCGTCCAGGTCAAACTCGACTACCGCCATGGAGCGGCCCAGTGCTTCGATCAATCCCTTATAGCCCAAGACTTCGGCCTTCCTGGCCTGTAGTTCATCTTTAAGTGATTTATTGAACATGGACTTACCCTCGGAGTGACCTTCAACGGATTCGACTTAAGTAGGTATCGGCGGGCAATCTGGCAAATGAATAGTGCTACACATAACTATGATTTGACGTCAATAAATTGCTTATTTTGTATAAGCGCTCATGCAGCACACCGATGAAACCGGTTGCCACTTATGCGGCAACAACTGATCAATTTCACTCACTCACCCGCTGCGTCGGCAGGCGCGTGCCGCCAGCCAGACGCCAATCCCATCGTGCACCAGCACTTTGACTCGGGTCGCGCGGCGATTGGCAAACAGATAGACGCAGTGCGGCTTCGCCGCACCGAGCACGCTGCATGGAAATACCCGCTTAAAAGGCTGGAACGGGTGCCCACTTAAATTGAAGTGCACACCATGTCCTGGCTTTGCGGGGTCGGGTAGATGACTTGGCCGGACGCATGCCTCTGAAAAGCCCGATCGCACAGAGACAACGTCAGCCCCTGAGATACAGCAGATTATCCCTTGCCGATTTCAAGAACGGCATATTTCGGCTGGGCACTTTTGCTAGCTTATTCAAACCACAGGGCACCGCCTGTACCGGTGCCCCGGCGTTGCTCTGACCTCCCTCCGTCCCTGCTGTTAACAGCCCCCATCAGTCCTCTAAGGAGCTAGTTGGATGACAACACAATCTTCGAATACCCACCCCGTGGATTCGCCTACGTCTCAACAGTTTTATATCAATGGTGGCTGGTGCTCGCCGGCAACGCCTGCCAGTTTGCCCGTGGTCAGTCCGGCGACTGAAAGCGTAGTTGCAGAGGTCGCCAGCGGATCGGCCGAAGACGTTGATCGGGCCGTCGCTGCGGCGCGTGCAGCGTTTTCTCGCTGGTCTGCGACCTCCGCCGAAGTGCGCGCGGATTTTCTTGGCAAAATTTACGACCTGATCCTTGAGCGAAAAGAGTCGCTTGCGCAGGCACTCTCTCTGGAAATGGGTGCTGCCATCGGTTTTGCCCGAGCGATGCAAGTGCCCTTGGCGGCCGAACACGTTCGGATCGCCCGTGACCTGCTGTCCACCTATCGCTTCCAGACGGTTGAAGGCGGCACCGCGATCGAACGCGAACCCATCGGCGTCTGCGGTCTCATCACCCCCTGGAATTGGCCGCTTTATCAAATCACCGCCAAAGTGGCCCCGGCGATTGCAGCCGGTTGCACAGTGGTGCTCAAACCCAGCGAACTGTCACCGCTGAGCGCCCTTCTTTTCGCCCAATTGGTGCATGACGCCGGCCTGCCTCCGGGTGTCTTCAATCTGGTAAATGGCACGGGTTCCGAGGTCGGCGGCGCCATGGCTGCGCACCCGGATATCGATATGATTTCGATCACCGGTTCAAACCGTGCAGGTGCCCTGGTCGCACAGGCGGCTGCCCCTACGGTGAAACGCGTCACCCAGGAACTGGGCGGCAAATCACCCAACGTGCTGCTGCCCGATGCCGACTTCGCCAACGTCGTGCCATTGGGCGTGATGACAGCGTTTCGCAACGTCGGGCAATCCTGCAGCGCCCCGACCAGAATGATCGTACCAAGGGAACGGCTGGCGGAAGTCGAGGCACTGGCCGCCGCAACCGCCAACGCGATCATCGTGGGGGATCCACAATCGGAAGAGACGGTACTCGGTCCGATAGCCAATGAGGCCCAGTTCCAGCGTGTGCAAGCCATGATCGAATCGGGCCTGAGTGAAGGGGCCAAACTCCTGTGTGGCGGTCCAGGACGCGTGCCTGGTCATGAAACCGGCTTCTACGCCCGACCGACTGTATTTTCCGAGGTCGACTCGAGCATGCGCATTGCCCAGGAGGAAATCTTTGGGCCAGTGCTGTGCATCATCGCCTATGAAACGCTCGATGAGGCTGTCGCGATCGCCAACGATACGGTGTACGGACTGAGCGCCCACGTTCAATCCCGCAACCTTGATCATGCACGTGCCGTTGCCTCACGCATCCGCGCTGGACAAGTGCTGCTCAACCACCCTGCCTGGAATCCCATGGCACCGTTCGGTGGCTACAAACGATCCGGCAATGGTCGTGAATTTGGTGTCTACGGCTTTGAGGAGTATCTGGAAACCAAAGCCATCGTTGGCTTTGGTGGCTAGCAAATAATGGGGGACAGTCAGCTGTCCCCCTGTTTGCGCCTGATGGATGTATGGAACTTCAGTGCCGCAACAACTTGCGCAACGGCACACCGTCCTTGAGTACCGGGGATTTGATGACGATGTAGCTGAAGTACTTGGAAATGCCGATGTTTTTATCCAGCAGGCTTTCAATCACTTCCTGATAATGCTGAATACTGCGCGTCATGAAGCGCACCAGATAATCGTAGCCGCCACTGATCAAATGGCATTCGAGCACTTCATCCACCAGCCGGATATTCGACTCGAATTTGGCGAAGTCTTCGCGCTTGTGGTCACTCAGGGTGATTTCGGTGAAGACCGTTACCGATTCGGTGATCTTCGCCAGGTTCAAGTGTGCCTTGTAGCTGGAAATGTACCCGGCCGATTCCAGCCGTTTGACCCGTTGCAGGCAGGGGCTGGCCGACAATCCCACGGCATCGGCCAGACTCACATTGGTCATGCGCCCGTCCTTCTGCAACTCAACCAGGATACTGATGTCGATGCGGTCCAGTTTGACTAAACCTTCCATTGCGAACCTCTTGACTGCCATTTGTAGGACAATCTACTAGCAAAATCAGCGCCGTAAACACATCTGATGCTGTGCGACCAGGTCAGCCATGCTGTTGATGCAATAATCCGCAGCGCATGGGGTCGGTTGTTTCACCCGTTCGCGACCGATCAGGCAAACATCGGTCAGCGCCTGACCGCGGGCGGCGGGTCGGGTGACCCGCAGAATGTGTACCGGCTTCAGCTCGTTGGCATTCAACCAGTCCTCGTCCCGCAGCGGATCGCTGGCCAGCGAAATAAAGTCATCAGCCACAATCCCCAGGTGCTCGCACAACACGGCGCGATCCTCGGCATCCCGGTCGCCCACGACCAACAGGCGATAAAACTTGCGTAGGTACAGCATCGCTCCGGGCGCGTCTTCGAACAATGACCAGTTGGCAGCAGAACGCGCGAAACTCATGCCCTCCTCCCAACTGGCTTTCAAGCTCCAGCGCTCGGCCAGTTGGCGATGGGCAAAACACAGCAATCCGCTGAAGCCCAGTTCGTCAAAGCGGGGATAGAGCGCCTGCACCACCTCGCGAAATTCGCCCAGCACCTGTTCCTTGTCCGGGCGCCCGCCCCGGCTGTCGAGCAACGGCTGCAGCGCTGCCCAGACCCCCGAATCACGGTCAACCAGGACTTCGTCGCAATCGATGAGCAGTGCTCGATAATCAGTCAGCCCCATGGTGTACACAGCCTCCGATGATGCGTTTCATCAATCCATGCGCCAAAAAGGTTCAGCGACGCTGGCCAGCGACCGCGCCGCTGAACCCGGCGGACATCAGTTCAATACCCGTGCCAACGCAGCCTGCAGAATCTGCAAGGCTTCATCGATCTGCGCTTCGGTCGTCACCAGTGGCGCGAGGAAGCGCAGGACGTTGCGATAGACGCCGCACTTGATCACCAGCAAGCCACCTTTGCGCGCTTCATCGATCACACGCTGGTTCAGATCCGCGTCCGGGGAGCGCGCTTCATCGTTCTTGATCAGCTCGATGGCCAACATGAACCCGGTACCGCGTACGTCACCGATCTGCGGGTAACGGCGCTGCAACTGCAGCAAACCTTCACGCAGACGCTTGCCCAATGCATCGCCGCGTTCGAGCAGTTTCTCTTCTTCATAAGCGTCGATCACCGCCAGGGCCGCTGCGCAGGACAGTGCGTTGCCGCCGTAGGTGCCGCCGAGGCCCCCAGGCAGTGGCGAATCCATGATGTCAGCTTTGCCGACCACGCCCGATAACGGCAGCCCCCCGGCCAGACTCTTGGCGACGGTGACCAGGTCAGGCTGGATGCCGGCGTGCTGGAAACCGAACCACTTGCCGGTGCGGCCGAATCCGGTCTGGATCTCATCGAGGATCAGCACGATGCCGTGCTTGTGGGTCAACTCGCGCAATGCCTGGAGGAATGGCGCCGGTGCCGCAAGGAAACCACCGTCGCCCTGCACAGGTTCAATGATGATCGCCGCAACCCGCTCCGGCGCAACCTGAGTGGCAAGCAACTCGTCCAGCGCCTTCAGCGCCATCTCACTGGTGACGCCGCGATAGGCATTTGGATATGGGGTGTGAAACACCTCCGGCGCGAAGGGCCCGAAGTTCTGTTTGTAGGGCTGGCTCATGCCGGTCAGCGTGGTGCCGAGCAAGGTGCGTCCATGGAAACCGCCGCGGAAGGAGATCACAGCAGAGCGGTTGGTGTGAGCGCGCGCGATTTTCACCGCGTTCTCCACGGCTTCGGCGCCGGAGGTGAAGAACGCCGCTTTGTATTGCTCCTCGCCGCCTATCATTTCGCACAAGCGCTGGGCCAGATCCAGATACGGCTTGTAGGCCACCACCTGAAAGCAGGCGTGCGAGACTTTTTGCAATTGGGCCTGCACCGCTGCAACCACTTTGGGATGGTTATGGCCGATGTTCAGCACGCCGATGCCGCCGACGAAGTCCAGATAACGCTGGCCGTCTACGTCCCACAATTCAGCCCCTTGGGCGCGATCAATCACCAGCGGATGAGCGGTGACCAGTCCGCGTGGCACGAACTGATCACGCTGACGGAGTAAATGAGGTGTTTGGTCGACTTGGCTGTTCATGGCATTTCCCTTCGTGAGTCCGGCAGCCCGGAGTGAATGCAGGAGGTGGTTACACAGGGTCTTAAGATTAAGACTTGTGCGGAACGAACTACGCCGAACTTGGCCCCTGAGAAATCCGGATCGACTGTTTTCACCCTGCCAAACGGCAGATTCCTTCAGGCCGCCGAATCTGCCGGCCGCGTGCATATATGACATGACGCACAGTGTTCGCAGCGCTGCTTTCGACAGATCCTGCTCTGGCGTTGGGCGATGATGGGAGCACTTTCAACCCTCTCAGGAATTGACCATGGCCCTGCTCTACAAAGCTGACCCCGTGCGCGGCGAACAGTGGAAAGCACTGTTCGCCGAACATGCCCCGGACATCGAATGGCGCGCCTGGCCGGACATCGGCGATCCCGCAGACATCAAGTACCTGGCGGCGTGGCAGGCGCCGGAGGATCTGCAGGCGGTGTTGCCGAATCTGCAGGTGTTGTTTGCGTTGTCGGCCGGAGTCGATCAGTTGGATCTGAGCCGTATCCCGGCGAGTCTTCCGGTGGTGCGCCTGCTCGATCCCGGGATCACCCAAGGCATGTGCGAGTACGCCAGTTTTGCCGTGCTCAGCTTGCACCGGGATATGTTGCGCTATCGCCAGCAGCAGATGGCGCGGTGTTGGCAGGCGCACCTGTTGCAGCCGGCGCATCAGCGTCGCGTGGGGGTGATGGGCCTCGGTACTCAGGCGCAGCAGATTCTCGCCACCTTGCAGCCCCTGGGCTTTGCCCTCAAGGGGTGGGCGCGCAGTGCGCATCGGATTGCCGGCGTCGAGTGCTTTGCCGGTCGCGAGCAACTGCCGGCGTTTCTGAGCCAGTGCGACATTGTGATGTGCGTATTGCCGCTGACCGAGCAGACCCGTGGCATTCTCGACCGCGAGTTGTTTCGCCAATTGCCGCATGGCGCGGCACTGATCAACATGGGGCGCGGTGGGCATCTGGTGGAAGAGGACTTGCTCGACGCGCTGGACAGCGGGCAACTCAGCGGCGCGGTGCTGGATGTGGTGCAGAACGAACCGGCACCGGCGGATCATCCCTTCTGGGGCCATCCGCAGATTCTGCTGACGCCGCATATCGCGGCGATGACCCAGCCGGAAAGCGCATTTGCTGTCCTGCTGGAGAACATCCGCTGCTTCGAACGCGGCGAGCCCATGAGCGGTCAGATCGACCGCAACAAAGGTTACTGATTCACACCCTCTGCACGAGCGAGCAGGCTCACTCATGCAGAGGATGACGATGCTTCAGAGGAACTCGGCGATGGCCCTGCCGACATCCTGGGTCGAGCCCTTCCCGCCCAGATCCGGGGTGATCGGTCCCTCGGCGATCACCCGCTCGATCGCCTGCAAGATCCCGTCGTGTGCTGCGCGATAACGCTCGTCACCGTTGCCCAGGAAATCGAGCATCAGCGCCCCTGACCAGATCATCGCAATCGGGTTGGCGATGTTCTGCCCATAGATGTCCGGCGCCGAACCATGCACTGGCTCGAACAGTGACGGAAAACGTCGCTGCGGATCCAGGTTGGCCGACGGCGCGATGCCGATGGTTCCGGCACACGCCGGCCCCAGGTCGGAGAGGATGTCGCCGAACAGGTTCGACGCCACCACCACATCGAACCGATCCGGTTGCAGAACGAAGCGCGCGCACAAGATATCGATGTGCTGCTTGTCCCACGTCACCTGCGGGTACTGCGCAGCCATCAGCGCGGTGCGCTCGTCCCAATAAGGCATGCTGATCGAAATGCCGTTGGACTTGGTCGCTGCGGTCAGGCGCTTGCGTGGCCGGGTCTGGGCCAGGTCGAAGGCGAACTTGAGAATCCGGTCGACACCCCGGCGGGTGAACACCGATTCCTGCAGCACGAACTCATGCTCGGTGCCTTCGAACATCTTGCCGCCGACCGATGAATATTCGCCTTCGGTGTTCTCGCGAATCACCACGAAATCGATGTCCCCCGGTTCGCGCCCGGCCAACGGGCATGGCACCCCGGGGAACAGGCGCACCGGGCGGATATTCACGTACTGGTCGAAGTCGCGGCGGAACTTCAGCAGCGACCCCCACAGGGAAATATGGTCCGGCACTTTCTCCGGCCAGCCCACGGCGCCGAAGTAAATCGCGTCGAAGCCCTTGAGCTGTTCGAACCAGTCCTCGGGCATCATCTGCCCGTGTTCCAGGTAATAATCGCAATGCACCCAGTCGAGCACTTCAATGCTCAAGTCCAGTTGCCATTTCTTCGCGGCCTGCTCCAGAACCCGCAGCCCCTCGGGCAGCACTTCCTTGCCAATCCCGTCGCCGGCAATCGCGGCGATCTTGAAGACCTTGCTCATCAGTTGTGGCTCCCCGTTGTTGTGAAGTTACAAGCCGCCGATGTGGAAGGCTTTGACTTCAAGGTATTCGTCGAGACCGTATTTGCTGCCTTCACGGCCCAGGCCCGATTGTTTGATGCCGCCGAACGGCGCGACTTCCATGGAGATGATTCCGGTGTTGAGGCCGACCATGCCGAATTCCAGCGCTTCGCCGAAACGCCATGAGCGACGCAAGTCTTGAGTGAAGTAATAGGCGCCGAGGCCAAACGGCGTGGCGTTGGCCAGCGCCAAGGCTTCGGCTTCGTCGGTGAACCGCATCAGCGGCGCGACCGGGCCGAAGGTTTCTTCGTTGGCCAGGAGCATGCCGGCGTGGGCATCGCCAAGCACCGTCGGTTGCACAAATTGACTGTCGCCCTGCGGAACGCCACCGCAAAGCAGCTGCGCGCCCTGGCTCAAGGCATCATCGATGTGGCGGGCCACCTTGCTAACGGCAGCCTTGTTGATCAGCGGGCCAATAGTCACGTCGTCCTGCAGGCCATTGCCGACCTTGAGTTTGCCGACCTCCTCGACCAGACGCTGGGCAAAACGCTGGTAAATGCCGTCCTGCACCAGAATCCGGTTGGCGCAGACGCAGGTCTGCCCGGCGTTGCGAAACTTGCTCAGCATGATCCCGGTAATCGCCTGCTCAAGATCGGCATCGTCAAACACAATGAACGGTGCGTTGCCGCCGAGCTCCAGGCTCAATCGCTTGATGTGTTCGGCACTCTGGCGCATCAGCAAACGGCCCACCGCCGTGGAACCGGTGAAGGAAATCTTGCGCACCGTCGGGTTGCCGGTCAGCTCTTCGCCAATCCCGGCGGGCATGCCGGTCAGCACATTGAACACCCCGGCCGGAATGCCGACGCGCTCAGCCAACACCGCCAATGCGAGCGCCGACAGCGGCGTCAGATCCGACGGTTTGACGATGATCGGGCACCCCGCCGCCAGGGCCGGAGCACACTTGCGGGTAATCATTGCGTTGGGGAAATTCCACGGCGTGATCGCCGCGCAGACACCCACCGGTTGCTTGAGGGTCAACAGTCGGCGGTCGCCGCTGGGCGCCGGCATGGTTTCGCCGTAAATCCGCCGCGCCTCTTCGGCAAACCATTTGACGAAACCCGCGCCGTAGCGGATTTCACCTTTGGCTTCATTCAGCGGCTTGCCTTGTTCGCAGGTCATGATCAGCGCCAGATCGTCGAGGTTGTCGATCATCGCCTGATACCAACGCTCCAACAGCGCCGCACGTTCGGCGGCCGGCCGTGCCCGCCAGGCGGGCCAGGCCCGTTCGGCGGCGTCGATGGCGCGACGGGTTTCCACGCCTTGCATGGCGGGCACGCGGCCGATCAATTCGCCGCTGGCCGGGTCGATGACATCCAGGGTCGCGCCGTCATCGGCGCCGATCCACTGGCCGTTCACATAAGCGAGTTCTGCGAGAAGACCGGGGTCTTTCAAACGATTCTTGAGCATGGTCGAGTCCTGATCCGAGACAGATTCCAGTCTAGGGAGACTCGACGGATAAGGATGCTGAAAGCGCTTGACGGACAGTGTCGGCTGCTGAAATTGGCGGTGGAACAGCAGAACTGCTGTTTCTATCGTTTCAGCGAACCGAGCAAGCCCTCCAGAAAGCGCTCCCCCGCCTCCATCTGGCTGATCTCGATAAACTCGTCGGGCTTGTGCGCCTGCTCGATCGAACCTGGCCCGCAGACAACCACCGGCACATCCAGACGCTGCTTGAACAACCCGCCTTCCGTACCGAACGAAACCTTGGACGTCGTGGTATCCGGCGCCGCGAAATTTTTCAGGAACCGTACCGCTTCGACGCTCGGGTGGGTGTCCAGGCCAGGATAGACGTTGACCGTTTCAATCTCGATGGCCGCCACGCTCGAAAGCTTCTTCGCCTCGCGCACGATCAACTCGGCACGCTCCTGCATCTGCGCGAGAATCAGTTCCAGATCATCCGCCGGCAAATTGCGCACTTCAAAATCCACCGTGCACAGATTCGGCACGATATTCAGCGCCCGGCCACCGCCGATCTGGCCCACGTGCACGGTGGTGTAAGGCACGTCGTAATCGGCATCCCGGGCGCCCTGCTCCTGCAGTTGACGCTGGGATTCACGCAACGCTGCAATGAAATCGCAGGCCACGTGGATCGCGTTGACCGAGCGCGGCGCCAGCGAAGAATGCGCCTCCAGCCCCCGACAATAGGTGCGGTACGAGCCCTTGCCCTTGTGCCCCAGCACAAACTGCATGTTGGTCGGTTCGCCGATCAGGCACAGGAACGGCCGCACTGGCGCCAGATGCAGCACATCAAGCAAACGCCGCACGCCAACGCAGCCGATTTCCTCATCGTGTGACAGCGCCAACTGCAGCGGGCGGCTGAGGGAATATTCAGCGGCGTCAAGCATCGAGTCGATGGCCAGCGCGATAAAGCCTTTCATGTCGCAACTGCCGCGCCCGTAAACCCGCCCGTTCTGCTCCGTCACCTGAAACGGTGGAACAGTCCACGCCTGCCCCGCAGCTGGCACCACGTCCGTGTGGCCGGACAGCAGAATGCCCGGTTGGTCTTTCGGGCCGGTGCTGGCAAACAGATTGGCCTTCTTGCCGCTTTCGTCCTTGACGATCAGCGACTCGATGCCCTTGCTCAGCAGCAGCTCGCGAACGTACTCGATCAACGCCATGTTCGATTCCGACGACACGGTATCGAACGCAATCAATCGTTTGAGGATCTCCAGTACACGGGGTTTCATGAGGCTTTGCTCCGTTGCTCGGCCAAGGGGGCGAACCGGCGTATGGAAAAGGGTTCGATCAGCGTGGAGGTGCTGCCGGTGCTGATCAACTCAGCCATGACATCTCCGACGCCCGGCCCCAACTGGAAGCCATGGCCACAGAAGCCGAATGCGTAATACAGCCCCTCGACCGTGCCGCTTGGCCCCATGATCGGCAGCGAGTCCGGCAGATAGCTTTCGATGCCGCTCCAGACCCGAATGATGTTCAGATTGCCGACACCCGGCAGCAGTCGGCGCATTTGCCGGATCTGGTTGAGGATGCTGCGTGGCTCGACATAGGCACGGCGATTGACCATGTCCGGTTTGCTGCGATAGCCGCCGCCAATGATGATGTTGCCGCGTGGAATCTGCCGGAAATAAATGACTTCCTCAGGGATTTTGGTGAACACGCCAATCACCGTCGGCAAGGCGTACGGCACCGGTTCCGTCACCGCCATCTGCGGGCCGTGGGTGTCCAGCGGTACCGGTTCGCCGAACTGCGCGGACAGTTTCTCTCCCCAGGCGCCGGCGGTGATCAGCAGTTGTGCGGCGCGATATTGCCGGCCATCGGTGGTGGTAACGCAGAACTCGCCTGCGGTTTTCTGCACTTCGGCCACTTCGGTCTGTTCTTCGATACGCGCACCGATCCGCCGCGCCGCCCGGGCGAATGCCGGTGCTGCCAGACGCGGGTTGGCGTGACCGTCGTGCGGTGCGTAGGAGCCCCCCTTCACGTCCGGCCCCAGAAACGGAAAGCGCCGATGCAGTTCAGCGCCGCGATAGATCTGCAGATCCAGTTGCGCCGCTTCCGGCGCCACGGCATACGCTTCGAGCTCGGCAATTTCGTCTTCGCGGTAACACACGCGCATGTGGCCGCTGGCGATGAACTCCAGATCGTCGTCAATCAGCTCCGGCAAGCGCTTCCATAGCGCAAACGAACGGTTGGCCAATTCCAGTTGCCCCAGATAACGGCCCTGACGCCGCACGTTGCCGAAGTTGACGCCGCTGGCGTATTGGCCAATCTGGTCGCGCTCGAGCAGGGTCACGGAGTGCCCGCGCTGGCGCAGAAAAAACGCTGACGCTGCGCCCATGATGCCGCCGCCGATAATCAATACATCACTTTTGTGCGGGTTCATGACGGTTCCTCGATGATCACCATCGGCAGCGGTTTGACGGGGGCCTGACCGCGTTGGCGGCCGACCTGTTGCACACTGACACCGGCTGCGGCGGCGATCACTTCGGCGCCGGCCTGCGAGCAGTAGCGGCCCTGGCAACGGCCCATGCCGACCCGGCTGAAGGCCTTGGCCCGATTGACTTCGCACGCGCCCTTTTCACTGACCGTACGGCGCAGTTCGCCCGCGCTGATCATCTCGCAGCGACAGACGATCGCCGAATCCGGCAAGGCCCCGGCCTGTTCGGCGGGCCAGGGAAATGCCTGCGCCAGACCGAGGCGGAACTGATCCATCACCGCCAATGCGCGCCGTTGCTCTGCGCGTAATACGGCATCCACCGGTTTTTGCTGATCCTCCAGCAGCGCCATCGCCACCAGACGCCCGGCATGTTCAGCGGCATCGGCACCGCGAATCCTGGCGCCGTCGCCGGCGGCATACACACCGCTGACCGAAGTGCGGCCTTCTTCATCAAGCGCCAGCCACCATTGGCCGGACGCTTCATCAAAACGCATGCGACATCCGGCCAGATCGGCCAGCTGGGTTTCCGGACGCAAGTGATACCCCAGGGCCACGGCATCGCAGTCGATGTCCAGGGTTTCGCCTTTGGCTGAGCGCACGCGCACACCACTGACGCCGCCGGTGGCATCTCCCGATATCAGCTCCGGCTTGATCCCCAGATGCACTGGTATCTTCGCCTGATACAACTGCGCCAACAGTTTCATCCCGGTGAGCAACACGCCGGGCCGCGCGAGCATCTTCGGCAGCGCGACGATGCGTTTGCTCAGTGGCGATGTATCAAGCACCGCAGCGACGTTGGCGCCGGCCTTCACATACTGGCTGGCCACCAGATACAGCAGCGGACCGCTGCCCATGAACACCACGCGATGGCCGATGGAAACCGCCTGCGACTTGAGTGCGATCTGCGCCCCGCCGAGGCTGTAGGTGCCCGCCAGCTGCCAGCCCTCAATGGGCATCAAACGGTCCGTGGCGCCGGTGCAGAGGATCAGCGCGTCGTAGTCCACCGTCGTATGGTGCCCCTGACTGACGCAGCACAATTGCCTGGGCACCAGATTCCACACCAACGTGTCGGGGCGGTAATCGATGTGTGGGCGCAAGCGCTCGAAACTCTCGTGCAGGTCACGCGCCTTGGCCGCTTCAGTGCCGTACAGCGCGCGGTAGTCGCGGGTGAAACCTTCGGGTTGGCGCCGATAGATCTGGCCGCCGTCGCGGCGATTTTCATCGATCAGGACCGGTTTGAAGCCGGCCTTCACCAACGTCTCGGCGCAGCGAATCCCCGCAGGGCCGGCGCCGACGATAACTACCCGTGCAGTGGCCATGACGCCTCCGGTTGTGTGGTGACGAGATCCAGTCCTTCACGGACTTCACTGGAGCACGCACGCAGACGCTCGCCGCTGCGCGTCCACACCCAGCAATCCTGGCAGGCGCCCATCAGGCAGAACCCGGCACGTCGACCGGAATCGAATTCCGACTGGCGCAACGCATTGCCCTGAGTGAGCAATGCGACCATCAATGTGTCGCCCTGCAACGCCCTGATGGGCACACCATCCACGGTCAAGCTGACGGTCGCCCGACCCTGCTCGGCCAGTCTCACAAAACGAGCGCTCATGCATAGGCTCCCTGATTGAAGGTGGTCACGTCCCGCTGGGTTTTCAGCAGTTCGACGCTGTCGTGGTGGCAGAGAATTTCACTGCCACCGTCGATGATTCGGCGGTTGGGTGCCGTACGGTTGCACAGGCCATCGACGCGCACCGGGCAGCGATTGAGGAAAGTGCACAGCTCGGCGACGTTGGCTTTTGGCCCGATGGGCGGCAGTTCACCGCAGGTGGTCCCGCAGGTTTCCAGCCAGCCCTGGCGCAGCTCCGGTACCGAGTGAATCAACAGATCGGTGTAGGGATGGAACGGTGCCTGCGCAAACGACTGGCGGCTGCCGGCCTGAACCTTGTGGCCGCTGTACATCACCACCACGTCATCGCACAGCGCGCGTACGGTGGAGATGTCATGACTGATGAACAGGTAGGACACGCCGAGTTGCTCACGCAAATCGCGGAGCAATTCAAGAATCGCTGCACCGACCACGGTGTCCAGCGCCGAGGTGACTTCATCGCAGAGGATCAGATCGGGTTTGGCCGCCAATGCCCGCGCCAGGTTCACCCGCTGCTTCTGCCCGCCGGACAACTCGCTTGGACGACGCTCGGCCAGGGCTCGCGGCAAGCGCACCAGGTCCAGCAACTCGTCGATACGTTCGCGCAACGCCGCGCCTTTGAGGTTGAAATACATCTTCAGCGGCCGACTCAGAATCGTGCTGATGCTGTGCATCGGATTGAGCGCCGTGTCGGCGTTCTGGAACACCATCTGGATCCGCCGGAATTGCTCGTCGCTGCGTTCGGACAGACAACCGCCCAGCGGTTGCCCGTCAAAGGTCAGCTCGCCCAATGCCGGCGTGAGCAAGCCGGCCACCACGCGGGCCAGCGTTGACTTGCCCGAACCCGACTCGCCGATCACGCCAATCGCCTGGCCCCGGCGCACGGTCAGATCAATGTCTTCCAGGACACGTATGGCCGGCATGCCCTGGGTGTTCTTGTTGCCGTAACCGGCGGTCAGGCCGCGAATGGTCAGCAGCGGGGTTTCTTCGGCAATACCACCCGGTGGGCGGATCGTCGTGTCGGGCCGCGCGGCCGCCAGCAAACTGCGGGTGTATTCGTGGCTCGGGCCTTTGAGCAGCGCCGCCGTGGCGCTTTGTTCGAATATCTGACCGCCATTGAGCACGACGATCTGATCAGCCATTTGCGCCACTACAGCCAAGTCATGGGACACATACACCGCTGTTGCGCCACGATCACGCACCACGCGTTTGAACGCCCGCAACACGTCGATCTGGGTCGTCACATCGAGCGCCGTGGTCGGTTCGTCGAGGATGACCAGCAACGGATCACTGATCAGCGCC
Organism: Pseudomonas sp. 58(2021); assembly: GCF_017491585.1. NCBI lineage: Bacteria > Pseudomonadati > Pseudomonadota > Gammaproteobacteria > Pseudomonadales > Pseudomonadaceae > Pseudomonas > Pseudomonas sp. 58(2021). The sequence goes on from NZ_JAFGYZ010000003.1 coordinate 125,062, forward strand.
ATTGCCGCCATCACTCGCTGCAGTTGCCCACCGGACACCTGGTGCGGGTAACGCTGGCCGATATGATCCGGATCCGGCAAGGCCAGATCGCGAAACAGTTTAATGGCCTTGGCCTCAAGGGCGGCGCGGGTGCCGAGGCCGTGAATCAAGGCGCCCTCCACCACTTGGTCGATCAGTTTCTTCGCCGGGTTGAACGCCGCCGCAGCGCTCTGCGCGATATACGACACCCGATTGCCGCGCAGGCCCTGCAATTGCTGCTCGCTCAGCGCGAGCATGTTGTGCTCGCCGACCTGTACCACGCCGCCGGACAACCGACAGCCCCGTCGGGCATAACCCAACAGCGCGAGGGCAATGGTGGTCTTGCCCGAGCCCGATTCGCCGATCAACGCCAGCACTTCACCTTGTTCCAGGGCAAAGCTCACGCCTTTGACGATTTCGGTTTCACCGTGCTCGCCGCAAGCGACCACGCGCAGGTCTTCAACTCGAATCAATTGGGTCATTTCAATGGCCTCCCGTGCGGCGACTGCGTCGCGACGACAATCTGTCGATAAACAGATTCACGCCGATGGTCAGGGTGCCGATGGCCAACGCCGGGATGACGATGGCCGGGGCGCCCTGATTGAGGCCGCCGATGTTTTCCCGCACCAGCGAACCGAGGTCGGCATCCGGCGGTTGCACGCCCAGCCCTAGAAAACTCATGCCGCTGAGCAGCAGCACGATGAAACCGAACCGCAGGCCCAGGTCAGTGAGCACCGGGTTGAGCATGTTCGGCAGGATCTCCACGCAAGCGATATACAAGCGGCGCTCGCCACGGGTCCGGGCGACCTGCACATACTCCAGCGCTTCGATGTTCACTGCCATGCTGCGGGCGATACGGAACGCGCCCGGAGCAAAGCTCAACACCGCCGTGCTGATCAACAGGGTCACTGAAGAGCCGAACGCCGAGACCATGATCAACGCGAGCATTTTGCTCGGGATCGAGATAAAGGCGTCCATCAAGCGGCTGATCACTTCGTCCAGCCACTTTGGCGACACCACCGACAGCAGCGCGCAACCGGTGCCCAGCGCACTGGCCAGCACCGCCGCAATCAACGCCAGGCCCACGGTAAAGCGTGCGCCGACGAGCACCCGGCTGAGCATGTCGCGGCCCAGATAATCAGTGCCGAACGGGTACACCGCGCTGATGTTGTCGAACACGTTACCCGAGACCACCTCGCCGACCGGATGCGGCGCCAGCCACGGGCCGAACAACGCAACCAGCAGCCAGATAACGCAGATGGAAGCGCCGATGAGTCCCAGCCACGCGGGCCCGTGAGACACCTTGCCGGCTGACAGATCGGGGGCTGCGGGCGTCGATTTCACAATGAGATTGTTCATTGGTTTCTCAGCCTCGGATTGGACAGAATCGCGCACAGGTCGGCAATCAGCACCAGACCCAGATAAGCCGTACAGAACAACATGGTGCAGGCCTGCACCAGTGCCATGTCACGGTTGGTCACGGCATCGACCATCAGGCTGGCGATGCCGGGATAGTTGAAGATGGTTTCGACAATCACCACCCCGCCGAGCAGATACGACAGGCTCAGCGCAATCGCGTTGGCAATCGGCCCGATGGCATTGGGCAACGTGTGACGCAGTACGATGCGGATCGGACTGACGCCCTTGAGCCGGGCCATCTCCACGTAGGGGCTGTCGAGCTGGTCGATCACTGCGGCGCGTGTCATCCGCGCCATTTGCGCAACGATCACGCAACACAGCGTCATCACCGGCAAGGCGTAGGTGCGCATGAATTGCCACGGTGAAGTGATGTCGCTGGCATAGGACAGCGCTGACAGCCAGCCCAGGTTTACCGCAAAGATCAACACTGCGAGCGTCGCCACCAGAAACTCCGGCACCGCGACCATGGCCAGGGTGGTGAAACTCAGGACACTGTCGATCCGTCCGCCCCGCCCCATCGCCGAGCCGATGCCGAGAACCAGCGCCACCGGCACCGACACCAGCGCTGTGGCGGCCGCCAGCATCAGGGTGTTGGGCACGCGCCCGGCCATCAGCTCGCCGACCGGCATTGCGTTGGATACCGACACGCCCATATCGCCACTGAGCAGGCTCATCAACCAGTGCAGGTAACGCACCACACCAGGTTGATCGAGCCCCAGTTTCAGGCGCAGTGCCGCCACCTGTTCCGGGGTGGCGAACTGGCCAAGGGATTGTTGCGCCGCGTCTCCCGGCAGTACCGCCGTGATCGCGAACACGACCATCGATACGATCAACAAAGTCACGATCGCGGCGCCCAGCCGCCGTCCGATCAACCACAGTGTGTTGCTATTCATCGCCTACCCTCCTGCACCTGGCTTGCCGTTCATTTCGACGGCTCTGTTCAAGCGTCCAGCCAGACCTGCTCGGCGAACATGTAACCCATGAAACCGCCGAGCGGGTTGCTGCCGTAGCCCTTGATCCGTTGATCGACGCCGTCGATGTTGCTGATGAACACCGGTATGCCGATGCCACAGTGGTCGTGCACCAGGGTCTGCATGTCCGCGTACATCTTGCCGCGCTTGGCATCGTCGGTTTCGCCGCGGGCGAGCATCAGCAACTGATCGAACTGTTCGTTCTTCCAGCCGGACTCGTTCCACGGCGCCTTCGACTGGAAGAACTGCGAGAACATCACGTCGGCGTTCGGCCGTGGGTTGATGTTGCCGAAGCTGATCGGGTGCTTCATCCAGTGGTTGGACCAGTAGCCGTCGCTCGGCAGGCGCTTGACGTCGAGCTTGAGCCCGGCCTGCTTGGCCGACTGCTGCAACAGCACTGCGATATCCACGGAACCCGTTGCGGCAGGCGACGCAAACAGCTCCATGCTGATGTTTTCCATGCCCGCTTTTTTCAGCAGGAACTTGGCTTTTTCCGGGTCGTAGACCGTTTGCGGCAGGTCGCTGTTGTAGTAGCGCGAGCCGGGCGCGATCGGATGGTCGTTGCCGACCACGGCAAAGCCGCGGAATACCGCCGACTTGATCTGTTCGCGATCGAGCAGGTACTTCATCGCCTGGGTTAAATCGGCGTTCTGGCCGGGCATCTGATCCTGACGGATGATCAAATCAGTGTAGTTGCCCGACGGCGCATCAACGACCCGGTGCCTGGCGCTGGCCTTGATCCGGTCGGTGGAGCGCGGGTTGACCTCGTTGATCATGTGCACGTCGCCGGACAGCAGCGCGTTGACCCGCGACGGCTCGTCGCCAATGGCGATGAATTCGATTTCGTCGAGGTACGGCAGGCCTGGCTTCCAGTAACCGGTGTTGCGTGCGGCAACCGAACGTACACCCGGTTTGAACTCCTTGACCTTGAACGGTCCGGTGCCAATGCCCTGGTTGAAGTCGGTGGTGCCTTCGGGAACGATCAGCAGATGCGAGACGGCCAGAATCGACGGCAATTCGGCGTTTGGCGCAGTCAGGCGAATCTGTACTTCGTTGGTGCCGGTGGCCTTGATTTCGGCGAACTGCTCCATCAGCGGCATGACTTTGGAGCCGGTCAGCGGATCCTTGTGTCGTGACAGCGAGAACACCACGTCGGCCGCGCTGAGGGTTTTGCCGTTGTGAAAAGTCACGTCTTTGCGCAGGGTGATCGTCCACAACGTCGCGTCGGTGTTGTCGATGCGCTCGGCCAGTTCCAGTTGCGGCACCAGGTGCGCGTCGAAACGAGTCAGGCCGTTGTAGAACATGTAGTGCCGCACATAGTCGGTGGACAGCGCGCCTTTGGCCGGATCGAGGGTGTCGGCGGTGGAGCTGGACATGCCGGCGACGCGTATCCGCCCACCCTGCTTGCCTTTGCCCGGCGTCGCCGTATCGTCAGCCAACAGCTTGCCGGCGGCACCGAACAGGCTGCCGGCGCCGGCAGCCGCTACGCCGGCCACGCCGAGCATTTGTAACGCGTGACGGCGTGACATGCCGCGATTTAGGCCTTCGAACACCCGCAGGCTTTCTTCGCCTGAGATCAACGGTGAATCGTTCTTGTGATCAGTCATTTCAGTGCTACCTGTCGAAATCAAGAAGGCTCAAGTGTTCCGGTTGACCGGAACGTCCTGGAAACGCAAACGACGGTGAAGCCACAACATCAACTCAGTGCAAATAGTCCTGAAAGCGGTAGTAGGCGCCCACCAAAGGCAGGAACCACGGCTTGCCGAAATGCCCGGGGATCGCCGGCCAGTCGAGTTCACGCCAGGGGTTGGCCTCGGCATTGCCGGCCATCACGTCGGCCATGACCTGCCCCATGTGCACCGACATCTGCACGCCGTGGCCGCTGTAGCCCATCGAGTGGAACACGCCGCCGTGCTGGCCGGCTCGCGGCAAACGGTCGGAGGTCATGTCTACCAGGCCGCCCCAGCAGTAATCGATCCTGATGCCGGCCAGTTGCGGGAACATCTGGATCATTGCCGCCTGCAGCACCTTGCCGCTCTTGGCATCGTTGACACTGTCAGACATGGCAAACCGCGCACGCCCGCCAAACAGCAAGCGGTTGTCCGGGGTCAGGCGGAAGTAGTTACCGATCATTCGGCTGGTGACATAAGCGCGGCGTCCCGGCAGCAGCTGATCGATCAGCGCCTGAGGCAGAACCTCGGTGGCAATCACGAAACTGCCCACCGGCACAATCCGCCGCCGATACCAGCCCAGACCACCGTGCTGACAGGCGCCGGTCGCCAGCAGAACCTGCCCGGCGTGCAGCGAACCCTTGCTGGTGTTGACCTGATAACCGCCGGCACGGGCTTTCCAGTCGAGCACCGAGGTGCCCTGATGAATCAGTGCGCCGTGACGCACCGCCGCTTCTGCCAGACCGACGCCGAAACGGCCGACGTGCATCTGCACGCCATTGCGCTGCAGCAGGCCGCCATGGAACTGCGCAGAGTTGACTTCGGTGCGGGTCTGTTCGGCAGACAGCAATTCAACATCGGCATCGACTTCGTTGCGAATCAGCTCGCAGGTGCGGGCCAACCCTTCGTAGTGCAGCGGTTTTGCCGCCAGTTTCAGCTTGCCGTTACGCAACAGGTCACAGGCGATCTGCTCCTGCTCAACCAGCGACACAACGCTTTGCACGGCACTTTCGTAAGCCTGGTAATAGGCTTTCGCCCGATCGGCACCGAGACTGGCGCTGAGGCTGGCGTAATCCTGCGCCACCCCCGTGTTGCACTGCCCGCCATTGCGTCCCGAAGCCTCGCCGATCACCCGCCCGGCTTCCAGCACCACCACACTGGCGCCCTTGAGCGCCAAGGCCCGGGCCGCCGCCAGCCCGGTGAAACCGCCACCGACGATGGCTACATCGACTTGCCCGGGCAAACCGCCGAGCTGTGCGCCGGTGAAGGCCGGTGCGCTGTCGAGCCAGTAGGATTCACTGCCCATGTTCAATCCCGCCTTTGCCAATGAGGATGTCGTTACAGGCCGACCAGCCCGGCCAGACCGCCGATGTCCGGGATCTGGTGGTAGCTGTAGAAGGCATTGCCCGGTACTTCGTGGCCGCGGGCGACGAAGGCCTTGTTCTTGATCTTCATGTCGTGGGCCGGCATCAGGTCGTAACGGAAGCTGGAGGACACATGCAAGATGTCTTCCGGGCCGCAGTTGAGGTTGTCGAGCATGTACTCGAACGCCGCCAGACGTGGTTTGTAGGCTTGTGCCTGTTCGGCCGTGAAGACCTTGTGAAAAGGTGCGCCGAGTTTTTCGACGTTGGACATGATCTGGCTGTTGCTGGCGTTGGAGAAAATCACCAGGGGAATCTTGTCGGCGATTTTCGACAGGCCGGCCGGTACGTCCGGGTGCGGGCCCCAGGTCGGAACAGCGTCGTAATACAGCTGGCCTTCTTCGCGGTATTCGATTCCCCAGCGCTTGCAGGTACGCGCCAGAGCGGTCTTGAGAATCTCGTCATACGGCATCCAGTCGCCCATGACCTGGTCCAGGCGATAGGCCGAGAAATCCTTGACGAACTGATCCATCTGCTCCGCGGGTACGCGATCAGCGAAGAGTTCGCGGGTCATCGTGCCCATGTGGAAATTGGTCAGCGTTCCGTAGCAGTCGAAGGTAATGAATTTGGGGCGAAGAAAGCTCATTGAGTGCGTTCCTGAAGTTCGTTGAGGTCAATGGCGCTACAAGCATTTGCCTGGATTGCGCAGTAGCGATGCAACGCTGCAGCACACCGTCATTACAACACCGTGAAATCAGCAGATGGCGTTAAAAGCGACCTCCGTTCGATACAAATCACCGTTTTGCTCACGCTGCTCAGCAGACTTTGCGGTGCGCTCCAGCCTTGGGCAAAGCCCCGGTTTATGCGCTCTTATGGACCTGTATCAGCCGCTGTGGATTTCGGATATCGACTTTGCCCGCAGAAACTGCGCCCCCTCGCAGGAGCGTGTCGGTTGCTGCGGCACACGTCGGTCCGGTTCTGAATTGAAGTGATTGAAGGCACGTCCTGCGCCTTGAACGACAAGGCTCGATACAAGCCTTTTATAGGGTAAAAAAGCCCAAGCATTTGCTGCCGACACAAGGCCGCAATTAAGTAGTAAGTGTGGTCTTCGGGACTGTGCTTCGCGGAATCTGCCGAATATTCCCTCCCCCCTTGTCAGGCTTTCATCCAGATGGGATACAGGCGTCATCTCGCCGGAAAAACCGGCGTAAGCGCACACTCTTTATCGGAGAATCGCCATGTCTACCCCGCGTCCGTCCTACGTCTATCGGCCGATGACTGCCGACGACCTGCCCAAGGCCCATGCACTGTCCGTGCAATTGAAGTGGCCCCATCGACTCGACGACTGGGCCATGCTGCAAAGGGTCAGCAAGGGTTTTGTCGTACTTGATGGCGAGCGTTTGATCGGCACCGCGTTCGCCTGCCCGCAAGGTGATTTCACGACTATTGGCCTGGTCATTGTCAGTGACGATTACCAAGGCCAGGGCATCGGGCGAAAGCTTATGGAACACGCGCTGCAGGCTTGCCAGTCAAGCACGGCGATATTGAATGCAACCGTGGCCGGCGCACCGCTGTATGCGAGCCAGGGTTTTGTCGAGTTTGGCCGAATTCAGCAGCATCAGGGCCTGGTGCAAGCCCCCCTGCCCGGGCCATTGGCAGACGGTGAAGAATGCCGCCCACTGCGCGAAGCGGATCATGCGCGGGTGCTGGAACTGGCCAATGCCGGGAGCGGACTGGATCGGCAGGCGGTGCTCACCGATCTGTTCGCTGTCGTCGAGCATTCGGTGGGCATTGTGCGCGACGGTCAGTTGCGCGCCTTCGCCCTGCTGCGCCCGTTCGGTCGCGGTCGTTGCATCGGCCCGTTGATCGCCGAAAACCTTGAGCAGGCTCAACACCTGATCGCGACATTGCTGGCCAAGGTACCGGACGCCTTTGTGCGCATCGATATTCCAGCGGATTGTGGTCTGGCCGATTGGCTGGAAGGCGCCGGCCTGAAAAAGGTCGACACCGTGGCACAAATGTCCCGCGGTCCGGCACCGCAAGCAAGCAACGGCGTTCGGCAGTTTGCCCTGGTCACTCAAGCCATTGGCTGATCATCGGGTTTGAACTCGTCCCTGCCCAAAAAAACTCTCAATAACTGGAGCGTCACCCGTATGTTCGAACCTTGCATCATGCTGTTGGCTCGCGCCGATGGCAGTCGCGTCGACACCTCTTTCAAACAGCAATCCTTGAACGCTGCCGACCCCTTCTCGACCGGACGTCAGATCGCCTGGTCAGGGAGCGACGGTGCGTCTGCCGGCATCGTCGAAGCAGGCGAAAGCCTTGATATCAAGGACTTCCCGCACACCGAGGTGATCGTGGTTCATGCAGGGCACGTGACGTTGAAAACCCGGGAGCGGACACTGGTACTGGCCGTCGGCGCCAGCGCGGTCATCGGCCGGGGCACGGACGTGCGGATCGAAGCACAGACCGGCACCCGGTGGGCGTTTTGCGCCATGGCCACCCAAGGCGCGACGCCTGGCCTGACCTTGCTCGACCCGCTGGCGCACCTGTCTCCCTCCGCCGCGCCGGAACAACAGATTCTGATCGGTCCAACCCCGCAATGCCGGTCACGTAATGCCTTCGAAGATGCCACAACCGATCTGCGTGTCGGCGTGTGGGACTCGACGCCCTACGAACGTCACGGTCGCCCGCACAAGCTCAATGAGCTGATGTATCTGATCGAAGGAACTGTAACGTTGCAGACGCCCGAGGGTTTGAGCGTGACCGTCAATACCGGCGACAGCGTGTTTGTTGCGCGGGGTGCGCCGTGCGCCTGGAAAAGCACGTGCTATGTGCGCAAAGTGTATGCGGTTAAATAGCGTCAGCCAGAAATAACAGTGTCATCACACCCGTTCCAGCCAAGTCAGAGCGCCCCTTTTCAGGGGCGCCTGCGTTGTTATTCGCCAGAACGTTCTCTCTGGAATTGGCCGAAACGAAGAGATCTGCGCCCTGACCTACAACTGATCGACGTTGCGCGCAGCGACTGCCACGGTCGCCGGTGAATCGGAAAGCTTGACGAAGCTCCGAGTCGCGCCATCCAGTGCATCGATGCAACCCGCCTCGATGTCATAGACCCAGCCATGCAAATTCAAGCGTCCTTGCTCAAGCGCAAGCGCCACCGATGGATGAGTCCGCAAGTTCGCCAGTTGTGCGATCACGTTTTCACGAACCAGGCCATCGAGCTTGGCACGCGGCGTATCGAACTCATGCGCAGCATTGATCGCTTTCGCGGCGTCCGAATGGCGAAGCCAGTTTGCAACGGCCGGAAGGTGATCCAGACACGTGCAGCGTGAAATCGCGCCCATCGCTCCGCAATCCGAGTGGCCGCAGATCACAATGTCCCGTACACCGAGCACTGCAACCGCATATTCCACTGTGGCCGAAACACCGCCCGGTTCAGGACCGTACGACGGCACAATGTTGCCGGCGTTGCGGATCACGAACAGCTCACCCGGTTCGCGCTGTGTGAGAAGTTCAGGTACTACACGACTGTCCGAGCATGTTACGAACAACGCCTTCGGGTTTTGCTCGGTCGCGAGCTGCCTGAAAAGCTCGACGCGTTGTGGATACACCTCGCGTTGAAAACGCAGAAAGCCATCAATAATGTCACGCATGGGGTCCTCCAAAGCCTAATTTCAGATGCCGAGACGAGCATTCGACATGCCTTTGCACCTCACTGAGTCGTCATTATCGCAGACGCCGCATGCGTTGATAGCATGCGGATTGCGCAGGAGCAGTGTAAAAGCATCCGCCTCAGCCGCCTCCCCCTCCAGCATCGGCTCCGACACACAGACCTTGCATTGCCCCTTGGCGAGGTCTGCCCGTCACTCCTTGGTCAGATCAACCAGCGGCGTCTGCCGCACTTCAGTCTCCCGCCCACCCTGAATCTCGCTCACCTGCTTCAAGGCCTTATCGACAGCCAGCTTATCCACCAACAAGCTGTAGCTGATGCGGAACTGTTTGTGTTCCTTCGGCCCAATTGTGGGTACCAGGTTCAGTGGCCGTTGATAACGGCGGTTGTAGGAAAAACTCGTCCCCGGCTCCAGCCCCGTGACATACCCCTGGCCTTGGGTATCGGTGTTTTTCCACAGAGAAAACACCGGCAGTGTCTGAGTATTGAAGCCGACCGAAACGCCCAGGCTGCCGGCCTTGTTATGCAACACGGTCAGCGTATCGCCCTTGGCATCGGCATACGGCACTACGTTGTAAACCGTTTCATCGTAGTCCCTGGTCGGTGCGCGGTAGGTTTGCCATTCGGGCAGATCGCCCTTGGCCTTGTCGTTGAACGGTGACACCTGTTTCACCGGCGCGGCAAAACGAGCGCCTTGCTCCAGGAACGGGGTGCTGAAGTTACTGTGATACAGCGCCTGGTATTCCTTCGGATAGTCGCCGTTGTTGGTGAGCGTGTCGTTGAGCGCGAACACTACGCTGCCGGGTTCGGTGACCAGCTCGGTGGCGACGGAGAAGTCGACCTTCTTGAACGCCTGCTCTTTCAGTTCACCGCGCAGGGTGATGGCGTACGGTGGAGTTTCATCGATGTGCAGGGTGACTTTGCTTGCTGGAATGTTGGCGGCCCGACCGTGCAGGGTCAGCAGTTCGCCGTTGTCGACGCCGGGGTGGCCGACCCATTCGTATCCGCAGCGGGTGACCAGTTCATTGAAACCTTCCAGCCAGCCCAGACCGCCGCGGCCATTGAGTTCGATGAAGGACGGATTGACCACTTCCTTGACCGGCGAATCCCAGCCCATGCGCACATTGCCGACCGAAGCCTGCAAGACGTTCATTCCCCGTGTCGGCACTACCGAGAGTTTCATCGTGCCGTTATCGATGTCGACGATGCTGACGCCCTCCTGCCGACCGCCATGCAAGGTGCGCAGGGTAACGCTGAAGGGTTTGTCGGTTTTCAGGCCGAGTTGCTGGCTGGTGATCTGCCAGTTCTGGGCGGCTTTGTCGGTGTCGAGCAGAACGTAATCCCAGGCCATGGCGTGGGAGGCAGCGGACAGTGTGCTGAGGGCAACGACGAGTTTGAGCGGGGTCATGGCAGTAGCCTTTTTTGGAGTTGTGCCATTTTTATAAACGCGATGAAACGTTTCAGCAAGCTTGAAAAGTGCCACAACACCGGTAATACCAACAAAGACTTGGGCCAAATCGCAATATCGAGTCGATCCAATGCCGCAAATCCGCCGCTTCAGTCGGCGCTGGCCCGTCGCCAATCACGCGCGCGATTTAGCTGTTTACACACTGCATTCAAAATTAGTGATTTAACTAGGTAGTTACCTAACGATATAATGCCCGCCTCATTTCAACGGGACATTCAACGTGAAGCAGAGTCAACGCCTCTCGGGCATATCAACATTCATTCTGGTCGGGCTCGGGGTGATCATCGCCCTGCTCGGCCTGGCACTGGCCGCTGGCGGTGTGAAATTGGTCAGCCTGGGAGGCTCCTGGTACTTCCTGGTGGGTGGTCTGGCGATGGCTGTCTCCGGTCTGCTGATTGCGCGGCGCAAGCCTGCCGGTGCCTGGCTGTTCGCTGCGTTTCTGGTTGGAACCGCCATCTGGGCCGTGATCGATGCAGGCCTGGTGTTCTGGCCGGTGTTCTCGCGCCTGTTCATGTTCAGCGCCGTGGGTCTGGTGGTTGCGCTGGTCTATCCGCTGCTCAAACGCGCCAATGGTGACGTTGCAGGTCGCGGCGCTTACGGCGTTGCGGCTGTTCTGGCGGTTGGACTCGCGGTAGCTGCCGGCAACATGTTCGTCGCGCACCCGACCGTCGCCCCTACCGGCACCGGCCCGGGCCTCACACCGGTCGAGCCGGAAAAGGCACAGAAAGACTGGGCCCACTACGGTAATACCGAGGGTGGCAGCCGCTTCGCTGCGCTGGACCAGATCAACCGCAGCAACGTCGACAAGTTGAAAGTCGCGTGGACCTACCACACCGGCGACATCGCCGAGAGCGACGGCAATGGCGCCGAAGACCAGCTCACCCCGCTGCAGATCGGCAACAAGGTGTTTATCTGCACCCCGCACAACAACCTGATTGCGCTGGATGCCGACACCGGTAAAGAACTCTGGAAAAACGCGATCAACGCCAAGTCCAAAGTCTGGCAGCGTTGCCGTGGCATGGCCTACTTCGATGCCAGCGCAGCCGTCGCCAAACCGACCAGCTCGCCGGTAACCGACACGCCGGCCGCTCCCGTCGCCAACTGCACGCGCCGTCTGCTGACCAACACCATCGACGCCCGTCTGATCGCAGTCGATGCCGACACCGGCGAGTTCTGCCAAGGTTTCGGCAACAACGGCCAGGTTGATCTGAAGGCCGGTCTGGGTGATGTCCCGGACAGCTACTATCAACTGTCCTCCGCGCCGCTGATGGCTGGCACGACCGTGGTCGTCGGCGGTCGCGTGGCGGATAACGTGCAGACCGACATGCCGGGCGGCGTGATCCGTGGCTTCGACGTGATGACCGGCGCCATGCGCTGGGCGTTCGACCCGGGCAACCCGCAGGATAAAAAGGCACCTGCCGACGGCAAGACCTATGTTCGCAGCACGCCGAACAGCTGGGCGCCGATGTCTTACGACCCGGCAACCAACACCGTATTCCTGCCGATGGGCAGTTCTTCCACCGACATCTACGGCGTGGAACGCAGCAAACTCGATCACACCTACGGCGCGTCGATCCTGGCGCTGGACGCCAACAGCGGCGAAGAAAAGTGGGTGTACCAGACCGTGCACAACGACCTCTGGGACTTCGACCTGCCGATGCAACCAAGCCTGATCGACTTCACCAAGGACGGCAAAACCGTGCCGGCGCTGGTGATCGGCACCAAGGCCGGGCAGATCTACGTGCTGGATCGCGCCACCGGCAAACCGTTGACCGAAGTGAAAGAAGTGCCGGTCAAGGCAGCCAATATCCCCAACGAGCCGTACTCGCCGACCCAGCCAAAATCGGTGGGCATGCCGCAGATCGGTGCCCAGCACCTGACCGAGTCGGACATGTGGGGCGCTACGCCGTACGACCAGTTACTGTGCCGGATCGACTTCAAGTCGATGCGTTACGACGGTCTGTACACCGCGCCAGGCACTGACAAATCCCTGAGCTTCCCGGGTTCGCTGGGTGGCATGAACTGGGGCAGCATCTCCACTGACCCGGTGCACGGTTTCATCTTCGTCAACGACATGCGTCTGGGCCTGTGGATTCAGATGATTCCGTCGCAGAACAAGGCTCAGGCCTCTTCCGGTGGCGAAGCGCTGAACACCGGAATGGGCGCGGTGCCACTGAAAGGCACGCCTTACGCCGTGAACAAGAACCGCTTCCTGTCGGTCGCCGGCATTCCGTGCCAGGCCCCGCCGTTCGGTACGCTGACGGCTATCGACATGAAAACCCAGAAAGTCGCCTGGCAGGTTCCGGTCGGCACCGTTGAAGACACCGGCCCCCTGGGCATCCGCATGCACCTGCCGATCAAGATCGGTCTGCCAACCCTCGGCGGCACGCTGTCGACCCAGGGCGGCCTGATCTTCATCGCCGGCACCCAGGATTTCTACCTGCGCGCTTACAACAGCAACAACGGTGAAGAAATCTGGAAAGCCCGCCTGCCGGTCGGCAGCCAGGGCGGCCCGATGACGTATGTGTCGCCGAAAACCGGTAAGCAGTACGTGGTCATCACCGCCGGTGGCGCCCGTCAGTCGACCGATCGTGGCGACTACGTAATGGCTTACGCCCTGCCGTAAACCACTGCGCCCTCCTTCACGTTCTTGTGCGCGACACCTTCGGGTGTCGCGTCGTTTCATGTCCCCAACTCTGGATTTCAGCAATGTCATTCGTTGTTCGTTTTTCCCACACCGGCATCTTCACCGGCGTGCTGTTCGGTATCACCTGTAGCGCCGCCCTGCCCGCTTTCGCGGACACCGATTCGAACGTGTTCACCCGCAATACCCTGACCGGAGACTGGGGTGGCCTGCGCCACCAGCTCGACGAAGATGGCGTCAAGTTCACCGGCGATTACACTGGCGAAACCGCCTACAACGCCGACGGCGGCAAGCACCGCTCAGCCCGTTACTCACAGAACATCAAGCTCGGCGCGCAATTTGATCTGAGCAAAATCTATGGCGTGGACAACGCCGGCAAGGTTCAGCTGACCATCAATGACCGGCGCGGCAACAGCGCCTCGCAAGATCTGGTCGGCAACCGTCTGCCGATCCAGGAAAACTACGGCGGCCTCTACACGCGCCTCACCGAACTGAGCTACGAGCGCACGCTGTTCACACCGGCGCTGAACGTCAAACTCGGCTACATGGCCATGGGCAACGACCTCGGCGGCCTCGACAGCGGCATTCTCTGCAACTTCATGAACGCCGGTTTCTGCGGCCATCCGCTGAACATGTCCGGCGGCAGCGGCTGGACCAACTATCCCAACGCGCACTTGGGCGTGCGGGTGAAATACGACCTGTCGCCGGAATGGCAACTGCGCGTCGCCGCGTTCAACGTCGATCCCGAAAGCAACGGCAACTCCAGCCGCGCCTGGCACCTGGGGCCGAAACACACCACCGGCACCGTGGTGCCTGTCGAACTGGTCTACAAACACGCGGGCACGCTGCCCGGCGAGTACAAGCTCGGTTATTACTACGACAGCTCCGACGTGAAACGCATCGGCAGTGACAAGGAAGTGTCCGGTCGCGGCGGCCATTACCTGCTCATTGATCAGGCGGTGTGGAGTTCGCCAACGTCGGAGGGCCGCAGCCTGCACGCTTTCGGTCAATACTCGGCGGCCAGCGAAGCGGCTTCGCCGTTCAGCAAGTGGTATGGCGCCGGGGTGGTCCTGTACAAACCGTTCGAAGGCCGCCCGCGTGACACCGTCGCACTGGGCTACGGTCGCGCCGTGCAAAACCCGCGCAGTCGCGACGTGCAACAAGACGCCGCGCTGGCCAACGGCACACCGCTCTCCAATCTGGACGGCGCCGAGCAACTGATCGAACTCGGTTACGGCTACCAAGCCACGCCATGGCTGACCCTGCGCCCGAACGTGCAGTACATCATCGAGCCGGGCGCGTTTTCCGGGCAGGACATCGATAATGCACTGGTGTTTGGACTGCAGGTGAAAGCAAGTCTCTGACCTCGCCGCTGTCAGCGCAACGTTACTTTGCGGGCCACGACATACGACTGACTCAAGTCCGTGGCCCAACCGTCGAGCACGCCTTTGACGTTCTCGGCGGTCATCACCTGTTTGTCGTTTTCCAGCGGCACGCCCATGCCCTTGCGAACGACTTTCGCCACCACCTCGCCGGTGGATCCATCCTCGATCGACACTTCCGTGGCGATCTCACTGTCCTGATCACGAATGCCCGCAGCCGTACTCACTCCGGCCGCAACCAGCGTGATCGGCAGCCATTCGTAGTACCGCAGGCTCTGGGTGCTGGCGGCGACTTGCGTGATGGCTGGCCGCACAACCAGCGTGTTCGGGCCGGGCCCGGATGCCAGCGGCAGCGTTTTGCCCAGTTCCTGCCTGAGGGCTGCGTCGTAGTAGCGGGTCACACCTGACAAGGTGCTCTGCGGAATCCGCCCCGTGGGCTGGACCTGCGGATAGAACTGGCTCGGCGCCAGGTAAATCCGGGTGTAACGCCCCTTCGCCAACGCCGGGCTGACCCAACTCAGAATCGTCTGTCCTGACGGCGTCTGCTGCTCCTTCAACATGCTGTAGTCGTTGAGAAACCCGGAATACAGTTCAGGCTCGACTTTTTTACTGCTGCAGGCCGACAGGCTCAAAGTCGCTGCAAACAACAACGCCAGCGAATGACTGTTTCTCATCAATGCGCTTCCCCAGCGGTCTGAACCTGGCCGAACGGGGTATTTTCAGAACACTCGATGCGCAACTGGCCATGGGTCATGATCCAGTGAATGAATTCGGCCGTGGGAATCGTGTGGATGTATTCCACCCAATGACTGTCGGCCGGGCTGAAGCGCTCGAAGTAGCGGCGCATGACGAGTTGGCTTTGATCCGGAGCGATCCCCAGGCAGGTTTCCTGGAAAAAGATCGGCGCGTTGAGAACGCTGCTTGTGGTGCGCTGGGTCAGGATCAATGGGCGCACGGCGCCATGACTCTGAGTGGAATAAGCGCTTTTCATATCCTTCATATGAACCCCCTTGGATGGAATGCCGGCAGAGTGCCCGAGGTTTTTTGCCCGACGATGTCCGGCTGATGTCCGAGCTGAAGGAATGTTGCTCGATTGAAATAAATGACCCTGGCCACGAAATGGTTTTAGATGCCCTCTTTTGGGTACATGGGTCCTGCAAACGTGAGCAGATTGCTGATCGTCGACGACGACGTGGAAATTCTGTCCCTGCTGAAGAAGTTTTTCGTTCAGCACGCCTACGAGGTCGATGTGGCACCGGATGGCCAGGCCATGTGGGCCGCCATCGAACAGGCGCGACCGGACACGATCATTCTCGACTTGATGCTGCCGGGTGAAGGCGGTTTGAGCCTGTGCCAGAAAATCCGTGCGCAGAGGGGGATCCCGATCATCATGCTGACGGCCATGGCTGAACTGAGCGACCGGATTGTCGGTCTGGAACTGGGGGCCGATGATTACCTGACCAAACCCTTCGCACCCCAGGAATTGCTGGCCCGGGTGCGCGCCCTGCAACGTCGCGCCGGCGAACAAAGTCATCCCGCCAGCGAACCGACCCGTCCGGTCATGACCTTCGCCGGTTGGCACCTGGACATCACGTGTCGCGAACTGCGCTCGCCCGACGGTGTGATGATCCCGATGTCCGGTGGAGAATTCGACCTGCTGCTGGTTTTTCTCGAGCATCCTCAACGCATCCTGACCCGTGAACAACTGATCGACCTGACCCACGGCAAGGGCCACGATGCGTTTGATCGCAGCATCGACGTGCAGGTCAGCCGGCTGCGACGCAAGATCGAACCGGACAGCAAACGCCCGGACCTGATCCGTACCGTGCGCAACGGCGGTTATATGTTCACGGTCAAGGTCAGCCGCTCATGATCGGTCGAATCCTGCCGCGCGACACCCTCAGTCGCCGGATCGCCCTGACGATCATTGCGGCCATGCTCGCCTCGCTGATTCTCAATGCCCTGTTCGTGCAGGTGGCAGGCACTTGGGCCCGTCCCCCCATCGAACGCACCGGACTACTGGAACGGATTGCGGCGAGCACTCGCGTGATCGAGGCGGCCCCCGCTCAATTACGCCCGCAACTGGCAAACGCGGCCAGCAGTTCAACGCTTGAGGTGTTATGGAATGCGCAACGCAGCCAGTTCAATCTGCCCGGGGACGGCGAACCGGTCGAGACCGGCAAGGTTCCTGCGCTGCGGCAATTGCTCGGCGATGACCGGGAAATCGAAGTATTCAACCCCGACGACTGGCCACCAGGCAGTGCACAGGCTCATTACGTCGCCCTCGTGCCTCTGGCCGATGGCAGCTGGCTTACATTCACGCCACCAGAACGCAGCTGGGGACTGAGCCTGGATGCCCGGATCGCGGTCATCATCGCTTTGGGCCTGGTCGCCACGTTGCTGGTCGCCTGGATTGCCACGCGCCAACTGGCCAATCCGTTGCAGCGTTTTGCTGGCGCCGCGAGGCGGTTTGGCAAAGATTTGAACGCGCCCCCCATCGATATCGAAGGCCCCCACGAGATCCGTCAGGCGATCATCGCCTTCAACACGATGCAGGCGCAGATCCAGCACTTCATCGGTGAGCGCACTCACATGCTTGCCTCGATTTCCCATGACTTGCGCGCGCCATTGACCCGGATGCGCCTGCGCAGTGAGTTCATGGAAGACCTGGACAATCAGCAGAAAATGATTCGCGACATCGAAGAAATGCAATCGATGATCAACGCCGCGCTGGCGTTTTTCCGTGAAGGCACACGGCTTGAACAACCGACGGCGTTCGATTTGTCGGAGTTGCTGCAAACCATCCTCGACGACTACCGCGACCAGAACGTCCTCATCGACTTCAACGGCCCGGCCCATCTGGTCTATGACGGCCGGCCGCTGAGCCTGAAGCGGGTGATCGTCAACCTGCTGGAAAACGCCGTGAAATACGCCGAGCGCCCGCACATCGCGCTGAGTCGCAACACACGCTCCATCTGCATCGAAATCTGCGACGAAGGCCCGGGCATTCCCGAGGACGCGCTGCAACGGGTGTTCGACCCGTTCTTGCGCCTCGAAACCTCGCGCAACCGTGAAACCGGCGGCGTCGGCCTCGGCCTATCGGCAGCCCGGGCGATCGTGCGTGAACAGGGTGGAGAACTGACCTTGAGCAATCGCAAGGGCTCGGGGCTGGTGGCGAGGGTCGAGTTGCCTGTTGTCGATTGACACAGCACACCCGCTCAATCATTCAGAGGCAACCGGCACCAAAATCCGGCGACATTCCATTTACGCCGGTCACTGACACATGAAAGGATTTCCGCCCTCGGGCATCACACTCGCCTTGCTGCTCGGTGGTGCCGTCAACACAGCCCTGGCCAGCGGTTTTCTGGATGACGCCAAAGGCGAAGTGCTCAGCCGCAACTTCTTTCTGAGCAACGACTACCGCTCGCCCTCGCCCAGCGGCAAGAACTACAAACAGGAATGGGCTCAAGGCTTTATTGGCACCTTCTCATCCGGTTTCACCGAAGGAACAGTCGGTTTTGGCCTCGATGCCCATGCCTTTTATGGCTTGAAACTGGACGGTGGCCGGGGACATTCCGGCACCGGCCTGTTGCCGGTGGACAGCGAAGGTCGCAGCGAAAGCGTTTATTCCAGCGCAGGCGGTGCACTCAAGTTGAAGGCCTCGCGCACCACCCTCGCCTTCGGCGAAATGACCGTCGAGACGCCGGTGTTCGACACCTCGGACAAACGCCTGCAACCGGAGTACGCCACCGGGTTTCTGCTCAACAGCCGTGAAATCGACAACGTCAATCTGGTGGCCGGGCATTTCACCGCGTTCAAGAATCAGGACAGTTCTTCCGGCCAAGGCGATTTTCAGGGTTACGGCGCCAGTACAAAGGCCGGCGGAATCAGCTTCATCGGCGCAGACCTGTTCAGTGAAAGCCCTGTAGGTGGCGCGCTATACGCGTCCGACTTGAGCGAAACCTGGCACCAGTACTACGCCAACCTGCATTTCAAACAGTCCGGCGTGCTGCTCGATGCCAACGTCTACCACACCCGCGACACCGGGCAGGCACTGGCCGGTGAAATCGACAACACCGCGTTCAGTCTCTCGGGCAAATACGCCTTCGGCCCGCACGCGGTGATGCTTGGCTGGCAACGGATCAACGGTGACACACCGTTCGATTTCGTCGGCGGCGACTCGATCTACCTCGCCAACTCGATCAAATACGCCGACTTCAACGGCGCCCACGAGCGCTCATGGCAAGCCCGCTACGATCTGGATCTCGGTGCGTTCGGCATTCCCGGCCTGAATTTCATGACCCGCTACGTCTCCGGCAGCCACATCGACGGTACCCACGCGCCCAAGGGCGGCGCCTACAATCCGTTCGACCCGGACAGCGGTCAATACCAACCACAGCAAGGGGATGGCGGCAAACACTGGGAGCGCGACATCGATCTGCGCTACATCGTCCAGTCCGGTGCCGCCAAGGATCTTTCCGTTCAGCTGTCCCACGTCTCGCACCGGGCCAACAGTGCTCAGGCGGGGGATGACATTGACCGGATCTATGTGGTGATTCAGTACCCGCTCACGTTCTGAAAACGGTTGATCAACAGCTACCCTAGCGAGCCGAGGGATCCACCGCGCCATAGGCGTTGAATACCGCGTACTTTTCGAGTTCAGACTGAGTCAGTCTATGTATGGATGTCGAGTCCACCTCCAGACTGTCACTGAGAAGGCGTAGGTGAATCTCGGCTTCATCGGAGCCTTCCAGCATTTTTCGATAGTCCGAAGTGGAAACATAGGGCCAGAATTCGTTGACTTTGAACCGACATACGCAAAAGTCCAACGGAACCCCTGAACTGTGAACTCCAATATTGAAATCACTTCCAAGTGCGGTTCTTGTTTTGCCCATCACCAAGAGATACGGGCAGGCGGATTGGCATTCAACGTTGGAAACATCTATTCCACCCTCGAGTTTGTAATGCTCGGCCATACACGTATTCAAGTTATTGGACTTTATCCAGCGTCCTATACGTGTTGCGACCCCGGCACTGCCACCGGGGCTGCCGAAACACACTGTATCGAATGTCTCCTTTTCAGCCAGTTGTTCGATTGCTTTAACGGTACCGTCGTCAATGGCCCCCAAAATGATCAAGACATTCTTCTTGCAGGTACTGTTTTCCTTGTTGCAGGCCTCACCGAGCATGGCCTTCTTGACCACTTTTGATTTATCGACGGTTTCAAGCGTGTCGTTTGGAAAGATCGAACGCCATACCATCGGCACGTTTGTACAAACAAAGAGCATGACTGCGGACAGCGCAATCGCTACGCCAATGGCGGCTCCCAATCGGATCAATATTTTTTTTAGCAAAACAGTCATCCCTGAAGTTGTTTTTTCATGCCGAAATAGTCTTTACGCAGCACTGCGCTGGCACAAGTGAAATGGGTCGAAAATGCAGGAAACAGGAAAAAGCCTTCCAAAGAAAGGCGGTGCAACCCCTCGGATGATGTCACATTGATGGCACTCTGTAAAATCGCGCTTATGCACTCATGAGCGCACATCCGATCAAAAACATCAGGTATCAAACAGCAGGAATTGGCGGAAGGCAGCCGGAGTCGAACCTGCCCGGGAACGGATGCCGTCCCCAACCGGGTTTGAAGCCCGGCCGCGCCACCGGGCGCGATTGCCTTCCTTGAACTCAATCCGCGCCGGGGTTGGCCAGCGCGTTGTCGTAGCGGATCTGCCGGCCCTCGCCGAGACGCCGGGTCAGGCCGAGGCGGTCGAAGTATTCGAGGATCTGGATACTGCGTTTGCGTCCCAAGCCTAGCGCATCGCGGAACGCCGTGACTTGAATCGGCGGATTTTCTTCACCCAGACGCAGCAGCACGGCGGCCATTTGCCGCAAGGTGATGTCGGTGAAGAACAAGTCCCGCACCACTTGATGCATCACGCCCAGCCGCGCCAGTTTGCGCAGCAACAGCCTGACGGTCGCGTCGTCCTTCTCCACGGCTTTGGCCACGTCGCGCACCCACGGCGGATCGAAACCGGCCTGTTCGAACAGCGGCTGCAACACCAGCCACAGGGCTTCGTCGTCGGCATTCAGGCGCACCTGATGGTCGGGCAAATGCAGCCACGGGCCGCTGGCGGTGAGCGAGCCGGCGCTGCGCAGTTCTTCCAACAGGCTGATGAACGTCGAATGCTCGATATTCAACCCACTGAAGCGCCGCAGACGATCACGGTCCGGGCCCATCTGGTCGGGCTCCAGCTCATGGAATCGCGCCAGTTGCTCCAGCAACGTGAATTTCAGGATGCCCCAGTGCTGAGCATTGAAAAGCCTCGTTCCCTGACGGGTTTCGATCAGGCGGACGTTGTCCGGCAGCAACCAGCCTTCACGCGGTCGGTTGAACTGACGCTCCAGTCGCTGCGGATCAATGCCGCTGTCGCTGTATTCCAGCAACGTCGGCAACGCTTGTTCAAGGTCACTGCTGATTGCCAGCGCCCGCAATTGCGCCAGACGCCCGGGGCTGCGCCGTTGCCGGGCCGGGGCAAACGGATCGAGCAACTGACCGCCGCCGAGCGTGCGCTGGGCGCTGGGGTCACGCAGGACCAGTCGATCCCCCTTTACGCCGTGTACCGGGACATTGGTCAACAGTTGCGCGAACATGCGCTCGCCCGGAAGCAGCCGTGGTCCTTCGAGCAACGCCACCCGGGCGATCACGTCTTGCGTGCCGAGATGCAGGTGCACAGGCTGAAAGTGTTCGAAGGTGTGCGTCTCATCGGGCAGCAACTGGAAGTCGATGTCCAGGCGTTGGGTCGGTGCGAACAGTGTTTCGGCGAGCAGCCATTGTCCGCGATGTATTTGCCCAAGCTCCAGGCGATCACCGCTGATGTTCAGGGCCACACGTTGACCAGCAAACGCCAGTTCTGCAGGTTGATTCTGGGCATGCAGCCCTCTCACCCGCACCGTTTTGCCCGAAGGCCCGAGGATCAGTCTGTCGCCCACCGCGATCATTCCCGACAGCGCTGTGCCCGTCACCACAATCCCGGCACCGGCGACACTGAACGCCCGGTCGATGGCCAGACGAAACCCGCCCTCGCGACTGCGTTTCAACACTTCACGTTGCGCCTGTAGCAACGCTTGCCGCAGGTCATCGACGCCCTCACCCGTCATGCTTGAGACCGCGAGCATCGGCGCACCTGCAAACGGACCGGGGGCCAGCAGATTTTCGATTTGCTGGCGCACCTTTGCCACCCTGCCCGCCTCGACCCGATCACATTTGGTGATCGCCACCAGCGCCCGGGGAATTCCCAACAGCTGGGCAATCGCCAGATGCTCGCGGGTCTGCGGCATCACGCCGTCATCCGCCGCTACAACGAGCAGCACCAGATCAATGCCTTGGGCACCGGCGAGCATGTTGTGGGTGAATTTCTCGTGGCCGGGCACGTCGATGAACCCGGTCAGCCCCGCGCCGGGCGCCAGTTCGGCGTAGAGATAACCGAGGTCGATGGTCATGCCCCGCTCACGCTCCTGCGGACGACGGTCGCCGGTTTGCCCGGTCAGAGCCTGGAGCAGCGAGGTCTTGCCGTGGTCGATGTGCCCGGCGGTGCCGACGATCATGGCTGCAACTGCGCGAGTTGCGCGAGCCACGCCGGCTCATCGTCGAGTTGCCGCAGATCCAGCCACAGTGCGTCATCGTCGAGGCGTCCGAGCACCGGAATCGGCAGCTCGCGCAATGCGCTTTGCAGAATCAGCAGCCTGCGTCCGCGTAGGCGTTTCGACACTTGAGGGCGGGCACACAATGCCGCGCTTGGCAGCCGCGCCACCGGCTGGCTGCCGCTGCCGATCATGCCCAGTGTTTTCTGCGCCGTGACCGTCCAGGTTTCACCGAGCACCTTGGCCAATGCCGGTTGCAGGCGTTCGGTCTGGGCCAGAATCTCATCTTGCGGGCGGGTCAACAGACGCAGAGTCGGCAAGCGCTCGGCCAGGCGATCCGGATCGCGATAGAGCCCGAGCACCGCTTCCAGCGCGGCCAATGTCATCTTGTCGACCCGCAAAGCCCTTTTCAGCGGGTTTTTCTTGATCTTCGCGATCAGCTCCTTGCGCCCGACAATCACCCCCGCCTGCGGTCCGCCGAGCAGTTTGTCGCCGCTGAAGGTGACGATGTCAGCGCCATCGAGCAGTGCCTGACGCACCGTCGGCTCCGCCGGCAGGCCCCAGCGGGTCAGGTCCAGCAGGCTGCCGCTGCCGAGGTCTTCGAGCAACGGCAAGCCATGACGATGGGCCAGTTCCGCCAGTTCGGCCGTTGGCACGCGAGCGGTAAACCCTTCGATGCTGTAGTTGCTCGCATGGACACGCATGATCAGGCCGCTGCGAGGGCTGATCGCTGCTTCGTAATCCCGGGCATGGGTACGATTGGTGGTACCGACCTCATGCAGACGCACACCGGCCCGGGCCATGATGTCGGGAATGCGGAACGCACCGCCGATCTCGATCAATTCGCCACGGGAGATGATGCCTTCCTTGCGAGCACCAATACTGTTGAGGGCCAGCAGCACGGCGGCGGCATTGTTGTTGACCACGGTGACGGCTTCGGCGCCGGTCAGCTCCCGGATCAGACCTTCAATCAGGTCATCACGGTCACCACGCTTGCCGCTGGCCAGATCGAATTCGAGGTTCAAGGGATAACGGGCCGCGAGCTGCACGGCGGCGATGGCTTCTTCCGGCAACAGCGCACGGCCCAGATTGGTGTGCAGCACGGTGCCGGTCAGGTTGAACACCCGCCGCACCTGACTGCGCTGCTGCAGCGCCAGACGTTCGGCAATCCTGCCGGCCAGTGTTTCAGGGCTGATCTCGACAGCGCAGAGCTGCCCCGCCACAACCGAATCACGCAAGTCATCGAGCAACTGACGCAAAGCCGCCAGCAGCGCCTCGCGCCCGTGCCGCTCGGCCACGGGTTGAAAGGCGTTGTGACGCAACAGACTGTCGATGGAAGGCAAACGCTGGGCAACACTGGCAGGCATCAGGCGCTCCGGATAAAAAGCCGTTGCGCCAGAGTGTAGACGCTCGGTTCATTCGTCTCCGGGCGCCAGCAGCAGATTCGGTGCCAGTCGCTGATAGCCGTCCTGGGCCAGGCGCATGTCCAGCAGCAGACTGCTCAAGTCCGCCGACAAGGCTTCGGCCTCGGCATCATTTTCCAGGTACAGCAATTTCAGATAGCTGTTGCATCCGGGACAGACCTCGGCCCTCAGCGGCGCCTGATTGGCGGCGTGGCGATCGTCTTCCAGACTCAGATATTCCAGCCCCTTGCTCTGCTCGCAATACACGCACTTGACCCGCACCACGTGCCATTCGCAAGCGCACAGCGAGCACACCAGATAACGCAAACCGTTGTGCTTGCCACGGTGGCGGATCACACCGGCCATGGCTGGCGAACCACAGGCCGGGCACTGGCCGAGGCTGTTGCCGGGCGCCAGTTGCAGGTTCGGTGCGCTGAGCAGCCAGTGGCTCCAGGCCGTTTGCAGCGCCGCGCCAAGAAACGGCACCAGCGCTGCCGGCACCAGCGAATACTGACCGCTGACCAGCGCCACGGCCCAGGCGCGCAACTGTCCGGGGCTGGCAATGCGCAAGTTTGTCAGCGCTTCGGCGACGGCTGTTTGTTGTGGCGCGTTGTAGCGTTGCAGCAAGGCCTCGAGATAGGTCTGCCAGACGTCCTCGCGAATCAAGGTATCGGCGGCGAACGGCGGCATGCCGTGTTGCCGGCAGACCTCAAGGCGTTGCTCATCAATCGGGGTGTTTGAGGGGGGATCGTCAAGGACTTGCTGCTGCACGCGGCACAGTCCCGCGACCAGGCGCAGGTAGTCGGCGAGCGGATGTCCGATAGCCAAATGTTCCAGACGCTCGGCGCGCAGCGTGAACAGGTTGTGCGGCGGCAAGTGCAGAAACGGCGGCGCACTGGCCGCCGCTTCGATTTCCCCGGGTTCAAGAATGGTTGGCAAGTGTCAGCCCTTTTTGGTGACCGGTCGCTCTGGCGGATCCTTGGATTCCACTTCGCGATACCAGAGTGCGTGGTGTTTTTTCGCCCAGGCGCGGCTGACCCAACCGTGCAGCATCGCGTCCACCGAGCCCTTGATCCAGATCCCAGCATAGATGTGCACGATGATGCTCAGGATCAGCACGAACCCGGCCAATGCATGCAACAACATCGCCCAGCGAATCGTCGTGATGCCGAAGTAATGACTGAAGTACGCGCGCCAGATCACCAGCCCCGTGAACAACAGCCCCAGCATGCACAGCAGTAAAGTCCAGAACAGCATCTTCTGCCCGGCGTTGTACTTGCCCACCGGCGGCACAGTCTCCTCATCGTTGACCAGCACCCGGTCGATGCGCCGCAGCCACTTCCAGTCGTTGTCGATAAAGAAGTTCGAACGCCAGAAACGCAACACCAGGCCAAGGAACAACACGAACATCAGCACGCCCATGAACGGGTGCAGGATCCGCGTCCACGGCCCGCCGCCGAACAGATGGGTCAGCCAGAACATCGACGGATGAAACAGCGCCAGCCCCGACAGCCCCGCCATGAAGAACAGAATCGCCACCAGCCAGTGATTGGTGCGCTGGTTGGCGGTGTAGCGCAGGATCGTCTTGTTGCTCATGGCCGGTCCTCCCCGCGTGGATCGAAGGTGTGAACCGCCGGGTCGACCACGTGGACCGAGGTGTCGGGCGGTTCCGGATGGTCATCCTCTTCGGTGCGGTTCGGGCCGATCCGCACGTAATGGAAGAACCCGGCCAACACCGCCGCGCCCATGGCCAGCAGACCCAACGGCTTGCTGATGCCTTTCCACAGGCCCACCAACGGACTGATCTCAGGGTTGTCCGGCAGGCCTGCGTAGATTTTCGGGGTATCCGCGTGGTGCAGCACGTACATGACATGAGTGCCGCCGACGCCTTCCGGGTCGTACAGACCGGCGTTGTCGAAACCACGGCTTTTCAGGTCGACGATACGTTCGGCGGCGTGGGTCTTCATGTCGTCCTTGGTGCCGAAGACAATCGCCCCAGTCGGGCAGGTTTTCACGCAGGCCGGCTCCAGCCCCACTGCCACCCGGTCCGAACACAGCGTGCATTTGTAGGCCTTGTGGTCCTTCTGCGAAATGCGCGGAATGTTGAACGGGCAGCCGGTGATGCAATAACCGCAACCGATGCAGTGATCCTGATCGAAGTCGACGATGCCGTTGGCGTGCTTGATGATCGCGCCGGGGCTGGGGCACGCCGCCAGACAACCGGGCTCGGCGCAGTGCATGCAGCCGTCCTTGCGGATCAGCCATTCGAGGTTGCCGGCGTCGGTTTCATGCTCGGTGAAGCGCATCAGCGTCCATGACTCTGCGCTCAAATCCTGCGGATTGTCGTAGGTGCCGTGGTTGTGGCCCACCTCGTCGCGCAGCTCGTTCCACTCCGAGCACGCGACCTGACAAGCCTTGCAGCCGATGCATTTGGTGGTGTCGATCAGCTTGGCGACTTCCTCCTGATTGCGCACCGAGGGGGCCGGTGTGGTGGTGGCCGAGCGGGCAATGATGTCTTGGCTGGCCATTTAAAGATTCTCCATCAGAGCTTCTCCACGTTGACCAGGAATGACTTGGATTCCGGGGTCTGTGTATTGCCATCGCCGAGGAACGGCACCAGGGTGTTGGTCAGGTAACCGTGGCGCGTCAGGCCGGTGAAGCCCCAATGCAGGGGAATGCCGATCTGGTGCACCACCTGGTTGTTGACCTGCAACGGCCGGATTCTTTTGGTCACCACCGCCACCGCTTCAATGAACCCGCGCTTGCAGCTGACCCGCACCCGGTCGCCGGCAACGATGCCCTTCTCCTTGGCCAGCACTTCACCGATTTCCACGAACTGCTCCGGTTGGGCAATCGCGTTCAACCGGCAGTGTTTGCTCCAGAAGTGGAAATGCTCGGTCAACCGATAGCTGGTGGCGGCGTACGGGTAATCCTTGGCCACGCCGAGGCTGTCCCACACCGAATCGAAGATCCTGGCCGCCGGGTTGCTGGTGGCTTTCTTGTTTTCGGGGTGCAGCGGGTTGATGCCGATCGGCGTTTCGAACGGCTCGTAGTGCTCCGGGAATGGCCCTTCGTTCATCTTGTCGACGGCGAAGAACCGCGCCACGCCTTCGGGGTTCATGATGAACGGGTTCATCCCGGCTTCCGGCGGCACGTCGGCCTTGTAGTCCGGCACGTCGGTACCGCCCCAGGCCTTGCCGTTCCACCAGACCAGGCGTTTTTTCGGATCCCACGGTTTGCCCTGCATGTCCGCCGAAGCGCGGTTGTAGAGAATCCGCCGGTTGGCCGGCCAGGCCCACGCCCAGCCCTGATGCTGATGCATGCCGTAAGGGTCGTTATTGTCGCGGCGGGCCATCTGGTTACCGGCTTCGGTCCAACTGCCGCAGAAAATCCAGCAGCCGGACGCGGTGCTGCCGTCATCCTTGAGCTGGGCGAACCCGGCCAGTTGCGAATTGCCCTTGATCGCCGCGCCCGTGGCGTCGGTGAAATCGGTGGTGGCGTAGCCGTTGATCTCCTTGGCGATTTCTTCCGGCGACGGTTCTTGCGCAATCTTGTACGGCCAGGAGAGTTTGAGGATCGGATCGGGATAAGCCCCGCCCTCGGTCTGATACCGCTGACGCAGGCGCATGAACAGTTCGGTCATGATCCGCACATCGGTGCGTGACTCGCCCGGGCCGTCGGCGCCTTTCCAGTGCCATTGCAGCCAGCGGCTGCTGTTGACCAGCGAGCCGTCCTCTTCGGCAAAACAGGTGGTCGGCAGGCGGATGACTTCGGTCTGGATGTCGGCACTTTTCACATCGTTGTACGGCCCGACGTTTTCCCAGAACTGTGAGGTTTCGGTGGCCAGCGGGTCCATCACCACCAGCCATTTCAGTTTGGCGAGAGCAGCCATCACCCGATTCTTGTCCGGCAACGCAGCAATCGGGTTGAAGCCCTGGCACATGTAGCCGTTGACCTTGCCCTGCCCCATCAGGTCGAACACCTTGAGGATGTCGTAGTTGGGGATGTCGAGTTTCGGCAGGTAGTCGTAGGCCCACTGGTTTTCGGCGGTCGCGTTGGCGCCGTACCAGGCTTTCATCAGGCTGACGTGGAACTTGCTGTAGTTCTGCCAGTAAGACAACTGCCCCGGCCGCAACGGCAATTGCGTGCGTTTCTTGATGTAGGCGTTGTAGTCCTGCTCGGCGTCCGTCGGCAGGGTCAGGTAACCCGGCAACGAGTTCGACAGTAACCCGAGGTCAGTCAGGCCCTGAATGTTCGAGTGCCCGCGCAAGGCGTTGACCCCGCCACCGGGCATGCCGACGTTGCCCAGCAACAATTGCACCATCGCCGCGCTGCGGATGATCTGCGAGCCGATCGAATGTTGGGTCCACCCCAGCGCGTAAAGAATGGTCATGGTCTTGCCCGGCGTCGAGCAAGTGGCGATTTCCTCCCAGATTTTCTTCATCGCATCGACCGGCATGCCGCAGATCTGGCTCGCCAGGTCGATGTTGTAGCGGCTGTAATGCTGCTTCATCAGCTGATAGACGCAGCGCGGGTCCTGCAGGGTCGGGTCAACTTTGGCAAAGCCGTCATCGCCCAGTTCATAACCCCAGGAGGACTTGTCGGTGTAGCTGCGTTTGGCCGCGTCGTAACCGGTGAACAGCCCGTCCTCGAAGCCGAATCCGGCTTTGACGATGAATGACACGTCGGTGTAGTTGCGCACGTATTCGTGCTGAATCTTGTCCTCGGTCAGCAGGTAATTGATCAGCCCGCCCATGAACGCGATGTCGCTGCCGGTGCGAATCGGCGCGTAGTAATCGGCCACGGATGCGGTCCGGGTAAACCTCGGATCGACCACGATCAGCCGCGCGGCATTGTGCGCTTTGGCTTCGGTCACCCATTTGAAGCCGCAAGGATGGGCTTCTGCTGCGTTGCCACCCATCACCAGGATCAGATTCGCGTTGGCGATATCGGTCCAGGTGTTGGTCATGGCTCCACGGCCGTACGTCGGGGCAAGACTTGCCACCGTCGGGCCGTGTCAGACACGCGCCTGGTTATCGAACCCCAGCATGCCGAGACTGCGAACCACCTTGTGGGTGATGTAGCCCGCTTCGTTGGACGCCGCGGACGCTGCAAGGAACCCGGTGGTCAGCCAGCGGTTCACCGTCTGCCCCTGGGCGTTCTTCTCGACGAAATTGGCGTCGCGGTCGGCCTTCATCAGGTCGGCGACACGGTCGAGGGCTTCATCCCAGGTGATCCGGGTCCATTCGCTGCTGCCGGGCTTGCGCACCTGCGGGTACTGCAAGCGGCCCGGGCTGTGAATGAAGTCCAGCAGGCCGGCGCCTTTCGGGCACAGGGTGCCGCGGTTGACCGGGTGGTCGGCGTCGCCCTCGATATGGATGATGTTTTGCGCAACGTTCTTCGCGGCATCGCCCTGGCTGTACATGATCAACCCGCAACCGACCGAGCAATACGGGCAGGTGTTGCGGGTTTCATGGGTGTGGGCAAGCTTGAAGTGGCGCACCTGCTCGGCGAAGGCCTGCGTCGGGGCCATGCCCAACGCGCCCAGGCTAGAGCCTGCAAGGCCGATACCGGCGACCTTGAAGAACTGACGACGGCTGAGATCCATCGTGCACTCCTGATCAGGTGGAACCCGGTACTTGAGCCGGGTTTTTTCTGGACAATCACGGTGGCGGCACACAAGTGCCGACTTTTTCACTGTAGACAACGTCCCCGCTGCCTGTGTGAAAACCGACCGTCGGCCATCCTGGGGTCACAAGTTCGCACCCGCAGGAGATGGGGCTTATCATGGCGGCCACGACCCATCTCCGCTCTTAGAGACCGCGCATGACTTTCAATTTTGATCAGGTATTCGACCGCCACGACACCGGCAGCACCAAGTGGAGCCGCTTCGCGGCCGATGTGTTGCCGATGTGGGTCGCTGACATGGATTTCGCGGCACCACCGGTGGTCATCGAGGCGCTGCAACAGCGTCTGCTGCACCCCTTGGTCGGCTACAGCGTCGCCCAGGACAACCTGCGCGAGGCCATTGTTGCCGACCTCTGGAACAAATTCGCCTGGCGGGTCAAACCGCAAGAGCTGATCTTCCTGCCGGGCGTGGAATCGGGTTTCAACATGGCGCTCAAGGCGCTGGTGCAGCCACAGCAGAATGTCGTGGTGCAAACCCCGAATTACCCGCCGCTGCGACACGCGCCGGGCCATTGGGGCCTGAACAAGGTCGAGCTGGAATTCGACGCCAAGGCCGACGGCACCTACGCCACGCCGCTGGATGCCTTGCGTGAATCCCTCACCGGTGGCGGCGCCCTGCTGCTGAGCAACCCGCACAACCCGATCGGCAAGGTCTTCGGCCGTGAAGAACTGCAAGCGGTGGCCGACATCTGCGTGGCGCAGGACGCCTGGATCATCTCTGACGAAATCCACGCCGAACTGTGCTACGACGGTCGCGTGCACATTCCGACCGCGTCCCTGGGCCCGGACATCGCCCGGCGCACCATCACCCTGATGTCGGCGAGCAAGGCCTACAACATTGCCGGCCTCAAAACCTCGTTCATGATCATTCAGGACAGTGCCCTGCGCGAGCGCGTCAATCACGCCCGCTGCGGCATGGTCGATAGCGTCAACCCGCTGGGCATGGAAGCCACTCGCGTGGCCTACAGCGAGGCCGGGCCGTGGCTGAATGAACTCAAGCAATATCTGCAAGCCAACCGTGACTGGTTGGTGGAAGCGGTTCGCAGCCGCCTGCCCGGGGTGAAGATCAACGTGCCGCAGGGGACTTATCTGGCGTGGCTCGATTGCTCGGCCCTGGGCCTGGACAATCCGCAGCAGTTCTTCCTCGAACAGGCTCGCGTGGGACTCAGCCCGGGCATCGATTTCGGTGACCATAGCCAGCAATTCGTGCGCCTGAACTTCGGTTGCCCGCGTTCGCTGCTGGAGGAAGGCATTGCGCGGATGGAGCGTGGCCTGACTCGACGCCAGGCCTGAGCCTGACTGACGGCATCGTCAATCCAATCGAACTCATGGCAAATGCGCCGGGTCAACCCCCCATACCCGCCCTGAGCTTCGGAGATTGACGATGACCGACTATCCAAAACCCCCATTCCCGAAACAGCCACAAACGGTGCCCGGCTCTCAACGCCAGATGGAGCCGTACCCCGATTGCGGCGAAAAAAGTTACCGCGGCTCCGGTCGCCTCGCCGGCAAGATCGCCCTGATCACCGGCGCCGACAGCGGCATCGGCCGCGCCGTGGCCATCGCCTTTGCCCGTGAAGGCGCGGACGTGGCCATCGCCTATCTCAACGAACACGAAGATGCACGGGAAACCGCACGCTGGGTCGAACAGGCCGGACGTCAATGCCTGTTGCTGCCCGGCGACATCGCGCAGAAAACCCACTGCCATGCACTGGTGGACCAGACGGTGGAGCGCTTCGGACGCATCGACGTACTGGTCAACAACGCAGCATTTCAGATGACTCACGAAACGTTCGAAGAGATTCCCGATGATGAATGGGTGATGACCTTCGACGTCAACATCACGGCGATTTTCCGACTGTGTCAGGCCGCGATCAAACACATGCGCCCCGGCGCATCTATCATCAACACCAGTTCGGTCAACTCGGACATGCCCAAGCCCACCCTGCTCGCCTATGCCACCACCAAAGGGGCGATCGCCAATTTCACCGGCGGTCTGGCGCAAATGCTCGGACCGCGGGAAATCCGTGTGAACTGCGTGGCGCCGGGGCCGATCTGGACGCCGCTGATCGTCTCGACCATGCCGGACGAACAAGTGCAGCATTTCGGTGAACAGACCCCGCTCGGTCGCCCGGGTCAACCGGTAGAAGTCGCGCCGATCTACGTGTTGCTGGCATCGGATGAGGCCAGCTACATCACGGGTCAGCGCTACGGGGTCACGGGTGGCAAGCCGATGCTGTGATTCCTTCACGTCACGCCGGCGCCGAGGCGGAGCAACGACTGTCAGGACGGGCCGCGGACCATGACATTCATTATCTGGGTAGCAGTGCTCGGCGCCGTCCTGCTGACGCTGGCGTTGACCTCGTCGTACCTGCGCTGGATGCCGGTAACGACGTCGGCGGTGTGCCTGCTGCTCGGCGTCGGCATCGGCCCGAGCGGGCTCGATCTGCTGAAGCTGCCGCTGGAGCATGCCGCGTCCTGGATGGAGCACCTGACTGAAGTCGCGGTGCTGTTTTCGCTGTTCGTCTGCGGCTTGAAGTTGCGCCTGCCGTTACGCGACAAGCGTTGGCGAATCGCTTTCGGCCTCGCCGGCCCGGTCATGGTGCTGACGATCATTGGCGTCTGTCTGCTCCTGCACTACGGTCTGAAAATGTCGTGGGGACCGTCGTTGCTGATCGGCGCGATTCTGGCGCCCACCGACCCGGTGCTGGCGGCGCTGGTGCAGGTCAACGATGCGCGGGATGTCGACAGTGTGCGCTTCGGACTGTCCGGCGAGGCTGGCCTGAACGACGGAGTGGCCTTTCCCTTTGTGATCCTCGGGCTGTTGCTGCTGCAAGGCGAGGGCCTGGCCGCGGAGTGGAGCAACTGGGTATTGCGCGATCTGCTCTGGGCCGTACCCGTCGGCTTGCTGACGGGTTACTGGATGGGGCGCGGCATTGGCCGCGCCACCCTCGCCTTGCAGACGCGCAATGAAGACAGCACCGTCAGCCCGAACGACTACCTGGCACTGGCCTTGATTGCACTTGCCTTTGTGGTGGCCGAGTCCTTGGGGGGCTACGGCTTTCTGTCGGTGTTTACCGCCGGGTTGGGCCTGCGTCAGGAGGAAGTGAAGTCCACCGGCGTCCATCAGCCGCCGGCCGAACATCTGGTGCAACCGGTGGTCGGCCATCAGAATGTCGAACCGCAGCACGCGGTGCACGGTGACACCGAGCGGCTGCAAAGCAGTCAGGTGGCTGCCGGGATCATGATGGGCGACATGCTCGCTTTCGGTGGTCTGGTGGAACGGGCCATGGAAGTGTTTCTGGTGACCCTGCTCGGCGTCGTGCTGGTCACTCACTGGGACTGGCGGGCATTGTGGATCGGTGGCGTGTTGTTCTGTCTCATTCGGCCAGCCTGTGTGGCACTGATGCCATGGGGATCACTGCTGATGTGGCGTCAGCGGATGCTGATCGGCTGGTTCGGCATTCGTGGCATCGGCAGTCTGTTCTATCTGTTCTACGCCCTGAACCATGGCCTGGGTAACACCGTAGGCGCACAGTGTACCGATCTCACCCTTTCGGTAGTGGCCCTGAGCATTTTGCTGCACGGCATCAGCACCCAGCCGCTCCTGGCTCGCTACGAGCAACAAAAAAAGCAAAAAAACTGATTTTTTCTCCCGGCGCTATCGCCGAAAAACATCGAACTTTTTTCTTGAAATAAATGGATCCGCGTCTGACCGCCGCCGGTCACAGCTTTAACCTCTCGCCGAATCCGTCCGGCGAGATTCGGCAAACTCGGTTCCCCGCGGCTGGACGCCCGGCACAAGGAATCAGGAAGAATAAGGTCAACGGTCATGAAAGAATGTTCGACATCGGCACAAATCAAGGCTTGCAGAACCCTGGCGCTGGAACGCAACCGGCAGTTGTTCGAAGAGGCCCAGGCGCTCAATCGGGCGGCCCACGAATTGCTCGAAGGCGAGCACCTGGATATCGAACAATTCGAGCGGTATCGACTCCTGCGTCGCAAGGCCGATTTGAAATTCCAGGATGCCATCGAGCACCTGTGCGTCTTGAACGAGGATTTCCCGCCCATTCCCATGTCGCAGCAGAACTCCCGGGGATTACGCCGCGAGCTCGAAGCCAGCGCCTGACCTCAAAAACGCAAAAGCCCGGCCTTGATGGCCGGGCTTTTGCGTTTGGGGTCGCTCAATTTCCAGGATTGGTGACCTGTATGAAAACGGCATAGCTGCCGAGCAGCACCCAGAACGTGGCGAAAATCCACGGTGTGCGAAGGGAAAAAAGCAGGGATTTACAGTAACCCTTGTGACTGGACTCCATTTCACTGAACAACGGCGATTCGTCATAGGCCAGACCCATCAACGGCTCGCTGCGCAGCAACTCACTCTGTTTGAAATGCCAGTGGTCGATGATGTCGTAGGCCGCCCGGATTCCCGGCCAGGCATTGAGTGAACTGAGTAGCCCGAGTAATGCCAGAAAGGGCGGCACCACCAACGTAAACAGCTTGCCCCACTCAGGATTGAGGTTGGCCATGCAGGAGGCGAAGGCGATCACCAGAAACGATTGCGCCGCCAGATAAGCGTCGGTGCGGTTGGCCAGAATGCTGGTTTCGTACTGGATTTCCCGTCGATAGAAATCCAGGCGCTCCTTGGGCGAGCCGAACATCTTTGCATTGTGTTCGGTCAGGGTCTCTTCGGCGGTCGGATGGGTCAGTATGCGTGGCACGGGATGGACGCTCCGAAAGACAAAGCGTTTGGAGCCGGCCAGCCCCGAACAAGTTCAGCCGGATCCTGACCCGGCTCACTTCATCGACTGAGCGATGATCTCCACCAGATGCATCTGATTGAAAGGTTTCGACAGTCGCGGCAACTCGGCCGCGAAGCCTTCGAGACGCTCGGCATAGCCCGTGGCAAGAATGATCGGCAGATCAGGCTTGAGCAAACGCACCGCATGCGCCAATTGCGCACCGTTCATTTTCGGCATGGCCATGTCTGTAATCACCAGATCGATCACTTCCCCCTGATCGAACAATTCCAGCGCTTGCACGCCCGAAGCCGCACCGATGACCCGATGCCCCAGATCTTCCAGCAACAGGCTGGTGCTGGTTCGCACCAGACTGTCGTCGTCCACCACCAGAACGCTGAGTCGCGGCACTGCCGCCGTGGGCGGCTTCGGGCTCAGAGGCTTGGCCGCCATCCCGTCGACGGCGACCGGCAGCCAGAGTTCGGCGCAAGTCCCGTGCCCCTTCATGCTTTTGAGCACAAAACGGCCGCCCAACTGCTCGATGAAACCGTGCACCATCGACAGTCCCAGGCCTGTGCCCTTGCCCAGACCTTTGGTGGTAAAGAACGGATCGGTCGCCGAGGCCAGTGTCGCGTCATCCATGCCTTCACCGGTATCGGTCACGCTCAGGCAGACATAACGCCCTGCCGCCAGCGTTGACTGGTTCTGCTGCAGAACCACTCGCGGCTCGGCGCCGATGACCACGCTACCGCCCTCGGGCATCGCATCCCGTGCGTTGGTGGCCAGGTTGAGGACCGCCAGTTCGAGCTGGTTGGTGTCGGCCAGCACCGCTTCAAGTTCGTCGGGAAACTGTGTTTCGATGCGAATTCCCGGGCCCAGCGAACTGCGAAGCAGGCCAGTGATGCCTTGCACCAGTTTCGCAATCTCCACGGGTTCGGTCTTGAGTTCCTGACGCCGGGCGAAGGCCAGCATGCGCTGGGTCAGGGACACACCGCGCAGCGCGCCTTGCGTGGCATTTTCCAGCAGACGGCTGACCTTGGGGTCGTCACCCACGCGTTTGCGCACGATCTCCAGATTGCCGAGGATCACCGTCAGCAGATTGTTGAAATCATGGGCGATGCCGCCGCTGAGTTGGCCGATGGCCTGCATCTTCTGCGCCTGGAACAGCGCTTCGCGGGTCTGCTCCAGTGCCAATTGTGCCTGGTGGGCTTCGGTGACGTCGCGGGTGATCTTGGCAAAACCAAGCAACGTGCCGGTCTCACCGCGAATCGCATCGACCACCACATGCGCCAGAAACCGCGTGCCGTCCTTGCGCAGGCGCCAGCTCCTGTTCTCGAAGCGCCCTTCGCGCACGGCGGTTTCCAGCGCTCGCTGCGGCTCACCGATCTCACGGTCTTCCGGCGTGTAGAACATCGAGAAATGCTTGCCGATCACTTCGTCCGGCGCATAACCCTTGATCCGTTGCGCACCGGGATTCCAGTTGGTCACGCGGCCTTCCGGGTTGAGCATGTAGATCGCGTAGTCGGACACGCCCTGCACCAGCAGGCGGAACTGCTGTTCGCTTTGCTTGAGGGTTTCCTCGGCCATCTTGCGGTCGGTGAGGTCACGGGTGATTTTCGCAAAACCGAGTAGTTGCCCGTCCGGACTGTAAATCGGGTCGATCACCACGTGGCACCAGAAGTGCGTACCGTCCTTGCGCACCCGCCAGCCTTCGCCTTCGAACCGTCCTTCGCGGATCGCCGTTTCAAGTGCCCGTTGCGGCATGCCGACAGCGCGGTCTTCATCGGTGTAGAAGCGCGAAAAATGCTCGCCGAGAATCTCGGCTTCTTCATACCCCTTGAAACGTTTGGCCCCGGAGTTCCAGCTGGTGATGATGCCGGCCGGATCGATCATGTAGATCGCATAATCGACCACGGCATCGATCAGCAGGCGAAAGCGCATTTCTTCGATCGCAGCGGACGTCTTGTTCTCGCTCATCAGGCTTGGCTCAAAGCAGATTCTCAATAACAGGAGTATGCGTCAAACCGGCGGATAGGAAAGCGGCATCTGCATGATCGAGTTGCCACCAGCGCGGCAACAGTTGCTGGATGCGGCTCTCGGCGAAGCGATCGTCGATCAGCATGACCACGCCACGATCCTGCTGGGTGCGGATCACCCTACCGGCGGCCTGCACCACTTTCTGCACGCCGGGGAACAGGTAGGTGTAGTCGTAACCGGCGCCGAAAATCGCCGCCATGCGCCGATTCAGCTGTTCGTTGACCGGGTTGAGCTGCGCCAGCCCCAGCGTGGCGACGAAGGCGCCGATCAACCGGGCACCGGGCAGATCGATGCCTTCGCCGAACGCACCGCCGAGTACCGCGAACCCGATGCCCTGGCTGTGCGCCGTGAACTGATCGAGAAACGCCTGCCGCTGCCCTTCGGCCATACCCCGCGATTGCTGCCAGAGCGTGATCTGTGGATGCCGTTCGGCGAGCAATTGCGCGACTTGTTGCAGGTAGTCGAAGCTGCTGAAGAACGCCAGATAATTGCCCGGACGCTCGCCGAACTGGCGAGCGATCAGTTCGACAATCGGCTCCAGCGAAGCCTGGCGATGGGTGAAACGGGTGGAGATCTGGCTGACGATCCGCACCTGCAACTGTTCGGCGTTGAACGGTGATTCAACGTCGATACACACCGTGTCGGCCGGTGTCCCGAGCAGGTCGGCATAATAATGGCGAGGGCTGAGGGTGGCGGAAAACAGCACGCAACTGCGGGCCGCTCTCAGCCGTGGACCAAGCAGCGCTGCCGGCACCACGTTGCGCAGGCACAGCTGCGACAGCGGGCGTTTGCGGTCGAGGTCGCGCTTGCTGATGTCGAACAGGTAATGCGCATCGAACAACTCCGCAACCCGGCCGAATTGCAGCATCTCGAAGTAGGCATTCTGCAAACCGCTGTCCAGCCCTTGCGGATGGTCGTTGAGGTAATCGCCAATGCTTGCGCTGCACGACGTGATCGCCTGCAGCAGTTTTTCCGGCGCCTTGTCGTAGGCCTGATACGGCGCCAGTTGCGCGTTGTGCAGGGCGTTCCATTCACGGTTGACCCGCTGCAAAGGTTTTTTCAAAGCCTCGGGTGCGGTTTTGCGCACGTTGTTGAATATCCCCTGATCGAGAGTGGCGCTGTACATCTGCCGTCCGCGCTCGATCAGGTTGTGCGCCTCGTCCACCAGCACCGCGACTTTCCATTGATTGAGCTGGGCAAGGCCGAACAGCATGGCGGTGAAATCGAAGTAGTAGTTGTAGTCCGCGACCACCACATCGGCCCAGCGCGCCATTTCCTGGCTCAGGTAGTAGGGGCACACCGAGTGTTGCGCGGCGACGTCACGGATTGCAGCCTGATCCTGCAACTTCAATTGACTGGCGGCTTCGCGCGCCGCTGGCAGTCGATCGTAGAAACCTTGCGCCAACGGACAGGATTCACCGTGACAGGCCTTGTCGGGATGCTCGCAAGCCTTGTCCCGCGCGACCATTTCCAGCACCCGCAGCGGCAGGGTTGCGTCGTGATCGAACAGCACTTGCGCCGAATCCAGCGCCAGTTTGCGCCCCGGTGTCTTGGCGGTGAGGAAATACACCTTGTCCAGCTGCTGCGGCGCCAGGGCCTTGAGCATCGGGAACAGCGTGCCGAGGGTCTTGCCGATGCCTGTGGGCGCCTGGGCCATCAGACAGCGGCCGGTGCTGACAGCCTTGAACACCGACTCGGCAAGATGTCGCTGGCCGGGGCGGAAACTGTCATGGGGAAAAC
The DNA here is from genome assembly GCF_017491585.1 of Pseudomonas sp. 58(2021). Lineage (NCBI taxonomy): Bacteria > Pseudomonadati > Pseudomonadota > Gammaproteobacteria > Pseudomonadales > Pseudomonadaceae > Pseudomonas > Pseudomonas sp. 58(2021). The sequence goes on from NZ_JAFGYZ010000003.1 coordinate 162,913, forward strand.
GCAGTTGCTGCGCCGCCTGATTACGCGCTTCACGGTGAGCCATTTCCTGCTCGGCCCATGCCAGGAACAAGCCGCACTGCTGTTCGAAAAAAATGCGCAACGATTCGGCGCTGAAGTCTTCGACCAGACAGGTTTCCTTTTCGCTGACGATATCGAAATACACCAGCGCCAGGCTGATCCGCTCCAGTTCCAGCTTGCGGCACATCAGCCAGCCATAGATCTTCGCCTGCGCCCAGTGCAGTGCGCGGTGGTTGGCCGGTTGTTTGCTCAGGTCGCCACGGTAGGTTTTGACTTCCTCCAGGCAGTTCTGCGCCGGATCGTAGCCATCTGCCCGGCCCTTGACCTTCAAGGTACGAAATTCGCCCTCCAGCGCCACTTCGCTTTGATAGGTGTCATTGCGCCGGGAGGCGACGGTGCGGTGGCCGGCAATGCCTTCCAGTGCGGTGGGTGACGGTGTGAATCGCAGGTCCAGGTCACCGCTCTTGGCGGTGAATTCACACAGGGCCCGTACCGCGATGCTGTAGCTCAAGCGCCCTGCTCCGCCCATTGCACGTAACACACGGCTACCGGCATCTGGTGCGCGTGGCAGAACTCCAGCCAGCGCAGCTGGTTATCCTGCAAACGGTCGCCGGGGCCTTTGACTTCGATCATCCGGTAGGTCTTGTGCTGCGGCCAGAACTGGATCAGGTCCGGCATGCCGGCGCGGTTGGCCTTGATGTCGAGCAGCAGGCGATTGAACCAGTGCTTGAGGTGTTCGGCCGGCAGGCAGGTCAGTGCCTGCTCCAGCAGTTCCTCATTGAGGGCCCCCCAGAACACGAACGGCGACTGAATGCCCCACTTGGCGACAAATCGGCTGCGGATGGTGTCGGTGTAGCGGCCGTCGTCAAGTTCGGCCAGGCAGGACTCGAACAACCCGGCGCGGCGAGCGTGGAAATCCTCATGGAGCAAGTCCGCCGGCCCGCGCTGGAACGGGTTGAAAAACGCGCCTGGCAGCGGTGCGAAAATCGCTGGCCAGCACAACAGGCCGAACAGTGAATTGATCAGGCTGTTTTCCACGTAGTGCACGGGGCCTGCGTCTTCATTCAGGTGTGCCTGCACGTGATATTCCACTGACAGCGTCGGTTCGAGCCGTGGCAGATGCAGGTCCAGTCGTTCTACAGGTTTTGGCGCGACACGCTTGAGTATCGGGCCGCCAAGTTTGCGCCGCAGGCGTGGCAGCATGCGTTGCAGCCCCTGCTGTTCGGCGGCGCTTTGCGGTGCCTGTTCGGCCACCGCGCCCAGCTCCAGCGCCAGCGCATATTCGCCGCAACGCTCCAGCACCCGGATCATCCGCAATCGCGCGCCGGGATAGGCGCAGTCACGATAAAGACTCAGGGCCAGCGCAAACGCTGCGATGCGTTCGCAATGCTGGCCGATCTGGAACAGCAGCTTGCCGAGCCGACGCTGCAACCACGGGTTATCGAACTGCAGCGTGTTCAACTGCCCGGCAATCGGCTCGATCGCCTCACCCGCCTCGAAGCGCTGCTGGCAATCGTGCAGGAACAGGCAGGCATCAACATCCGCGCGGCTGCGCAGGCCACGGGAATCGGCGCTGAATTCGACCTTTTCATAGGTGAAGATCCCGAGGTCGGCGAGGACGAACTCCGACCAGTCCTGATACAGGTTGCCGAAGAACATCAGGCGAAACCGGTCGCACAGGTCCATCAGTGTCAGGCTGAACAGTCGGTCTGTCAGTTGCGGGCACCAGTCACGCCACGGGCGTACCTCGGGAAACTGTTCATGCAGGATTGGCAGCCAGTCGACTTTCCTGCCCTTCGGGTCGTCGATGGCCGGGCCGAAGGCTTGCAAAACTTCAGCCTTGAGCAGCAGATCGAACAGCTCCGGCATCGACAACAGCGCCTGCTCGTTCAGCCAGCCATGATCCAGCAACGGTTGCGCGGCTGACGCAATGTCACCGATTTCCGGATAATCGAGCTTGCCCGCCCGAAAATGTACCCCCTTGCGCATCACCATTCGCACCAGCAACCCCTGTGACCCGCGTGGCAGCGATTTGAAGTCGCGGATGAACGCGTGTTCCGTGTCGCTCATCACGTCGGCATAGCGAAGCTCAAGCCATTCAAGCACTTGTCGAAAGTTGTTGAGGTAATAGAACGGATCGTCGAGGGGGCTGGAAGTCACGGTGATAAGGGGCCATGGCAAGCGAATACTGGTTATGCGTACAGATACCAGTTCCGCCCCGCCGGGTGCAAACGGAAAAGGATCAATGGCATCCGCGCTTGAGGTTTTTTCGCCAGTCCATCGAACTTTTACAGGCGATCTGGCACCAACCGCGTAAGAGGACCGACACCGGTCGAATTGAATGAGGAAATACCGGTTATGAATTTCAAGACGTTGTTTATGCCGATGACCGTCGTAGCGCTGATGGCGCTGGCCGGCTGCTCCACCCCGACGGTGGTGACCTTGCAGAATGGCACGCAGTATCTGACCAAGGACATGCCGAAAACCAAGTCCGAGGACGGCTTTTATGAATTCCGGGATATTTCCGGTGCGAAGATCCGGGTCAAGGCCGACGAAGTGGCCACGGTGCGCAAGGAAGACTGATTGCAACAGCGGAGCTGCCCTTGCGGCAGCTCCCTGAAAGCCGCGATTACTGCGGCAGGGTCATGCCTGGAATGCTGTTGTCACAACTGAAGTAGCGTTCACCTCGACGGGCCAGTTCTGCCTGTAGTCGCTGGCAACGCTCGCGTTCCTGCTGTGCCATCCGGTCGATACTGAGGTTGCCGGTGGTTTCCGGTTGCTTGCCGTCGCCCAGACGGATCGTCACGAAGGGTTGTTCCGGCTGGAGCTGAAAACGGCTTTTTTCTTCGACCGGCTCGGTGTTCTCGGTGGGGGCCGGTTTCGGCAAATCATCGGAACTGACGCCGTAGCGGCTCAGAATCGAGCTGTGAGGCAGATCGGCCCAGGCGTTGGCCGACAGCAGCGCCAACCCGACGATACCGATATACCTCTTGAAACCTTTCACGTTTGAATCTCCTGTACTCATTGGCGGCTTGCCCATACATGACGAGTGCGCATGCGATGGCTTTAGTCCGCATTTCCTGTTGTTGCAGGGCTTTGAGTCAGGTAGTGGCCAATGAGTCACTTTTAATAGGGAGAGGGAAGGAATTCCCTCTCCCCCATTACCCTCAGGCGATCACGATGCCATCGGCGCTGAGACTGCTCAGCGAAACCCCGACCAGCGTCACCGAGTCACCGCCGAACTTGAGCAGCGTATCCTGCCCCACCGCCGTGGCATGGGCGCGGAAGTCATCGCCCGGCAACACGCCCTGCACGCCGAGGAACACCAGTTTGTCGTTGCCGGTGAATCCCACCACCCGGTCCTGACCGAACGCACCGCTGAACAGGAACGTATCCGCCCCGCCGCCCGACTCCATCAGGTCATTGCCGGCACCGCCGACGAATACGTCATTGCCCGCGCCGCCGATCAAGTGATCGTTGCCGTCCAGACCGAACAGCCAGTCACCGCCGGTGTGGGCCTTGAGGCTATCGGAGCCACTGGTGCCCTTGACGCTTGACTCGTACTGGGTGACGTTGTTGCCGACCTTCAGGCCATCGGCGGTCACGCTGTGGATCACGTCGTCCTTGAACAGCCCCCAAAGGAAACCCGGCTCCTTGGTGACGATGCTGCCGATGTCGCGAGTAATGCTGATGCCGCCGTTGGCATCGCGGATGTACAGGTTGCCGGCGCCGTCGTTGGCGAAGTCGAAGGTATTGACTGACTTCTGCAACTCCAGGGTGTTGTTGCCCGAGCCGCCCAGCAGGATGTTGTAGCCCCCGCCATCGCGGAACGTATCGTTGCCGGCACGGCCCTCCAGATAGTCGTTGCCGCTGCCGCCCTGGATCAGGTCATTGCCGTCGCTGCCGATGATGAAGGTACTGCCCTTGTGGGGCTCGGCGTTGCGGTTGAGGTCCTGCACCCAGGTGTTAACCCGTGCCGGATCCGACAGGTTGGCGACGATGATCGTCGAGTCTCGACTGGTGAGGTCGTAGAACTTCGATTCGATCACACGGTTCATGCCGTCGCCGTAAGCGGTCGGCAGGTGCGAGATCCAGGTCGGAACGTTGACGATCGAGAACGGCAGCACGTTCCAAACGTTCGAGGCGTAGTGGTCGTTGAAGCTGACGATGTTGTCGGTCGCCGACACTTTCGACGCGTCGTGGACGCCCAGCGATGCCCCGGTGAACGTCGAGCCGTCGAGGGCACGGAACACCGGGTCGTTTTCATAGCCGACGTTGAGCACCTTGTCAGTGCTGCTCTGGGTCGGCGAGGCGTAGGCAATGTAATTGGAGTCCTGGAAGAACCCGCCCCACTTGCTGCCGCTCAAGTCCGCCATGCTGTTGACGGCCAGTCCGCCGAGGCTGTGGCCGCTGACCAGCACGTCCTTGCCGGTGAGCCCGTTGGCCTTGGCGAAGGCCACCACGTTGTTCATCAGGTTGCCGAAGGCTTCGCCGACGTAGTTTTTGGCGTAATCCTTGGGGCCGAAAGCGGCGAGCAGGTCATTGATGGCGTCGGCGATGGAGTCGCCGATCAGGATTTCCCGCGGGCCGCTGGTGCCGCGAAACGCGATGCCGATTTCCGTGAGATGGCCCTGGGCGTCGTACTTGCCGAGGACTTCCACCTGGGCGCTGGTATAACCGGGTTTTTCGCCGAAGAAGGTTCCGCGAACGTCGGTCTTGCCGTCATAGCTCAGTTGCGAAGCGGTGATGGGTGTCCAACCGGCCTTTTTCACGGCGTCGAGGGCGAGTTTTTCCGAGTCGGGGTTCCACGGTACGCCGGGAATCACCCCTTGCGAATCGGTCCCGCCAATCAGCGCGCTGACCAGTGTGGCCGGCAGGCCGAGGCCGAAACCGTTGTGTTGGTAGCCAACCGCGAAACCGTTGTCGAGGTTGTGATAGGAGTACAGCGTGATGGCCATGGCGTCACTGAACAACGCCTTGGAATCCGCTGTGCTGAAGTTCTTGTAGTCATACACACCCATTGCTGTTGCCTCTCTCTTTGTTGGAATTATTCAGAGATAGCTCACAACCAGAACGCCCCTCCCGAGGCGTTCCGGAGCATTTCATTTACAACACTTGTGTCATGCAACCCCAATGGGAACCGTCGCAAGCCGCGGTGGCTCCCACACGGAATCAGGCGAACACGAAACTCGAATCCGACAGATTAGCCACACCCACCCCGATCAGGGTCACGGCATAGTCGCCAATCTTCAGCACGGTATCGGCGCCGGACTGCGCAGCATGTTGCTTGTAGTCGTAGCCCTGCCCTGCGCCCTGAACGCCCATGAACACCAGTTTGTCGCTGCCCTGGTAGCCATGGATCGAGTCAAAGCCGAACGCGCCGCTGAACAGGAAAGTGTTGCTGCCACCCACCGCATTCATCACGTCATTGCCGGCGCCGCCGACGAAGGTCACATGGGCCTTGTCGCTGAACAGGTGGTCGTCGCCGCCCAGGCCGAACAGCCAGTCGCCGTCAGCGGTAGCCTTCAGCGTGTCGCCGAGTGCGCCGCCATTGAGCGAATGGTTGTACTGGGTCAGCTCGGCACCGTTGGCCAGGCCTTTGCCGGTGACGGTCCAGGTGATTTCCTTGCTGCTCCACATTGAACCGGACTCTTTGCTCACCAGCGCGCCGATGTCGCGGGTCATGCTGATGCCGCCGTAGGCGTCGCGCACGTACAGCGTGCCGTCGCCGTCGTTGGCAAAACTGAAGTTCTGCAACGGTTTCTGCAGGTCAAAGGTGTTGTGGCCCTGAACGCCCAACAGGATGTTGAAGCCCCCGTCATCGCGGAACAGGTCGTCGCCGGCGCGGCCTTCCAGGAAGTCGTTGCCCGCCCCGCCCTTGAGCCAGTCGTTGCTGTCGGTGCCGATGATGAAAGTGCTGCCGGTGTGTGGCTCACCGCTGCGACCCAGATCCTCGACCCAGGTCTTGCCCCGGGACGAGACCTCCAGATTGGACACGATGATGGTCGAGTCCTGACTGGTGAGATTGTAGAACCTGGAGTCGATCACCCGGTTCAGGCCGTCGGCGTAGCCCAGGGAACTGTGAGCCGACCAGTTCAACGGGTTGACGATACTGAACGGCACCAGGTTCTGCGCGGTGGACGCGTAGTTGTCGTTGAAGTTGACGATGTTGTCAGTGGTCGAGTCGTGCGGCTTGTCGTGTTTGCCCATCGACGCCGTGCTGAACGTGGTGCCGTCGAGCACACGGAACACCGGGTCATTCTCGAAGCCGATGTTCAGCACGTTGGTGCCGGTGCTGCTCTGGGTCGGCGAGGCGAAGGAAATGTAGTTGGCGTCCTTGAAGAAACCACCCCAGTCGCTCGCGCTCAGTTGCGCCACGCTGTTGACTCCGAGCCCGCCGAGGCTGTGGCCGCTGATCAGCACGTCCTTGGCGGCGATGCCATGGGCCGTGGCAAACGCCGCCACTGACTTGAGCAGGTTGTCGAAAGCATTCTTCGCGTAATTTTTGGCGTAATCCACCGGCCCGATGGCGGCCAGCAGATTGTTCTTCATGTCGCCGAAGGTGTCGCTGTAGCCCAGGCCGCCGGTGCCGCGAAAGGCCACCCCGATGCCGATCAGCTTGCCCGCGGCGTCGTACTTGCCGAGCACTTCGGCTTCGGCGCTGGTAAAGCCGTCCTTCTCGCCGAAGAACGTGCCCTTCGCATCGCTCTTGCCTTGATAACCCAGTGCCGTGGCGCCAAGTGGCGCCCACCCGGTGCCGGGCAAAGGCTGCCCGGTCGGTGTGTAGGCATACAGCGTCAGCGCGATGGCATCGCTGTACAACGCTTTGCCATCGGCTTTCTTGTAATCAAACAATCCCATGTCGTGCTCTCTCTTCCTTTAAAAAGCGGCAGTTCTTTGCCGAACTGCCGCTACACCTTAGAACTGCCAGTCCAGCGTCAGGCCCACACCGTGGTCCTTCTCGTTCGAACCGATCAGTCCGTTGTAGTCCAGGTTGACCCGGACATCGCGATTGAGCGCCAGCCCGGCGCGTACGCCGACCACCGCTGCATCTCGATCCATCGACACACTTTGCACGGTGAACGCACTGTTGCCATTGACGAAGGCCAAGTGGCTGTCGGAATCCACGCTGCTCAGGTTGTGCTGCCAGCCCAGTGTCGCGCCCAGCTCCAGCTGATGTTTGTCCGACAGGGCAAACGTACGCTTGGCGCGAACGCCAAGAGTCGACAATACGGCGTCGCGGTTGTCTTCACCGCCCTTCAGTGCGGCGGCATCACCCTTTTCGGTAAAGCTGTCACTGTTCAGGTGCACGTAAGCCAGATTGGCGAACGGCTCCAGGTTCATCGGCTGCAGACCAAGATCGTAGGCGGCTTCTGTGAACAGTTGTGCGGTGGTCGCATCGCGCTTGGTCTTCTGCTTGCCGCTGACGCCGGCGAATTGCAGGTCACGTTTGACGTCGATGCGATGCCAGCTGTAAGCCGCTCCGGCAGTCAGGCGCAGGGCATCGATCTGATGACCCAGGTACGTACCCAGGTGATAGCTGTCAATGGACGCCGACGAGTGCGTGCCGCCGCCCATGTTCAAAGAACTGTCGCTATAACCGGTAACGAAACCCAGACGGGTATCTTCAGTAATCAGGCCATCGACACCGAGCAACAGTCCGCCAATGGAGCTGTTGGCGTTGGCATTTTCATGGCCGCCGTCGCTCTTGCCCCAGGCACCGAGCACCTTCATCCAGGCGTTGCTGCGATCATCGGTCGGCGCGCCGGCGTCGAACAGATCACGCTCGCGCAGGCGTTCGCCCACGGCATCGCGCAGGTAACGGCTGTCGTTGATCAGCAAAGTGCCAATGGCCGGGTGAATCTCGCCGGACAGTTGCTGGAAAGCGTCCTGCGCCACGGCGGCAGTCGGTGACAGCAGCAGGGTTTCGAACAGCGCATTGCCCGCGCCCAGACGTTCGGCGGCTGCACCGACGGCACGCTGATTCGGGGTCAGGCCGACGCTGGCGAACGAATTGCCGTTACGCCCGACATCCAGTTGCACACCGTTTGCCGAGTAATCGAGAGTGCCGCCAAGGAACGCATAGCTGGGCAGGACCTGACCGAAACGGCCCTGGATGCCACCCGCTGCCTGCAGAATGTTGAACTGGCTGCCGAGCAGGGATTTCACCTCGCCGGTGGTCAGCAAGGTCGGACTGTTTTCCAGTGACAGCGCAACGGTCGCGCCCTCGATGGTGGCAGTACCGCCGGCCACGACGCGGTCGCTGCTGGTCGGGGACACTTCCACCGCATAGGTCGAACCCGGTGCGAAGGTCACGTCACCGGCCACGTTCAAGGTCCCGATGGAATTGCCCGGCGCCACAGTGCCGCCGCTGTTGGCAGTCAGCGCGGCGATCCGGCCGTTACCGCCGAGGATGCCGCCGTCATTGACCGTCACCGCCGATTGCAGCGAGCCATTGATCGCCAGTCGCCCCTGATTGACCAGCGTCGGACCGGTGTAGGTGTTGGCGCCGGTCATCACCAGGGTGCCAATCCCTTGCTTGGTCAGACCGCCATGGCCGGAAATGTCGTTGCGCCAGGTGTCGAGCCCGCAGGTGATGTCGTTACACACGCGTTCGGTGGGTTTGCCCGCATCGATGATCGCGCCGATTCCCGGCAGATCCGCCACGAACTGACCGGAGCCGTAGGCGCCCTGGATGCGGAACTCTTCGGGAATGTCCTGTTCAGTGACGAACATCGCCGGGCCGTCAATGGCCTTGCGCAGGTTGATCATGCCCCAGCCGTACAGGGCGTCGATGCCCGGTGCGCCGAGGTCGGTGGCGGTGGTACGCAATACGCTGGCAACCTGGTCCCCGGACATGTACGGGAAGCGCTCCATCAACACCGCCATGGAACCGGCCACGTGTGGCGCGGCCATCGAGGTGCCGTTGTAGTTTTTGTAGCCGGTCGTCAGGTTGTCGGCGTTGGTGCCTTCGATGATCGAGCTGTAGATTTTCGTACCCGGTGCCGAGACGCAGAAACTGGCGGTGTAGCCGCAGCGCGAAGAGAACGTACTCATGATGTACGGGTTGGCGCTGGCCAGATCCGGGTTGTTCTGCAATGCGGCGACGGTGATCCAGTTCGGCGCGATGTCCGGCACGAAGTAACCGAGGCCGGCGATGGCGTCCGGGTTGTTCAGGTTGTAGTCGTTGCCGGCTGCGAAAATTGTCACGATTCCGCTGCGAGCGGCGGCGATCGCGCCGTCATACGCGCCACCGGGTTTGGTGCCGAGCAGCGTGCGGATCTCGTTGAACTGCAATTGCGCGTCGTTGACGGTGAAATGCGGATAAGCAGGGTCGCGGCCGCCGCGGTCGAATCGGTCAGTGATGCCGATACCCCAACTGTTGTTGATGATCCGTGCACCGCTGGCGACCAGGGCATCCCAACCGGCCTTGTACACCGCGCCGTCGTTGCCGCGCACAATGCCGTCTTCCGGCCCCGGGTCGCCGTTATCGGCACTGATGATCTGCGCCCCGAACGCTACGCCGTGCATTGGCCCGCCGTCACGGCTACCTGCGGCGATGCCACCAACGTGGGTGCCGTGGGCACCGAGCTTGCCGTCGGAACCGATCGAGGGCGAACCGTCATAACGGAACGCGTCCCCGGCTTTGACCGGGATGTACGGATCGGTGTATTCGCGGATACCGCTGGTGACCAGGGTGACGACTTTGTTGGTCCCGGAAAATTCCGGGTGCGCGGCATATACCGGCTGGTCGAAAATCCCCAGTTTCACGTTTTTGCCGGTGTAGCCGGCGGCGTAGGCGTAGTCCGCGCCGATCGCGCCCAGGCCCCAGTCCGCCTTGAACTCGGCGCTGCGCCAACTGGCCGGGTCCCCTGCCCGACCGCTCTCCACGTAGGGCGCAGCCTGTGCGCTGCCCCAGGTGGCCATGGCGCAGAGCAAGGCACAGTTGAGGGTTTTCAGGCGAAAGCAGCCACCCGATTGCGCGGGGGTGTTGTTATTTTTCATCCAGCGACCTTCCTTAGTGATGTTGCACAAAATCCGTCTATTGAAGTGATCGTCTGATCGTTCTCACGCGGGAGCATGGGAACGATCAGTCACGATCAGTCAGAACTGCCAGTTCAGGCTCAGGCCCACGCCGTGCTGTTTCTCGCGGCTGGCCAGTTGTCCGTTGTAATCCAGGTTCACCCGCACGTCGCGGCTCAGGGCCAGGCTGGCCTGTACGCCGACCAGCGCGGCGTCGCGCACCAGCGGTGAGCTTTCAACGCTGTACGGCGCGCTGCCGCTGGAGAAACGCAAATGTTGTTCGGATTCGATGTCGCCAAGGCTGTGCTGCCAGCCGAGGCGACCGCTGAGATCGAGCTTTTGCGAGCCTGACAGGTTGATCGTCTTGATCGCCCTGACGCCGAGAGTGCCGAGCACCGCATCGCGCTGGTCGCCATTGCTTTTCAGCGCGGCAGCGTCGCCCTTCTCGGTGAAACCGTCGCTGTCCAGGTGTACGTAGGCCAGATTGGCGAACGGCTCCAGAGCCAGCGGTTGCAGATTCAGTCGATACGCCGCTTCGCCGAACACCTGAGTGGTGGCGGCGTCGACCTTGGCCTTCTGCTTGGCGCTCACGTCGCCGTATTGCAGGTCGCGCTTCACGTCCGCGCGATGCCAGCTGTAGGCCACGCCGGTGCTCAGGCGCCAGTCACCGATAGCGTGGCCGGCGTAGGCACCGAGGTGATAGCTGTCGACCTTGGCCGAAGAGTGCGTGCCGGAGCCCATGCTCAACGAACTGTCGCTGTAACCGGTGACCAGACCGATGCGAGTCTGCTCGTCCAGCGCGCCGTCGACCCCTGCCAGCAGGCCGCCAATCGAGGTGCTGTAGCCGGCGGTGTCGTGTCGCGAATCGGTTGTCCCCCAGGCACCGAGGGCCTTGATCCAGCCATTGCTCTGCGAGGTGTTCGCGTCATGCAGGCGTTCACCCAGCGCATCGCGTAACTGGCGGCTGTCGTTGATCAGTACCGAACCGAGGGCCGGGTAGATTTCCCCGCTCAGTTGCTGGAACGCTTGCCGTGCATCGTGGGTGGTAGCCGACAGCAACAGGCTTTCGTAGACGGCATTGCCTGCGCCCATCCCCTCGACCGCGCTGGCCACAGCCCGCTGGTTCGGGGTCTGGCCGACACTGGCAAAAGATGTCGCGTTGCGTTCGACACTCAGCGTGATCCCGGTGCCGGTGGACGCGAGGCTGCCACCGATAAACAGGTAGTCCGGCACCACAGCGCCGAACTGGCCCTGAATGCCACCGGCGGCTTGCAGAACGTCGTACTGATGACCGAGCAGGCTTTTCGCTTCGGCGGTACTGAGCAAGGTCGGGCTGTTTTCCAGAGACAGGCTGACAGTGGCACCGCTGATGGTCGCCGTGCCGCCGGCGACGATGCGGTCACTGGCCGTCGGTGACAATTCCACCGCATAAGTCGAACCTGGTGTGAAGGTCACGTCGCCGGCGACGTTCAAGGTGGCGATGGAATTGCCCGGTGCCACACGACTGCCGTTATTGGCGATCAACGCGCCAACCCGTCCGGAACCACCGAGGGTGCCGCTGTCATTGACTGTGACCGCAGAGGTCAGCGAGCCGTTAACGGTCAGCAGGCCGCCATTGACCGTGGTCGGACCGCGATAGGTGCTGTCACCGGTCAACAGCAGGCGGCCGGCGCCGGACTTGATCAGACTGCCCTGATACACCCGATTGGCGGCGGCCGCATCCCGGGCCGTGCCGATGGCGTAATCGGTTTGATCCTGCTGACTCGCGCCCGCCGGAACACCGTTCTGCCAACCTTTGGCTTGCAGGGTTTGCTGCCACGCACTGTGTTCGGCGAGGTCTTCGCGCTGACGCTGGATCAGGGCCTTGTCGGAAATGTCATTGCTCCACACATCGCTCTGCCCGGCCGCCAGACGCGCCTCGAACGCGCCGAGCAATTGCCCCGGCCCGCCCATCGCCCGTTTCAGGTTGGCCACGCCCCAGCCGACTCGTTCGGTCGGTGCATCAGTCACCGAACCATCAAGTTGGGTGGCGGTGGTCAGCAGCACTTCCAGCGCCTGCTGATTGCTCATGTACGGGTAGCGCTCCATCACCAGCGCCAGGGCCCCGGTGGCGTGCGGCGCGGCCATCGAGGTACCGGACTTGATCGCGTAGCCACCGTCGGGAATGGTGCTGTCGATCTTCGCGCCCGGTGTGGTGATGCACCAGTATTTGGCGAGGCCGCACTGGTTGTATTTTTGCTGATTGCTCTGGTCCAGCCCCGATACCGCCAGCCAGTGGCCTTCCAGGTCCGGCTGAAAATACGGCAGCGCCGAACGCACGCTGGCGTTGGGATAACCGCTGTTACCGGCGCTGAACACATTGATCACGCCGCGGCGCGAAACATCGGAGGCGGCATCGAGCCAGGTCCCCTTGTTCCAGTGCTGGGCGTAAGCGGCATGCAGATCTGCAAGGGTTCGATAACTGACATCCGGTGGCTGACTGCCCCAGCTGTTGTTGATGGCCCGCACGCCGGCATCGGCCAAGGCATCGTACGCTGCTTTGAAGTAGCGCGGATCGGGATTGGGGCCGAACAGGAAACTGTCGTTCTTGTTGGTGTTGGCAACATAGATCTGCGCATTGAACGCCACGCCGTGCATGCCAATGCCATCACGCGAGGCACCCATGGTGCCGACCACGTGGGTGCCGTGGGAGTCATTGTTCGGATTGAGCGTGCCGTTGACGCTGAACAGCGAGCCATCGACATAGCTGCCGCGGCTCAACACCGGGTGATAACGGTCGCCGGCGAACTCGGGATGGGCGGCGTCGAAACCGGAATCCAGCGCACCGACCTTCACGCCTTTGCCGGTAATACCGGCGGCGTAGGCCTGATCGGCCTGCATCCGGCCCAGGCCCCAGTCGCGCAGGAACTCGGCGGATCGCCAACTGGCGGCGTCGCCGGGCTTGCCAGACTCAAGGTACTGCGCCTGGGCCTGGCTGACAGAAATTGCGAGCAACAGCGTGCCGACCGATGCCGGCTTGAAGCGTACGTCCATGTTCACCACTCGTTTTTGTTGTTTTGTGTAAAAGTTACGGCGTTATTGCGTCCGTGGGCCCTGCCCGAATGCTTCGTCCACCCGCGCCAGATCCTGCTCGCTCAAGGTGCCCGCGTAGTAATGCAGCTTGGTCCAGGCCATCAGGTAGTCGTAGCGTGCCTGGGCCAGATCGCGGCGGGTGGTAAATAGTTGTTGTTCGGCGTTCAGGGCGTCCAGATTGGTCCGCTCGCCGCCCAGAATGCTTTGTTTGGTCGAGACCACCAGTGCTTCGGCCGACGCAAGCGCCTTCTGATAGGCACGCAGCTTGTTGACGCCGGACAGGCAGGCACTGAACTGACGGCGCAGTTCGATGAGCGTCTCGCGGGTCTTGCCATCCAGTTCGTATTCGGCCTGTTCCATATTGCGACTGGCCTGACGGGTCGAGGCCGACACACCGCCACCGGCGTACAACGGCACGCTGACTTCGAAACCGATTGTGTTGGTCTCGTAGCGCTGGTTGTAGGTGTTGCCGCTTTCCGACTCGTTCTGGCGCATCGCGGCGTAGGCATTCACTTTCGGCAGATGCCCTGCACGATTGCGTTCGACCTCGTAACGGGCCACTTCCACGGCCTGGCGTTGCGACGCCAGATTCGGGTTGTTGCTGATCGCCAGTTCATGCCAGGTGTCGTAGTTGGCCGGCATCAGGGCGAACGTCTGGAAGTTCTGATCCAGGGGCGCCAGGTCAGTGATGTCCACCGCCGGCACGCCCACCAGTGCGCCGAGCTCGCGCAAGGCCGCATCCTGTTCGTTACGCGCCTCGATCTCTTCGGCGGTCGCCAGCTCATAGCGGGATTCGGCTTCGAGAATGTCGGTTCGCGTGCCCTCACCCTGCTTGAACATGTGCTCGTTCTGCTGGAACTGCTGCTCGTAGGCCTTTTTCTTGGCTTGGGCGATGTCGATCTGATCCTGGGCGAACAGGGCCTTGGTGTAGTTGTCCAGGACGCGAACCAGCAGCTCCTGACTCTTGCCGCGAAAGTTCTCGTCGGCAAACAGCGACTGCGCCACGCCTTTGCGATAGGCCGCGTAGGCTTCGTAGTCGAGCAATGGCTGCTGTAGCGTCAGGGTCGAGCCGTAACTGTTGTAGTTGCGCTCCTCGGTACGGTTTCGGGCACGCTCGTCGAGGGAAGTGGCCTTCGATGTGTTGTGGCCCTTGTTGTAGTTGTAACCCAGTTTTGGCAACAACCCGGCGCGGCCAATGGCCCGATTTTCAAGGCCTGCATCACGTTCCTTGATCGCGCCGAGAAACACCGGGTCGTTGCGTAAGGCCTGCTCGTAGATTTCGAACGGCCCCATGGCTGCCACTGCACTGTTGCCCGCGAGCAGCGCGAACGCTGCCGCCAGCATGGAAAGCTTATTCATACAGCCGAACATCCTTATTCTTCAGTCAATGCGGAGCCGGCCCGGTCGAGCAACGGTTTGAACAGATAGTTGAGGAGTGAACGTTCGCCCGTGCGCACGAACATTTCCGCCGGCATGCCCGGCTTGATGACCAGGCCATTGAGCTTCTCCATGGCCTGATCGCTGACGCTGCTGCGCAACACGTAATACGGCGCGCCGGTTTTCTCATCGACCATCTGGTCGGCGGAAATCAGGCTGACTTCGCCGGGAACCCGCGGCGTCTTGCTCTGGTTGAACGCGGTGAAGAGGATGTCCACCGGCAGGTGCGTGCCGACCTTGTCGATCAGGTTGATCGGCAAGTGCCCTTCCACTTCCAGACGGGTGCCTTGCGGGACGATTTCCAGCAGGGTTTCGCCCTGACGCACCACGGCGCCTTCGGTGTGCACGCCAAGATTGACGGCGATGCCGTCCGAGGTGGCGAGGATTTCGCTGTGTTGCAGGTCGAATCCGGCGGAGGTCAGTTGCTCGGACAGGGTGACGCTTTTCAGTTGCGCATCCGCCAGCTGGCTGCGGACTTCTTTCTGGTATTCCTCGCCGTGCTGTTGCAGTTTCAGGCGCGACTCGAGAATGCCCTGCTCCACGCGGCCGCTTTCGCCGGTGTTTTCCGCCAGTTGCTGCTGCACCTGCGACAGCTGACGCTGGTATTCCATCAAACGGTTGCGCGGGATGTAGCCGTTGTCCGCCAGCGGTTGCAGGTTGCTCAACTGCTGTTGCAGGGAAGCGGCCTGGGCATTGAGATCGGTACGGGCGCGGCGCATGCCGGCCAGCTGCGCAGTAGCGCCTTCGATGCTGGCACGCAGCGCAGCCTGCTCGCGGGAGAACGCTTCACGGCGGCTGCTGAACAGTTGTCGCTGGCCCTCCAGCACCAGGGCCAGACGCGGGTCGGCGTTGTCGCTCAGCTCTGGCGGAAACGTCACCTGCTTGAGGTTGTCACGCTCGGCCTGCCAGCGCGCCAGGCTGGCCCAGGCCATGCGGTACTGGGCCTGCAGCGATTGCACGTCGGCGGCAACCTGAGTCTGGTCGAGGCGGAACAAGGGCTGGCCCTGCTTCACGATCTCGCCTTCGCGCACCAGGATCCGGCTGACCACACCGCTGCTCATCGACTGCACGGCCTTGCGTTTACCGGATACCACCACCGTGCCTTGCACCGGAATCCCCTGATCCAGCGGCGCCAGTGCCGCCCAGGCAAAGAAACTGCCGGCGCCGGCCAGCGCCAGAATCCAGCCCATCCGGGCGAAGAACTTTGCGTCGCGCTCCGGGCGTTCGGTGATGTAGGCGTGTTCCATGTTCGCTTCGTTTTCTGTGTTCATGCTCGCGCTGCTCATACACCCGAGTTCCTTGTCGAGGGCTGGTACTGCCGGCTCATGCTGAGTCCGCCCGGTGCCTGCGCGGTTTTTTCTGTTTGTTGTGGCTGTTGTGGCGGGTTGCCGGACAGCGCCTTGAGTACGTCATGGCTCGGACCGAAGGCTTGCAGACGGCCCTCGTTGAGCACCAGCAGCTTGTCGGCCTGGGCCAGCACCGAAGACCGGTGCGTCACCAGCACCACCGTGGTGCCCTGGGCTTTGAGTTGCACGATGGCACTGGACAATGCCGCTTCGCCGACGGTGTCGAGGTTGGAGTTCGGCTCATCCAGCACCACCAGACTTGGCGTGCCGTAAATCGCTCGCGCCAGCGCCACACGCTGTTTCTGGCCACCGGACAGACCGCTGCCGTCCTCGCCCAGTTGCGTGTCGTAGCCTTGCGGCATGCGCAGGATCATTTCGTGGACCCCGGCCTGTTGTGCGGCGGCCACGACTTTCTGCGGATCGGTTTCGCTGAAGCGCGCAATGTTCTCGGCGATGGTGCCGCTGAACAGTTCGATATCCTGCGGCAGGTAGCCGATATACGGACCGAGTTGGTCGCGGTTCCAGCGGTGGATGTCGGCACCGTCCAGGCGCACTGTCCCGCCAAGGGTCGGCCATACACCGACCAGTACCCGCGCCAGCGTCGACTTGCCGGAGCCGGAGGCACCCAGCACGCCCAGCACTTCACCGGCCGCCAGATTGAAATTGATCATGTGCAAGGTCGCGGCCCGTTGCCCGGGCGGGCCGGCACTGACCTGTTCAAAGGTGATCTGGCCTTTCGGCGCCGGCAGTGCCATGGCGTCGTCGCTCGGCGGAAATGCCTGCAACAGGGAATCGAGACGGCGGTAGGCCAGCTTCGCCCCGCTCCACTGTTTCCACACGGCGATCAACTGGTCGATCGGGCTGAGCACCCGGCCCATGAGAATGGAGCCGGCGATCATCATCCCGGCGGTCATGTCGCCCTTGATCACCAGCAAGGCACCCAGGCCCAGCACCAGAGATTGCAGGCACAGACGCAAGGTCTTGCTCAGGGAGCTGATGACCGCGCCGGTGTCACTGGCCTGGTTTTGCAGACCGAGAAAGCGCGAATGCACCTGGAACCAGCGCTTGCGCAAGGAACCGAGCATGCCCATCGCCTGAATGGTTTCGGCGTTGTGCAGATGGCTGGTGGCCAACTGGCTGGACTTCTGTGAGAAACCGGCGGCTTCGCCCAGCGGCTTTTTGGTCATGTATTCGTTGAGGCACGCCAGGGCGATCAGCAGCAGCGCGCCGGCGGTGGCCAGCACACCGAGCCAGACGTTGAACAGATAAATCACGAACAGATAGACCGGGAACCACGGCGCATCGAAGAAAGCGAACAGCGCCGGCCCGGTGACGAACTGGCGAATGTGGGTCAGGTCGCCGAGGGACTGACCAGCGTTGCCTTCCCCCTTGAACAGGTTGCGCTCGAACGCGGCCTGATAGACCCGCAGGTTGAAGCGGCGCTCCAGCTGGCTGCCGATGCGGATCACGATGAAGCTGCGCACCACCTCCAGCAGGCCGATGAACGCAAAGAACCCCACGACCATCAGAGACAACATCGCCAGGGTGGTTTCGTTTTGCGAAGACAGCACTCGGTCATAGACCTGGAGCATATATATCGAGGGCACCAGCATCAGCACGTTGATCAGTGCGGTAAAGCATCCGACGCTGATCAGAATGCTTTTATAGTCACCCAGTGCCTTGAATAAGGGTGCGGTGGCTGGGGCCTTCGCCATCTTCATTGATTATTCCTGAAATGATATTCCCCGCCGTACTTGGCGAGTCTTCTATTAATTAGCCCGCGCTCGGAGCGGGACATACACCGACAGCATCCGCTTACACTTCAACAACAACTTTCGCGACCAAGTACCACGGCAGAGTTATTGAAGGCAGGCTTATAACTGTAACGAGGTGCCTTATATTTAAACTGCGTGCCGGTTCCGATAATCAAGGCTGCTTTGCAACTCGCTCCAGGGTAATCACCAGACCCGACTTCAAAGCACTCAGATAAAGCCCGTCACGTTGTCGGCTGAAAAACTGGATTCTTGAACCCTCTTTACCGGTGATGGAGAGCCCGTCGGGATCGGGAAACCAGCCGATGGCACTCTCTTGCAGCCACGCGCTCAGACAATCGGCGCCCTTGCCCAGGGTCTGATTGGCCTCAAGGTCGACCTGGCAGGTGTTCGACGGTTTGTCCTGCATCGCTAGCGCTTCGGGGGTGTCACTGCGGGCGCTCAGTGTCGCCTGCCACGGCCCGGCAAATACCGATGGGTCTTCGAGTCTCAGGCTGCTTGCCATGGTTGTTTCTCCAGAAATCATCATCAGCATCGGCAACAAGTACGCCGCCGCATTGCGGGTAAAAGCGAATTGGATCATAGGAAATTTCACTCCGGCACGTAGCCTTGCTCACCGGCCAAGACGATGCAAGCAAAGAAAGCGGCGCATGCGCGCCGCTTTCCCGGATCACATCACGCCACGATGTCGCTGATCGCTGCCTGGCCAACGGTGCTGACCTGGAAGTCCGCCACGCCGTGCCCGGAGAAATCCACCGACAACAGGCTGTTGCCGCCCGAGGAAGTCAGGATGGCATCGCCCGCCGCGCCGGTGAAGGCGCTGACGAAGTGCAGGCCCGAACCATTGGTGATCGCGCTCAGGTCGATTTTGTCCAGACCGCTGACAAAATCGAGGATCTGATCGATCGCACCCGGCTTGGAATCGGAGCTGGCCGCGAACAGGAAAGTGTCCGAACCCGAACCGCCCCACAGCTTGTCGGCACCGCCGCCGCCCCAGATGATGTCGTTGCCGGCACCGCCCTTGAGCTCGTTCGCGGCACTGTTGCCGATGATCAGGTCGTTGCCCGAACCGCCGATGGCGTTCTCGATGGTGACGCCCTTGGCGATGGACACGTTGCCCACCAGGCCGCCAACGTCGGAGAACGAGGCTTCATTGAGGTTGATCTTCTGGTTCTGGGTGAAACCCGAGAAGTCGAAGGTGTCCTTGCCGCCCGCATCCCACACCGAGAACACCAGCTTGTCCGTCGACGAAGTCGCGCTGAGGAAGTCGCGGCCAGCGTTGGAGTTGAAGCCGTAGGTGGTGTCACCGGTACGGGTGGTCAGGTTGGCGCCGTAGAGCTTCTGGATCGCTGCGATGTCATCCATCAGCGGGCCGGAGGCATAGGCTTCGACGCCGCCCTTGCTGAAGTTCTGGCTGGTGTTGCTTTCGCTCCAGTAACTCATGAGGCTGTAGCCGCGGGTGTCTTGCCCGTAGGAAGCGTCATTGTAGGTCGGGTTGCCCGTACCGGCGTTGTAGTCGCCCGGGTGGGACAGGCCCAGGGTGTGGCCGATTTCGTGGGTCAGCGTCTGACGCCCGTAGTTGTTCACACCTGGAGTTTTGTTGACGTCGTATCCACTGCCGGTCAGGTACCAGGACTGACCGTCATAGCCTGGCTCGGTGCCTGGCAGGAACGCGAATGCCGCAGCGCCTTCCTGACCGCCGCTGTAGTTGCCGAAGGTCATGTGGCCGTCGCCACCTCTGGCCGCTTCGGTAAACGTCACGTTGGCGACATCGGCCCAGGATTGCATGGCGAGCACCGCCTGGGCTTTTTGCAGGGAACTGAACTGACTGAAACCGGTAACGCCCAGGCCACCAAAGTTGGCGGTCTTGGAGGTCAGAAAGGTGTAAGTCAGTTCGATCTTGCCGCTACCGTCGAGGTCGTGCCAGGAGGCACCATCTCGCAGCAGTTGGGTGGCGGCTTGATCCACCGAGAAGGAGGGTTTGCCATTGACCGTGAGGTTGCCGCCACGATCGTACTGATGGCTGAAGCTATTGATCTGGTTATACGCCGAGCTTGGCGCAGCCAGGGGGGCCGCGTTCAGCTGGAAAGCCTGTTCGGCGGTATCAATAGCATTCGCTTTTACTTTCGACATAAACACACTTCCTTGTTTAGCAATGGAACAGTTTTTGTCCGATAGCGACAACCTCTGGCGAGATTGTCCTATCACTCGCCCAATGAAGGCATCAGAAACCTGACACAATTTGAAATCTGTCGTCTAGCGTTTTTTCGAGATCAAATTGAAGTCTTCCGGAAAAGTCCCGTAAACAAAGCGCGTGCCGCTGGAAGAATGTTGCAAGTGTGGTGAGTTTGCCTAATTGTCTGACGATTTCTTATTTAAATATTAAATATCGGTAAGTTGCTTTTTTGTTGGATACGTCTCACTTTCCCGCACTTTATTAGTGCGGTGCCAGCGAAGTGATATCAACCAATTAAATAGACGTTGCCAGCTATCGGAGCGGGATAACCCGCTCCGACAGATTGTCAGCTGCCGGTGCGGATCTTGTTCCACACCCGCGTGCGGATCCGGTCGATGTTCAGCGGCATCGCTTCCAGCGCAAACAGCTTGCCCATCATTTCCGGGCTGGGATAAACCTTGGTGTCGTTCTTGATGGCCGGGTCGATCAGGCTGTCGGCCTGTTCATTGCCGTTGGCGTAATGCACGTAGTTGCTGATGCCGGCCATGACGTCGGGCTGCAGCAGGTAATTCATGAAGGCGTACCCGGCCTTCTCGTCCGGGGCGTCGGCGGGCATGGCGACCATGTCGAACCAGATCGCGGCGCCTTCCCTGGGAATCGCATAGCCAATGTCGACGCCATTCTTCGCTTCTTTGGCGCGGTTCTCCGCTTGCAGGATATCCCCGGAGAAGCCGACCGCCACACAGATATCGCCATTGGCCAGATCGCTGGTGTACTTCGAGGAATGGAAGTAACTGACATACGGCCGCACTTTCATCAGCAGTGCTTCGGCTTTCTTGTAGTCTTCGGGATTCTTGCTGTGGTGCGGCAATCCCAGGTAATTCAGCGCAGCCGGCAGCAATTCCGGGCCATTGTCGAGGATCGCCACGCCGCACTTCTGCAGTTTCTGCATGTTCTCGGGCTTGAAGATCAGGTCCCAGGAATCCACGGGCGCGTTATCGCCCAGTACGGCCTTGACCTTGGCGATGTTGTAACCGATGCCAGTACTGCCCCACAGATAAGGGAAGCCGTGTTCATTGCCCGGATCGTTGGTCTGCAAGGCCTTGAGCAATACCGGATTGAGGTTTTTCCAGTTCGGCAACTGGCTCTTGTCCAGTTTCATCAGCGCCCCGCCCTGAATCTGCCGCGCCATGAAGTGGTTGGACGGAAACACCACGTCATAACCGGATTTACCGGTCATCAGCTTGCCGTCGAGGGTTTCGTTGCTGTCGTAGACGTCATAGGTGACGCCAATGCCGCTGGCCTTTTCGAAGTTCTTGGCGGTGTCCGGTGCGATGTAATCGGACCAGTTATAAACCTTGACCGTATCCGCGGCCTGAGCGAGGGACACGGCGAGCATCAAGGGGGCGAGAGCGAGGGTCTTTCGGATCATGGATCGATTCCTGTATTGGCTGTTGTTGTTGGCAGGCAATCAAAAGGATCAAAACGTCAGAAAATCAGGACATAGGTCTTGCGCACGGTCTCCTGGATGTCCCAGATCCCGAGCGTGTTGGCTGGCAACATCAGTGCGTCGCCACCTTGTATGTGCAGGGTTTCGCCGCCATCGTCCGGGGTGAACGTGCAGCGGCCGGAAATGAAGTGGCAGAACTCCTGGGCGGTGATCTGCCGCCGCCAGCGTCCGGGCGTACATTCCCAGACGCCGGTTTCGACGCCGTCGTCGCGCTCGACGCTGGTGGTCGATGCCACCGCGACCGGAGTGCCGAGCGGCACGGCCACCGGATTGGACTCGTCCAGTTGCAACGTGGGGGTGTTCTTGAATTGGGTGATGCTCATGGCGTTACCTGTCTGATAGTAAACAACGTTCAGTGCATGAAACCTTCCATGAACCCGGCCACCCGGCTGGCAAGCTTGCGCCGCCAAGGCGCCGTCGCCGGGTTGGCCAAGGTCTGGTCTTCGTGGACGAAGCTTTTGATGATCGCGTTGTAGCCGAGCCAGCGGCACGGCTCCGGCTCCCACGCTCGCAACGCGTGGATTCCACCGTCGGGGAGAACCCATGGCTGACGGGTCAGTTCGGTATCGCGCTCGAGGATCAGATCGGCCAGGGTGCGTCCGCCGAGGTTGCTGGCCCCCACGCCTTCCCCGCCATAACCGCCTGACAGCGCGATGCCGTTGGCCCGATCGCAGAGCATGTGCGGTTTGAAATGCCGTGACATGCCGAGGTTGCCGCCCCAGGCGTGGGTGATCTGTACGTTTTTCAGTTGCGGGAACAGTTCGCCGAACAGGTAGCGACGCAGTTCCACTTCGTCGCGGGTCAGGTCGAAGTTATGCCGCAGTTGGCCGGCGAACTGATAACCGCCACGGGCGCCGAAGATCAGGCGGTTGTCGGCGCTACGCTGGCCGTAAGTGACCTGACGGCTGAACTCGCTGAAAGCCTGGCCCCGATTGAGGCCGATTTCATCCCAGGTCGCAGCGGGCAACGGCTCGGTGGCAACAATCAGACTCTGCACCGGCAATTGATAACGGCCCAATGGTGGCAGCGTCACCGAATAACCTTCGATGGCCGGGACGATCCAGCGGCTGCGCACACTGGCCTTGTCGGTGCGCAGACTGCCCGCCTGCCAATGGATTACGGGGCTGTTTTCGTAGATTTTCACGCCCATGCCCTGAACGGTCCGGGCCAGGCCGCGCACCAGTTTTGCCGGCTGAATGGTCGCCACATGGGGTGCGTAGATGCCGCCGTAAGGTCTGGCGATACGGATTTGGCGAGCCAATTGCTCAGGATTGAGCCAGCGATAATCGTCGTCAGTCAGGCCCTGTGCATGCAGCTTGCTCAGGTACTCACGCAGACTGGCTTCCTGCTCGGGATAACGGGCCGCGCAATACAGCACTCCCCCCTTGCGGTAATCGCAGTCGATGCCCTCGCGTTCGAGGATGACCTCTACCTCATCGGGGATGCCGTGCAGCAGATCGAACGAAGCGCGACGCCGCTCGGGAGACAGGCCCGTCAGCAGGCGATCTTCGCCCAGCAGATTGCCCATCAACCAGCCACCGTTGCGACCCGAGGCCCCAAATCCGGCGGTTTGCGCCTCGACGATGGCTATATCCAGTCCCGGCGCCAGTTTCTTCAGGTAATACGCCGTCCATAACCCGGTGTAGCCGGCGCCGATGATCGCCACGTCGACGTCCAGGTCCTGCTCCAGTGCCGGGCGCGCGCTGAGCGGCTCGTCGAGTTGATCCATCCACAAACTGATAGTGCGCCACGCCGGCATGCAAGACTCCGCCAATCCAGATTTCGATGGCGTCGATCCTAGTGGCTGACCTCAAGGACTGTCTTGCGCGCGTGTCCGCAAAGAAATTTGTTTGGCGTAGGCCTTGGGCGACTGCCCGGTGTGCTGGCGAAAACAGCTGTAGAACGCCGACAACGAGTTGAATCCGGCAGCGAACGCCAGTTCATCAATGCGCAGCGGCGGCGCGGCGTTATCCAGCGCTTGCAGCAAATGCTGGAGTCGTGCCTGGTTGACGTAGCGATAGAAGCTTTGCCCCAGCACCTGATTCAGCAGATAAGAAATCTGATTGCGGCTGTAACCGCACTCCTTCGCCACGCGTTGCAGGTCCAGCTCGGGATCGAGGTACGGCTGCTGACGCTGGAAATACTGCTGCAGGTCTTCGGCCATGAAACTCAACTGGCGTGGCGACAGGCCCAGTCGGCTCGCCGCCGGACGCTGACTCGGCGTCGAGGTACTGGAGCCCTGCTCGCGCACCAGTGAAGCGTATTCGTTGACCCGCCAGATTTTGGCGTCCTTGACGGTAATCGCTTCGCTGGAACGGAACGACACCAGACCATTGCCGCCACGCAGGGTCACTTCGTATTGGATGAACGCCGTGTTGCCGTCGATGCGGATCCGGTCGCAATGCTCCAGCGCTTCGTCGGATTCACGGGGCATGCTGACGCGAACGTACTCACGCAACTCGTCGAGACCGAGCACGCGGTTCTGGAAAAAATCGTTGTACTGAATGTCCGGATGGTACAGCGCCATGACGCCGTCCAGATCCCGGTGTTTCCAGCACAGGTGATAGCGCATGACCGTTTCGGCCGTGGCCGGGGTCTGCTGCGGGCCATCATCATCGGCGTGCATAAGCGACTCTTGGCAAAAGAACCGAGCTTGCCCAACTTCGCGTGCGTCATCAACCAAGCGGCGCATAGTGGCATTTTGGCGACATTTTCATCAGCCGTGACTTACATCAAAAAAATCCCTGCAATCGCCAAACGGCCTGAAAAATCTCACAGGTTTTTCACATCCAGGTGCTACTTTTAAGGACAGTCACCGGTTGAGCCAATGAAGGCTCTTCCCACCTACCATGAGCAAACGGAAGCGCTCGATGAAGAAGGCGGGCAATACATGAACAAAGGGTCAAGCAAAGTCACGTTCCCCAATGCCTGCCAGCTGATGCGCTGGCATTTTCATCCTATGGGTTTCGAGGCCACGATGGACGCGCCGGGCAGCATGATTGCCCGCCTGTTCGACCGGGCCAGCGGCGAAACCATGATCGCCATTGCCGGCATTCCCTGTGCCACGGTGATGAATGCGGCGGATGTCGAGCGAATAATCGAGGCCGTTGAGGATGAGCTGGAGGCCTTCGTACCTCCGGATTCCCTCAAGAGTTACGCATAACCTGATGATTTAAAACAAAAAAGCCCGCCGAGTGCGGGCTTTTTCGTGGGCAATCGATTCAAGCGGTTTTCTTTTCCGATCGGTGATCGACGAAGAACGGCTTGCCCTTGGCGACCCGGTCCGACGCACGCGGCATGTTCACCGCTTGGGCATCCTGCGGCTCGACGTACCAGTAGCAATGGCTCACGGCACGGGTGATGCCGACGTAGGCCAGACGCAGGATTTCGTCCTTCTGCGCCGTGTCGTAAGGCTCGTTGTCACCGGCCTTGCCCAGTCCGGCCATGCGGTAGACCTGATTCTTGTAGGGCGAACTGGTGAGGTGCTGGCAGTCACCGAGCAAGAACACCGCATCGGCCTGCAAGCCTTTGGCGCTGTGATAGGTCAGCTGTTTCAAGCGTCGAGACTCGTACGGCAAGCTCGAATCAACATTAACTACTGACTGAATATGCTGTTTTATCAACGACTTATCGCTACTTTTTCGATAAAGCATCAGGATCGAATCGCCGTTCCTGTAATGCTCCGCCAGGCGCTGGCCGAGTGCCTGATCATCGCGCTCCAGCACGTTGACCGGTTGCAAAGGCTTCTCTTCGCCACTGGCTTTGGCTTTCTTGCCCGGGATCGCCGGTGCGGCACGGACAATGTGTTCGGCGGCATCGATGATGTGCTGATGGCTGCGGTAGTTGTCGCTGAGCATCACCCGCGTGGTACTGGGCGAGGGAAATTCCTTGTTGAACTCCATGAAGTAGCTTGGCGAACTGCCGCGCCAGCCATAGATCGACTGCCAGTCATCCCCCACGCACAACAAGGACGAACGCTGCGCCCCGCGTCCGACGTGCATGGCCGGGCCACGGCTGCGGATCTCTGCAAGGCTGGCGCGGATCCACGAGACGATCTGCGGTGAAACGTCCTGAAACTCGTCGATCATCAGGTGTGACATGGGGCGCAGCAGTTCATCGCTCAGTAGCTTGAGGTTTTCCGGCGAGTGCTCGCTGAACAGCGCGAACATGCGGTTGTAGGTCATGATCGGCGGTTTCTGATCGAGCAAGTGATCTTCCAGCGCACGCCAGAACAGGCTTAGCGCCTCGAAGAAAAACCGGTCAGGATCGTCCTTGGCGAAACTCATGCGACCAACGGCCTCCGGTACGTCCAGCCCCAGGTTCTCGATAAACCCGGCGGCGGCGACAAAACAGTCGAGCAACGGGGCAGACACGAGTTCGCCCTTGACCTTGTAATCGAACCCCGGACCGGCACTCGCATCGCCGGCCAGGGAAGCCAGAACTCGTCGTGAAGATTCATAACTGTCGAGCCATATCAATGGCTTACGACAGAAAGCTTGAAACAGGGTGCGCTTGACTGCCCATTCTGCACGGACCGTCAGCCTGGCATCGGGACGACAGACTTGCGGGTTTTCCTTCGGGTCGAAACCCAGGATGACCCAGGCATCGAGACTCGGAATATAGCCATGACAATGGAAGGTCGAGCCGTTGATGTCGAACGCCTGGCGGTTCGGGTCGACACCTTTTATCGGCCAGGCACCGGCACGAAACCACAGGTCTTCAATCACGTCGCACAGTTCTTCGTCGCGCCTGGCGGCAAGCTCGGTCACTGCCATGCGTTTTTGCACGTCGGGGTGATCGCGCTCCAGCTCCTTGAGCTGCAAGGCATGCCGGGACAACGGCTGGACCAGCTGGCGAAAGCGCTCGTTATCTGTGTAGAGGCGGTAATAGCAGGCATTGAGCTGCTGGCGCTGGGCGTCGTTGATCCGCAGATCGAACGGGTTGCTGTCGACGTCGTCTTCAGCACCCTGCGGCCGGTGGCTGAGATTCTCGAATGCCTGCAAGCGCTCGAACCCTGGCAGGCTGCGCACCATCGGCAGAATCCGCGAGTGAAAGGTGCGCACCAGATCCCGGGCGGTTTTCTGGCTGATGGCCTGTCCCCACAAGGCGAACAGTTCGATCAGTTTATTGATGAAGTCCTTGCGCGACTCCCGGGTGAAGGTCACCACGGTCATCGAGTCCAGCTCAAAGCCCAGATAGTGTGTCAGCAGCAGAATACGCAGCACCAGCGTGGTCGACTTGCCAGCCCCGGCGCCAGCGACTACCGACGTTGACGGCGTATCGCTGAAAATCATTTTCCATTGCGCAACGCTCGGCTGGGCACGGGCCGGCAGCAAACGGGCGACGTCAGCCTTCATACGTTTCTTCAGCTCGGCCGTCAGTGGCAGGCGCCAGTCATCGAACAGGTGGTTGTCGATGCTCGGCGCACGATGCTCAGTGCTGCGGCTGTCGCGGATCAACAGGACCTGACGGCCCTCTTCCAGCCCCTCAGCCTTGCCTTCCTTGTAGCCGTAATCGAACCCCGCGGTGTGCCCGCTGCGAAAGCCGTCGGCCTGACCGTGCAGCCACGATGCCCGATGCTGGGCGCGTAATTGCGTCAGACCATGCCCGAGGAAACGCGCCGCCAGGCGTTTGAACCACGGCATCTCGGCCAGGGGACGAAGTTCGGGAGGAAGATCGGGGGTATTTTGCGCCACGCTGACGGACTCCAGAGGCTGAGGCTGTTGAGGGCTATGGTGTCTGCATTTGCCGTTGAGTTCTAGCGAAATGCTTACAGGTCATTGAGTTAGGCGATGAACTGAAGGCTGCATGAGAGCGTTTCGAGATTTATAACATCAGTAATTTCGATGGGAATGCGGCACTTTTTACGCTTTTTCTCGATTATTGGTTGATAGATGATGCTCGCCATCAATCACCGGTCTCGCTTCGTGGCTGCGGCCGAAACGCCCCATGACGAACCTTTTGAGGAGAAGATCATGCTTGAACTCAGACCCTTCAGCTCGCTGGGCGGCGCCCATCACGGCTGGCTGGATGCCCATCACCATTTTTCGTTCGCCGAGTACTACGATCCGCAGCGCATGAGCTGGGGCAATCTGCGGGTATGGAACGATGACATCATCGCCCCGGGAACCGGCTTCCCCACTCACCCGCACCGGGACATGGAAATCATCACTTACGTGCGCGAAGGTGCGATCACCCACCAGGACAACCTGGGCAACAAGGGCCGCACTGAAGCCGGCGACGTTCAGGTAATGAGCGCCGGCACCGGCATCGCCCATAGCGAATACAACCTGGAAGCGACCGCCACCAAAATCTTCCAGATCTGGATTCTGCCGACCGAAACCGGTGCACCGCCTTCCTGGGGCGCCAAACCGTTCCCCAAAGGTGAGCGCGAAGGTTTCGTGACGCTCGCCAGCGGCAAGGACGGTGACGATGAAAGTCTGCGGATTCGCGCCAACGCACGTTTGGTGGCGGCCACTGTCAAGGCCGGGGAAACCGCTGAATATCGACTCGACGAGGGGCGTCGCGCCTACCTTGTACCGGCCACCGGTGTGATTGAAGTCAACGGCTTGCGTGCACAAGCTCGAGACGGTGTGGCGGTGAGCCATGAATCGGTATTGAGCGTCACCGCGATTGAAGACTGTGAAATCGTGCTGGTGGATCTGGCCTGATCGGCTAAATGACGGGCAAAAAAAGGGCGACCTCTGAGGTCGCCCTTTTCTATTCAGCACTGATCACTGGGTGGAAATTGCACCATCGACCAGCGTTTGCGCTTCGGCCACCAGTTGCTTGAGGTGGTCATTGCCAATGAAGCTTTCGGCGTAGATCTTGTAGATGTCTTCGGTACCCGACGGACGTGCAGCGAACCAGCCGTTCTCGGTCATGACTTTCAGACCGCCGATGGCCTGATCGTTGCCCGGGGCCTTGCTGAGAATGCTCTGAATCTTTTCGCCGGCCAGTTCGGTGGAAGTCACCTGCTCCGGCGACAACTTGCTCAGCAGGGCTTTCTGCTCCGGGTTGGCCTTGGCGTCTACACGCACCGAGAACGGTTCGCCCAGCTCATCGGTCAGCGCACGATAGGCCTGGCTTGGATCGCGGCCGGTACGGGCGGTCATTTCAGCCGCCAGAAGCGCCGGGATCAGGCCATCCTTGTCGGTGCTCCAAACGCCACCGTCCTTACGCAGGAACGAGGCGCCAGCGCTCTCTTCACCGCCGAAACCCAGTGAGCCGTCGAACAGACCGTCGGCAAACCACTTGAAGCCGACCGGCACTTCGTACAGGCGTCGGCCCAGGCGCTTGGCCACGCGATCGATCAGGCCACTGCTTACCACGGTTTTACCCACGGCAGCATCGGCGCGCCATTGCGGGCGGTTCTGGAACAGGTAGTCGATCGACACCGCCAGGTAATTGTTCGGCGCCAACAGACCGCCGGACGGCGTAACGATGCCGTGACGGTCGTGATCAGGATCGCAGGCGAACGCGACATCGAAGCGCTCCTTGAGACCGATCAGGCCCTGCATGGCGTGGCTCGACGATGGGTCCATGCGGATCTGGCCATCCCAGTCGACAGTCATGAAGCGGAACGTCGAATCGACTTCCTTGTTCACCACGTCGAGGTCAAGACGATAGTGCTCGGCGATGGCTGACCAGTAGCGCACCCCTGCTCCACCCAGAGGATCGACGCCCATACGCAGTTTGGCACCGCGGATGGCATCGAAATCGATGACATTGATCAGGTCGGCCACGTAGGTGTTGACGTAATCGTGACGATGCGTGGTCGGGGCTTTAAGCGCCTGCTCGTAGCCGATGCGTTTAACGCCTGCCAGCTTGTTGGCCAGCAGTTCGTTGGCCTTGGCTTCGATCCACTTGGTGATGTGGGTGTCGGCCGGACCGCCATTGGTTGGGTTGTATTTGTAGCCACCGCTTTGTGGCGGGTTGTGCGACGGCGTGATCACGATACCGTCAGCAAGGCCGGTGGTGCGGCCGCGGTTGTAGCAAAGAATGGCGTGGGACACGGCCGGCGTCGGGGTGTATTCGTCGCCTTCGGCGATCATCACGGTCACGCCGTTGGCTGCCAGCACTTCCAGGGCACTGGCTCCGGCCGGCGTAGACAGCGCGTGAGTATCGATGCCGACGAACAGCGGGCCGGTGATGCCCTGGGCTTCGCGATACAGACAGATCGCCTGGCTGATCGCCAGAACGTGCCACTCGTTGAAACTCAGGTCGAAGGAGCTGCCCCGATGCCCGGAAGTGCCAAATGCCACGCGCTGGGTGGAAATCGAAGCGTCAGGCTGCCCGGTGTAATACGCCGTTACCAGTCGCGGGATATCGACCAACAGTTCTGCCGGTGCCGGTTTGCCCGCAAAAGGACTGAGTGTCATGCAAAACCTCTGAAATAGAGTGGTTCAGGAAATTACAGCGGAGTTTACTGGCAGTTTGACCGTAGTGCGATGGTATCTATCCCGTGCATCCCCGATGTTTTTTAACAGCTCAGTCACCGGGGGCCAGCCGCAATGCATCGCCAAGCAGACCGACGACCCCGGCCAGCTCAGGCCCGCTGCTGCCGATTGCACTCAGGCGCATGTGCTGCCCATGCATGCCCTGGGTACTGAACAGCTCCCCCGGCGCGATTAACACGTGTTGTTTGAGCAGGCGCTGAAACACCGCCCCCATCACCACCCGACGGGACGAGCGCACCCAGATCGTCGCCCCACCCTGCGGCTCGTCGATGTGCAATGCATCGCCCAGCCCGTCTCGCAGCAGCTCGATCAACTGCGTTCGGCGCTCCTTGAGCAGACGCTTGAGCACCGGCAAGTGTTGATCGACACGACCGCTTGCATACAGGCGGGCAATGGCTTTCTGGCGAATCGGCGAGAGACGGAACGAACGCAGCAGGAAGTGCCGTTGCAGATCGGCCCGCCACTGGCGAGCAAGTACAAAGCCGTAAGGGGCTTCGACACCGATCACCTTTTCAAAAGTCGAGAAAACCAGCAGGCGATCGGGGTCCAGCAGATCACGCAGAGGTCGCCGATCACTGTCATCTCTCAGCTCGCTGTAGCTGTCGTTTTCCAGCACCCAGATGCCGTGGCGCGTGAGCAGGCTCGCAATAGCCTCGAGATTATCCTGAGGAGCCAGACTTCCGTGGGGCATGTTCAATTGCGACGACAGCAAGACCAGCCGTACTGGCTCGGTTTCCAGCAACAATGCCAATTGCTGTGGATCGAACACCCCGCCGGGCTGCACCGGCAGCTCGATGATCCGCACATCCGCAGACTGAAGCAGGCGCAATATCATCCAGTCACAGGGCGACTCCACCACCACGGTAGCGTGGCGCAGCTCAAGGACAGCGATCAGGATCTCGAGAACCCCTCTTGCGTCGGCGCCAATATAGACATCTTCGGCATGCCAGCAATGGGTCGGTGAGGAGGTATAACGGGCGGCAAGCAACGTGCGCAGCTCCAGTTCGCCACAGGGCTGAACCACGGCCTGAGGTTGCCGGGGGTACTGGCGCATCAGCTCCCGCTCAAGCGTCAGCAGCGGACCATCCAGCGGTTGTACCGATGCCGGGTCATCTGCGCTCAGCACGCGCATCCCCGAACATCTGGCATTGACATAGACGGTTTCCAGCAGGTCGCTGCCCCGACCGGGCGGCATGACCGTACTGGCTGCTCTTGCGAAATAACCGGACTTGGCAACGGAGTAAACCCGACCTTCCTTTTCCAGCAAGGCATAGGCGTATTGAATGGTTGAAATCGAGACGCCCAGCCGTTCGGCCAATTGCCTCAGGGATGGCAATCGAATCGCACCTTCGCCGCCAGGCTCTTCGATCAACTGGGTGAGGTATCGATAGACGGCCTGGTAGGCGAAGTCGGTTTCACGTGCGGCATTCATGAGCGGGCATCCGCCGGCATGTTTTCGCCTTCAGGCAATACACTCACGCTCAACCTTCCGCGGAGCGGTCGCCCACGGCAACCTCGACGTCGGAGAGCTCCGGAGCCCGCCTGACCTGCTCATCCATGGGAATGGAATCCATGGCATACAACCGGCTGATCAGGTGTACGGGCAACCCGCTGACTTCGGTCATCCATTGCAGAACCTGCTCCGGCGCATGCAGCCCTTGCATCGCCCGGTGCAGATCCGGCATGGCGATCAGCATGCCCGGATGGCAAGTGCGCAGAAAACGTTCAAGGCCGGCACCGCCTTCGATAAAAGGCGCAAACAACAGACAGACGAGTTGCGATTCACTGATTCCGACATTTCTGTTCAGTGCGGCCATCGCCACCGATCGGTGTTCGGTCAGATCGGACAGGTTGCCGAATGACGCCAGAAACCGCTCGCAAATCTGTTCGGGAACGTTCCTGCGGCGCATCGAAGCCAGACAATGCTGCACATACTCCGAGACGCCCGCCTCGTAGCTGCGCCCTTCGACATGACAGACTTGCAGGCCGTGCAGGTAGGCAGCGATTACAGGGTCTGTCGACTCGTCGGTGCCCGTTTCGATCTGCAGTTCATTGGCCTGAAAACCAAGAAAATCGCTGAGCAACGGCCACCGCTCGTCCATCTTGCCCACCACGATATCGTCGATGCCGATGTAACTGGTGCGCCGACAGGCTTCGAACTGGCCAAGCGGGCGCCAGGGCTGCAGGTCGGCTTCCGGGTAGAGTTCCCGATAGTAATCGCCGCCCATGCCATCGAGCAGGCTGAACAATTCATCGAAACCGTTGCCCCGCTTTGGCAGTGCACCGATGCCGGCTTTGCGAGCCGCCCGGTCGAGGCCATGCAGAAAAGCCTCCTGACTGCGTGCAGAGTCACTGCTGAGCAGTGCATCGACGCCGTTGTTCCATCGAGCGACCTGGCCGAAAAACTCGCCCGTTGCCAGGTAGTTGTCGTCCCATAGATAAAGCTCTTCATTCCAGCACCGACGATGGCCGACCATCAGCAAATTGATGCAGCTTGCCTCGCGCCCCACCTCCGAGACGGGTGCCTGGTGATTGAAGGGCAACACCTCTCGATGATCGACCATCAACAGTTCGACCCTGGGATCATCATAAAGAAACAGTGCACTGAAGCTGCGATGCATGTTGTGCAGTGCCGACGCGGGTACGGCACCTCCACGCAGCGTCGCAACCCGCAGCTGAAGGGTGCCCGGAGCGCGCCCGGCGATGCTCAATTGGGCGGCGCGCATAAGGGCCAGGCTGTAACAACAGTCTCGGGTTCCGGATTGAGTCACCAGCACCTTGAATTCGCCGATACGATCCATGCCCCCGGCCGCTACCGCCAGCCGCTGAATCAACAACTGCAATGCCGTGCGCTCGGCACGGGAAAAGAAACTCAGCAATCGCTGCAATACTTGCTGGTAGACATAATTCATTGCCTGATCATGGATCGTGCTCATCAGTACTTCACCCGATATCAAAGGTTTCATATTGCGCAGCCAAGAACATCGGACGCGCAATCATTCTTCATTAATTAATAGACGCTAAAATGCTAACACTTAAAGTTTTGTAGTTATTTGAAACAGTTGCACTTGAAATAATTCACGCCCGCGACACGATTGGCGCAACCCCCTGTCTTTACGGAGGTTTCCCTGGCTTCAAGTTTTCTTAGGAAAATTCTTACAATGACCTGCGCACGATGAGCACAGGAAAAAAAGAAGGGATTACATAGCCGCCCTACAGCAATTAAACAGAAACCGGAACATCGATCTTCAACAGCCGTTTGGTATTGCACAAAGCAAATAGAATGCACAGACATCGCTCATTCCTTGAGATGAAAGTAGTCATTCAATTATCAGGGTCTGGAGGGCGATTAGAAGATACAGATCACGAGTAAAAACCAGTTCAGTTGCTGAACGTCCCCAGGCATCGCGCCCAGGGTTTCTCATGGTCTGAAGGAAAGAACGCACAAGAGTCCGTGGGCCACGGACTCTAAAGGTAAAGGTCAGGCAGGTTCGACTTGCAGCGCAACGCGCTCACGGCAAGGGCATTCATCCATGTAACGATGCGCTTCGACAAACTCGTTGAACGGGAAGACTCGCGTCTTGAGCGGCACCAGCACGCGATCGGCCGTCAACTGATTGATGTCGCGCAGGGCACGTTGCAGCGCGACGTGATCCTGGACGATGCCCAGCTCCGGCTTCCCGGTGAAGTTGCCGATGCAATGCACGAAGAACTGGATGTTCTTCTGGAACGCTGCGCAGGCCGGGAATGGCGTCTGGTTGCCACCCTGCAGGCCATACAACACCAAGCTGCCACGAGGTGCCAGCACATCGCCCAGCAGTGACATCTGAGGGCCGCCGAGACCGTCGAACACGACGTTGACGCCGCGGTTGTCGGTAATCTTGTTGACCCGCATCAACAGGTCTTCTTCTTCGGTGACGATCACTTTCTCGGCACCCAGAGACAGCAGGTATTCGCGCTCTTCTGCGGTTTTTGTAGCGGCAATCACTCGCACGCCCAGCGCCTTGCCCAACTGGACAAAGGACGGACCGGCGCAATGACTGGCGTCAGTGACCAGGGCAAACTGTCCGGGTTTGACGCGTGCCAAATCGACGTAACCGAAGTACGCGATCAACAGCGGCGTGTAATGCACGCTGGCTTCGATCGGGTTCAGCACGTCCGGATAACGGGTCAGCGCGGTACGTGGCAGAACGATCAGTTCGCCGTAGACCGGATAGTCGTTGGGACTTTCCGCCGGGAAACTGGCTACCTTGTCACCGACGATGAGGTCTTCGACACCGTCGCCGATCGCCGTGACCACACCGGCCATCTCATGGCCCAGGCCGGACGGCAGGCGTGCCTGGGACGATGCCAGATTCTGACGCCAGAGTGTGTCGTACCAGCTGATGCCGATTGCCTCGACACGCACCTGCACTTCGCCAGGACCTGGCTGAGCGGCCGCATGCTCTTCGCATTTGAGCACCTCGGCCGGACCAAACTTGTGAAAACGGATCGTGCGGGACATCGCAAACCTCGTCAAAGTAACCTCTAATGCCCTGAACTCTATCTGGGCTTTCCAGCCAAGACCATCAGTGGCTATTAATAGTCGACATGCCTGTCATTGATTCCGCAGTATGGCCAGCATTGAGAAAATCCATGAAAAAACTGCCACTGCCTTCTCAGTAAAGCTGAATTACCCGGTGCAGACTACCAGCCTTTCCCCGTAAGATTCATGCCGGCCATTGTTCTCATATGGCTGCCCTCGTCAAGCTTGATGACTCTGCCAGGACTCCAGATGAATCGTAATGACCTGCGTCGTGTCGACCTGAACCTGTTGATCGTATTCGAAACCCTGATGCACGAACGCAGCGTGACCCGCGCTGCGGAAAAACTGTTTCTCGGCCAGCCGGCGATCAGCGCGGCGCTCTCGCGCCTGCGTGGTCTGTTCGATGATCCGCTGTTTGTACGCACCGGGCGCAGCATGGAACCATCCGCTCGGGCGGTGGAAATCTTTGCCCTGCTCTCCCCGGCCCTGGATTCGATTTCGACTGCCGTGAGCCGCGCGGCCGAATTCGACCCGGCCACCAGCACGTCGGTTTTCCGCATCGGCCTGTCGGACGACGTCGAATTCGCGTTGCTGCCCATGCTGCTCAAGCGCCTGCGCGCCGAGGCGCCGGGCATCGTGCTGGTGGTCCGGCGCGTCAACTACATCCTGATGCCTGGCCTGCTCGCCTCCGGCGAAATCTCCATCGGCGTCAGCTACACCACCGACCTGCCGGCCAATGCCAAACGCAAGGTCTTGCGCCGCAGCCAGCCAAAACTGCTGCGCGCCGACACCGTACCCGGGCCGCTGAGCCTGGACGACTACTGCGCCCGCCCCCATGCGCTGGTGTCGTTCGCCGGCGACCTCAGTGGCTTTATTGATGAGGAGTTGGAAAAACTCGGACGCAAACGCCACGTGGTACTGGCCGTACCGCAGTTCAATGGCTTGAGCACGTTGCTGGCCGGAACCGATATCGTCGCGACCGTGCCGGATTACACGGCTGATGCGCTGACGTCTGCGGGTGGCGTTCGGGCGGAAGATCCGCCGTTGCCGACGCGCACGTTCGAACTGCATATGGCTTGGCGCGGGTCGCAGGATAACGATCCGGGGGAGCGGTGGTTGAGGTCGCGGATTCAGATGTTCTTCGGCGATCCGGACAGTCTCTGAGCAACCTTTCCGAAACCGCTTTGCTGTCGTCAGCAAAGCGGTTCAAAAACTCAAACACAAGCCCCGGATCAAGCCACGCGATTGACCGACAGACAGTAGATCAACAGCGCCAGCGCCGCCAGCGTGCCACCCACGATCCCCACATAAGCAAAGCCGAGCTGGCTGCCCACCCAGCTCCCCATCAGGGCCCCGCCACCAATACCGATGTTGTAGATCCCTGAAAACAGCGCCATCGCCACATCGGTCGCGTCGGGTGCCAGCACCAGGACCCTGGACTGCAGCGCCAGGCCGAATCCCATGATTGCCATTCCCCAGAACACGCTCAGTGCGCACAGGTACGAAACGCTACCGCTCAAAGGCAACAGCAGCACCAGGCACAACGCAAGCAACGAAACGGCGACGATCAGAAAACGCGGCGGGCTGTAGCGGTGCAGCCAGCTGAACAGCAGGGACCCGAAAATACCCGCGCCGCCGAATAACAGCAGGATCAGCGTGACCGTCTCGCCACTCATGCCCGCCACGACCTGCACGAAAGGTTCGATGTAGCTGTAGGCGGTGAAATGCGCCGTCACGACCATGGCCGTCAGGACGTAGATCGCCATGAGCGCAGGTCGCTTCAATAAAATGGGCAGACTTTTGAGCGAGCCAGAGTTCTGGCTCGGCAGCAACGGCAAGACCCTGGCCAGCCAGAACACCAGCGTAGCGGCCAGCACTGCGATCACGATAAAAGTGGTTCGCCAGCCCATCGCCTCGCCCAATATCCGGCCAAGGGGAATGCCGAGCACCATCGCCAGTGAAGTGCCGGTTGCCAGCAGGCCCAACGCTTGAACCTGCTTGCCCGGCGGCGCCAGGCGCACAGCCAGTGAAGCGGTGATGGACCAGAACAGCGCATGCGACAACGCCACGCCAATCCGGCTTACCAGCAGGACAGCGAAGCTGGTCGCCAGACTCGACAGGATGTGACTGAGGATGAATATCCCGAACAGTACGATCAACAGCTTGCGCCGCTCGACATTGCGCGTCAGCAGCATGATCGGAAGTGACGTCAGCGACACCACCCATGCATAAATGGTCAACATCAGGCCGACCTGAGCCGATGTCATGTCGAAACTGCTGCCAATGGAACTCAACAGACCGACAGGGACAAACTCGGTGGTGTTGAAGACGAACGCAGCCAGCGCCAGCGCAATGACCGCGTACCAATTGCCGCTGGTGGTCGTCGTAGAATTGCTCATTTGAAAGTCGTGCCCATCTGTCGGTTTTGCGTACACCAATTGCCGGAAAGCCTCAGACGACAGGTGGTTCGATGGCGACTTTACTATAAAGAAACGGCGACTTGTCCGTTGGTGGCGAAACTCTTGGCGCGAGCACCTCGCTGTTCTTTCTGCAATGCGCGTTATCGGTCGGAGCTGGTGATCCGGACGCCCCTCGCAAGCTCGTCATTTCGGTGCACATCGTGAGTGCTGGCAAAGTGCCTAATGACAAATTCGGCAATAAAGTTTAACGTGTCGCCGCCCCGATACATGGCAGTTCGGGTATACGCACTCAGTTAAGGAAAACGATGGCAATGGTCTATTGTCGTGCTTGCGCCAAGGAGCTTCACGAATCGGCGCTCACCTGCCCCCAATGCGGGGCTCCCCAGCAGGCCTCGGTGCCGCAAACTCAAGCCGAAGCTCCCTGGCTCGCCATCGTTTCATTGATCATCGGAATTATCAGCGCACTCACTTTGTTCGATGATTCCGAATGGGACAGAGACGCGATTGTCGGTGTGGGAGTTCTCAGCATTGCTGGTCTCCTTTGCGGCATCGTCTGCATCAACCAAAAACATCCAGGAAGAAACCTCGCGATTGCCGGCATTATTTTGTCAGGCCTTACCGCGTTCGTTTTGTCCTGCCTATCGATTGAATAATTTTAGGGAAAAAAATATGAGCATGGTTTTCTGCCGCGGTTGCGCCAAGGAAATTAGCAGCCTGGCCGTGGCTTGCCCACAGTGCGGAGCGCCTCAGGCGACCCAACAGTCCTTTGCAAGCGGCCCCGCCATCACGACGGGCAACCCCTATATGGAAGCGTTGAAGAACTACGCCGAGTTCAAGGGGCGCGCCACCCGTCGCGAGTACTGGATGTTCATCCTGATCAACATGGGTATCTGCATTGTCATCGGTGTTCTCGATGCAATCCTCAATACCAAGGGCGTCCTTTACAACCTGTACAGCCTGGCGATGTTGCTGCCAAGCATCGCGGTCGGTGCACGCCGCATGCACGACACCGACCGCAGTGGCTGGTGGTTGCTGTTGCCGATCGTCAACCTGGTGTTTCTGGTGCAGGACAGCCAGCCAGGTCCGAACCGTTTCGGGCCGAACCGCAAAGGCATCAACTGAGTCACCCGCTACACGCTGATAGAGACGGCCGCCATGGCCGTCTCTTTGCATCTGCCGCAAAGAATGCCTGTCGATCTCATCCTTGCAGGTCGCGCAACACAGATTTGTCATCGACCATATTGATAGCCCCCTAACGAAAGGTGCATGCTAGAGGACTTCGCTCGGTCTTATATCATTCCGAATGATAGTTACCTTCGTGTCATTCGATTCGTTTGCTATCTACCTGCCGAGCATCATCCGCCCATCTTCAATACATTGGCGGATGCATCCATGGAACAATCACTCAAACATTTGCGCTTCCCGTTGGCTCTG
Organism: Pseudomonas sp. 58(2021); assembly: GCF_017491585.1. Classification (NCBI taxonomy): domain Bacteria; kingdom Pseudomonadati; phylum Pseudomonadota; class Gammaproteobacteria; order Pseudomonadales; family Pseudomonadaceae; genus Pseudomonas; species Pseudomonas sp. 58(2021). Next base: position 201,105 of record NZ_JAFGYZ010000003.1, read on the forward strand.
TTGGCCGTGATGGTGATGAGCGCCTGCGGCAAGACTCCAGAAACCGCCGCCGCCATGCCTGCTGCCAAAGTCAGCGTGGCCAAGGTGCTGGAACAACCCGTCAACGAGTGGGACGAATTCACCGGGCGCCTCGAGGCGCCGGAAACCGTTGAAATCCGTCCACGGGTCTCCGGTCAGATCGACGAAGTCGCCTTCACCGAAGGTGCACTGGTGAAGAAAGGCGACCTGTTGTTCCAGATCGACCCGCGTCCGTTCCAGGCTGAGGTTCGCCGTCTTGAAGCACTGGTCGCCCAGGCCCGCGCCAACGCCACCCGCAGTGAAAACGAAGCTGGCCGTGGCGAACGCCTGCGTGCCAGCAACGCGATTTCCGCCGAACTGGCCGACTCGCGCACCAGCGCTGCACAAGAAGCACGTGCCGCTGTCGGCGCCCTTCAAGCGCAACTGGATCTGGCCAAACTGAACCTGAGCTTCACCCGTGTAACCGCACCGATCAGTGGCCGTGTCAGCCGTGCCGAGATCACCGCCGGTAACCTGGTGACCGCCGACACCACCCCGCTGACCAGCGTGGTTTCCACCGACAAGGTCTACGCCTACTTCGACGCGGACGAGCGTGTGTTCCTCAAATACACCCAACTCGCCCGTCAGGGTCAGCGCGGTGCAACCACCCCGGTGTACATGGGCCTGTCCAACGAAGACGGCAACCCGCACCTGGGCCAGATGAACTTCGTCGACAACCAGGTCAACCCGAAAACCGGCACCATCCGTGGTCGCGCCGTCTTTGACAACAGCGACGGCACCTATACCCCGGGCCTGTATGCGCGTCTGAAACTGGTCGGCAGTGGCACCTACAACGCCATGCTGATCAACGACGAAGCCGTTGGCACCGACCTCGGCAAGAAGTTTGTGCTGGTGATGGATGGCGACAACAAGACCGCCTACCGCGCCGTCGAACTCGGTCCGAAGATCGAAGGCCTGCGTATCGTGCGCAGCGGCCTGAACAAGGACGACACGATCATCGTCAAGGGTCTGCAACGGGTTCGCCCAGGCTCCCCCGTTTCGCCTGAAGTGATTCCGATGGCCAGCGAGCAAACCATTGCCGCTCTCGCTCAACAACGACAAGCGCTGGAAGCCAGCAACCTGCCCAAAGTCGCACCAGCCAAAGGCGCGCCGGGTTCGGTTGTGAAACTGGCTGCTGCGACCCCACGCGGTTAAGGGACGACAACTCCGATGAATTTTTCCCAATTCTTCATTTCACGGCCGATCTTCGCAGCGGTGCTGTCGCTGTTGATCCTGATTGCCGGTGCGATTTCGCTGTTCCAGTTGCCGATCAGCGAATACCCGGAAGTCGTGCCGCCCACCGTGGTGGTACGTGCCAACTTCCCGGGCGCCAACCCAAAAGTCATCGGTGAAACCGTGGCGGCTCCGCTGGAGCAGGCCATCACCGGCGTCGAGAACATGCTGTACATGTCCTCGCAATCCACCGCTGACGGCAAGATCACCCTGACCATCACCTTCGCCCTGGGTACCGACCTGGACAACGCGCAGGTGCAGGTGCAGAACCGCGTGACCCGGACCGAACCGAAGCTTCCGGAAGAAGTCACGCGCATCGGTATCACCGTCGACAAGGCCTCGCCCGACCTGACCATGGTTGTGCACTTGACCTCGCCGGACAAACGCTACGACATGCTGTACCTGTCCAACTACGCGATCCTCAATATCAAGGATGAGCTCGCTCGCCTCGGTGGTGTCGGTGACGTGCAGCTGTTCGGTATGGGCGACTACTCGCTGCGTGTATGGCTGGATCCGAACAAGACCGCCTCGCGCAATCTGACTGCCACAGATGTAGTGACCGCCATTCGTGAGCAGAACCGTCAGGTGGCCGCCGGCCAATTGGGCGCCCCTCCTGCGCCAACTGCGCAAAGCTTCCAGCTGTCGGTCAACACTCAGGGCCGTCTGGTCTCCGAGGAAGAGTTCGAGAACATCATCATTCGCGCAGGCGACAACGGTGAAATCACTCGCCTGAAGGATATCGCCCGCGTCGAACTGGGTTCCAGCCAGTACGCCCTGCGCTCGTTGCTGAACAACCAGCCAGCCGTAGCGATCCCGATCTTCCAGCGCCCGGGGTCCAACGCCATCGAAATCTCGAACGAAGTTCGCGGCAAGATGGAAGAACTGAAGAAAAGCTTCCCGCAAGGCATGGACTACAGCATCGTCTATGATCCGACAATCTTCGTGCGCGGCTCCATCGAGGCGGTGGTTCACACCCTCTTCGAAGCACTGATCCTCGTGGTTCTGGTGGTGATCCTGTTCCTGCAGACCTGGCGCGCCTCGATCATTCCGCTGGTGGCGGTGCCGGTATCGTTGATCGGTACGTTTGCGGTGATGCACCTGTTCGGCTTCTCGCTCAACGCACTGTCGCTGTTCGGCCTGGTACTGGCGATCGGTATCGTGGTGGACGACGCCATCGTGGTGGTGGAGAACGTCGAGCGGAACATTGAACTGGGGCTCAACCCCTTCGATGCAACCAAAAAGGCCATGGGTGAAGTAACGGGTCCGATCATTGCCACGGCGCTGGTGCTGTGTGCGGTGTTCGTACCGGCGGCATTCATCTCGGGTCTGACCGGCCAGTTCTACAAGCAGTTCGCGTTGACCATCGCGATCTCGACCGTGATCTCGGCCTTCAACTCACTGACCCTGTCGCCAGCGCTGGCCGCTGTGTTGCTCAAAGGTCACGACGCGCCGAAAGACCGATTCTCGCGAGTGCTGGACAAGATCTTCGGTGGCTGGCTGTTCCGTCCGTTCAACCGCTTCTTCGACCGCGCCAGTCATGGCTACGTCGGCACCGTGCGCCGGGTTATCCGTGGCAGCGGCATCGCCCTCTTCCTGTACGCAGGCCTGATGGTGCTGACCTTCTTCGGGTTCTCCAGCACCCCAACCGGTTTCGTACCCGGCCAGGACAAGCAATACCTGGTGGCCTTCGCGCAACTGCCGGACGCCGCGAGCCTGGACCGCACCGAAGACGTGATCAAACGCATGTCCGACCTGGCACTGAAACAGCCGGGCGTGGAAAGCGCCGTAGCGTTCCCGGGCCTGTCGATCAACGGCTTCACCAACAGCCCGAACGCCGGCATCGTGTTCGTGACCCTCAAACCGTTCGACGAGCGTAAAGACCCGAGCATGTCCGCCGGTGCGATTGCCGGTGCCTTGAACGGCCAGTACGCCGGGATCCAGGAAGCCTACATGGCGATCTTCCCGCCGCCACCGGTACAAGGTCTGGGCACCATCGGTGGTTTCCGCCTGCAAATCGAAGACCGGGGCAACCTGGGCTACGAAGAGCTGTACAAGGAAACCATGAACATCATTGCCAAGAGCCATAACGTTCCGGAACTGGCCAACCTGTTCACCAGCTACACCGTGAACGTGCCGCAGGTCGATGCTGCCATCGACCGCGAAAAAGCCAAGACCCATGGCGTGGCCGTCAGCGACATCTTCGACACCCTGCAGATCTACCTGGGTTCGCTGTATGCCAACGACTTCAACCGCTTCGGGCGCACCTATCAGGTCAACGTTCAGGCCGAGCAGCAGTTCCGCCTCGAATCCGACCAGATCGGCCAGCTGAAAGTACGCAACAACAAAGGCGAAATGATCCCGCTGGCGACCTTCATCAAGGTCAGCGACACCTCGGGCCCGGATCGCGTGATGCACTACAACGGCTTCATCACCGCTGAAATCAACGGTGCAGCAGCACCCGGCTACAGCTCCGGCCAGGCCGAAAAAGCCATCGAGAAATTGCTCAAGGATGAACTTCCGAACGGCATGACCTACGAGTGGACCGACCTGACCTACCAGCAGATTCTGTCCGGCAACACTGCGTTGTTCGTGTTCCCGCTCTGTGTACTGCTGGCGTTCCTGGTGCTCGCCGCTCAATACGAAAGCTGGAGCCTGCCACTGGCGGTGATCCTGATCGTGCCGATGACCCTGCTGTCGGCCATCACGGGTGTGATCATTTCTGGCGGTGACAACAACATCTTCACCCAGATCGGTTTGATCGTACTGGTGGGGCTGGCCTGTAAGAACGCGATTCTGATCGTCGAATTCGCCAAGGACAAACAGCAGGAAGGTCTCGACCCGCTGGCCGCTGTACTGGAAGCCTGCCGTCTGCGTCTGCGGCCGATCCTGATGACCTCGTTCGCGTTCATCATGGGTGTGGTGCCACTGGTGTTCTCCAGCGGTGCCGGTGCCGAGATGCGTCACGCCATGGGTGTGGCGGTGTTCTCCGGGATGCTCGGGGTGACCTTCTTCGGTCTGCTGCTGACGCCGGTGTTCTATGTACTGATCCGCAACTTCGTGGAGCGCGGTGAAGCCCGCAAAGCGGCCAAGGCGCAGAATCTTCAAAAGCCACTGGAGGCGCACCAATGAGTCTGAAAGTCTTCCTGCCGAGCCTGCTGGTGCTGGCCCTGAGTGCCTGCGCAGTCGGCCCCGACTACAAGACCCCAGCCACGGAGGCGGCCAACATCACGGCCGCCACCGACGGCGCCGCCGGCCAGAAGAACTTTGACCGTTCGAAGTTCGAAGGCATCTGGTGGCAGCAGTTCGACGATCCGACCCTCAACCAGTTGGTGACTCAATCGCTGCAAGGCAACCGTCAATTGCGCGTGGCGTTCGCCCGCTGGAAAGCCGCCCGGGCGATCCGTGACGACGTCAGCAATGACGCGATGCCGACCATCACCAGCCGCGCCAGCAGCGATCTGGCCAAGGGGCAGATTCCCGGCCAGACCACCAAGCGGGTCAACAGCGAACGCTACGACCTGGGTCTGGACATGGCCTGGGAGGTCGATCTGTTTGGCCGCATCCAGCGCAACCTGGAAGCCAGTGAAGCCGATCAGCAGGCAGCCGAAGCCGATCTGTACCAACTGCAAGTCACCATGATTGCCGAACTGGTGGACGCCTACGGTCAACTGCGCGGTGCACAGTTGCGGGAAAAGATCGCCGTGGCCAACCTGGAAAACCAGCAGGAGTCGCGCAAGATCACCATCAGCCTGCGTGATGCCGGCGTTGGCGATCAGCTCGATGTCGAGCGTGCCGATGCCCGTCTGGCGTCGGTCGAAGCCAGCGTGCCGCAATTGCAGGCGGAGCAGGTTCGGCAGAAAAACCGCATCGCCACCCTGCTGGGTGAACGTCCGGACAAGCTGACCGTCGACCTGAGCCCGAAAGACTTGCCAGCCATCGCCAAGGCATTGCCGATCGGTGATCCGGGCGAGCTGCTGCAACGTCGTCCGGACATCCTCAGCGCCGAACGCAAACTGGCTTCGGCCACGGCGCGTATCGGTGTGGCCAAGGCCGACCTGTTTCCTCGTGTCAGCCTCAGCGGTTTCCTGGGTTGGACCGCCGGGCGTGGCTCGCAGATCGGTTCCTCGGCGGCCAACGCCTGGGCACTGGGCCCGAGCATCACCTGGGCGGCGTTCGACCTTGGCAGCGTGCGGGCCCGCCTGCGCGGCGCCGATGCCGATGCCGAAGGCGCACTGGCGACCTACGAGCAACAAGTGCTGCTGGCCCTGGAAGAGTCGGAGAATGCCTTCAGCGATTACGGCAAACGTCAGCAACGCCTGATCTCGCTGATCCGCCAGAGCGAATCAAGTCGCAAGGCTGCCGATCTGGCTGAAATCCGCTATCGCGAAGGCACCACGGATTTCCTCGTGCTGCTCGACGCCCAGCGTGAGCGCCTGAACGCCGAAGACAGCCAGGCCCAGGCCGAAGTCGATCTGTATCGCGGCATCGTCGCGATCTACAAGGCCCTCGGTGGCGGCTGGCAACCGGAAACGGTCGCCAGCAAGTAACAGGATTTTAAAGAGCTCCTTTGGTTGGCCGCAACCAACCAATTTTTTGCCCCGCGTATCATTCGGTCGCGGGGCTTTTTTGTACCCGTCTTTCGTGGTTTTCCAGAACGGTGACGGTGGCTGTAGTGCCTGCCCTGAGCCGGTCCTTGCCCGCATAGTCGGAGTCGATGCCGATGCGCACCGGTACCCGTTGTGCCAGTTTCACCCAGGTGTAGCTGGGGTTGATGTTGGCCAGCAATCGACTGCCCGGCGCGTTCTCCCGGTCGGCGATGGCGAATGCGATGCTTTGTACGGTGCCGCCGAATTTCTCTCCACTCATCAATTCGATCCGAACCCTGTCGCCCTCCTCGATCCGTGGCAATTTGGTCTCTTCGAAGTAACCACTGACGTAGAACGAGTCGCTGTCCACCAGTGCCAGCAATGCGCCGCCGGCCACCGCGTAGTCGCCCTGCCGGGTCAACAGGTTGGTGACGTAGCCGCTGACCGGCGATTCGACTCGGGTACGCTGCAAATCCAATTCCGCCTGGGTCAGTGCCGCAATCGCCAATTGCACGTTGGCCTCAGCCAATCCCAGATTGGCCTGGTTACGCAGCAGGTCAGCCTGGGCCACAGCCACATCGGTGCTGGACTTTTCCCACTCTTCACCGGAAATCGCAAAACCCTGTTTGAGTGTACGTCTGCGTCGTTCCTCACTCTCGCGCTGTTTGAGCAAGGCCTCGCTGGCCACGATGGACGCCCGGGACTGACCCAGGGTGGCCTTGGCCACCTCGACCGAACGCCTGGCATGTTCAACCGCCAGACTGTAGCGGGCCGGATCGATCTCGAGCAGCAGTTGCCCCTTTTCAACGTGCTGGTTGTCCTGCACCGCCAGACTGACGATGCGACCCGAAACATCCGCCGACAGTGTCACCACATCTGCCCTCACCCGCGCATCCCGCGTCCAGGGAGCCCGTGTGTAATGCTCCCAGGCGAACCAGCCGAGCACGATGGCCAGCAGCACCACTGCCAATGTCGTCAATCGGGTGAGCAACGTCTTCAAGGCATCAGGCTCCCATCAGCAGAATCAAAGTGGCACAAACGCAGGCGTACAGCGCGCCTTCGAACAACGCTTCGTGCCAGACCAGACGCAGCACGCCGAGGCGACGCAATACCCAGTCCAGCAATAGAAAGACCGGTACGGCGAGGATCAGCGCTTGGGCGATTGGTGGCAGGTAAACCCCACCGATCTCGAAATCAATGGGCAAGGCTCGGTTCTCCTTCAGGGGCGTTGTGTTGCAGATACTCGCCATGGCGCTGAAGAAACGACACGACGATCAGCAACGCCACACGCATGCGGAACACAGACCACAGATGTTCATGGGTCGCGGCATGCAGATCATCCAGTTCGTCGCCCAGTGCATGCAGCGTCGTCAACAAGGGTTTCAGGTCGGTGTCTGCCCGACCGGCGACGAATCGCCCGGTCTGGCGCAAGGCTGTCGTCAGTCGTTGACCGAAGGCCTCCGAAAGCAAAGCGTTGTTCTGCATCTGCTGCCTCAGTTGGTGAATCGCAACGCCGAGTGCCACGCAGGCGAGGCTGATTTCATAACGTCTCTGCATGTCCGGATCATTGGCTGCGGGCAATAGCCCCAACATGGTCGTCAGACGATCGACCATACGGCTTTCAAAAGCGAACTGCTGCTCGTCGGTGACGGGCGATTGGGTGAATTGATACACCTGTTCCCGTGCTTCGTTGTAGAAGCGACGGATTCGAAGCACCGGGCGGAACGGAAAAATCCACGCATAGACGATCAGGGCCAGCATCGCCGCACTGACGTAAGCGCCGGCAAACTCGAACCATTGAATGGCAGTGTTCTGACCGGTACCAACGTTCTGCGGCCCGAGCATCAGGAAACTCGACAAACCCAGCCCCATTCCGATACCTGCGGTGGCCGGACTGGCCAGCCCGACCGCAATCACATACAGCAGCGGCGCAAGCAGCAAGGCCAGCCATTCAAAGTCGCTGACCGCCGGCACCAGCATGAACTGGTACAGCGCCGAAACCACCAATGCCAGACCCAGTCCGCGGGCGTAACTCTGCGCGGCTATCAAGGGGCGCGGGAACGTCGCCATCAGCGAACACAGAATCCCGACCAGAATCATTCCGCCACGTGCGCCATCCCAGGCTGTTTCGATCCAGATCAACCCGGCGATCAACAAGGCGCTGAAGGCACGAATGGCATTCATGGTTGCCAGGGTGAAATCCAGATGCAACGGGCTGGCTTGACCACGAAACATGCAACTGGCCTCCCGCCCCTCCTGTATGGCTTCGCTCAGTTCGAGAATCTGCTCGATCTGCTGCAACAGCCGCGCCTGCTCCCAACGCAATGCCCAGGCCAGCGAGCGCAGGGTCGCACTCATTTCTTCCGTCTGCTGTTCGGCCCTGTAGGCCAGTTCCTCGAACTGCTGCTGCAGAATAACCAACCGATGTCTTGTTTCTTCCGGCAATGAACGCCCGTATCGGGCCAGTTCATCGAGAAACGCCAGCTCATCGGCGCGCAATCGCTGAACCTCCAACGGCAAGTCGCCCTCCCATCGCTCGGTGAGCAACTGGCGTTGATGACGCAGGGCGGTCAGACGTGAGGTCAGCAACATCAGTTGATTGCCCAGCAGTAGCACCAGATTGTTGGCGCTGCGCAAGCGTGGGGCGTCGAAATACAGGTGTCGCCGCAGGCCCTCCAGTGCGCTGATTTCTCCGAGCAACTGCATTTGCCGGCGCTGGAATTCGGCTTCGCTTTCTACAGTGCGGATCACCGCAGCGGCATGGGTAGCGACCAGTTTGATCACCTGATCGACTTTCGCGAAGTAGTTGCGCGAAACCGCCTCCGGACGGGCCGTCAGCAAGCTGACGATACACACGCAGGCCACGGCCAGCAGCGTTTCCGTCACCCTCGTGACCGCCAGCAGGAATGTACCGTCCTGATCCGGGATCGCCAGCAGCGCCACCACCACGGCGGTATAGCCACTCAGCACAAAAGCCTGTGAACTGGTGTAACGCAACAGCGTGCCGCCGGCTGTGCACAGGGCCAGCCACAACGCGAGGGTTGTAATGAACGGCAACGGCGCCTGGGGAAAGATCGCCATGATCAATACCGCCACCGCCGCGCCGAGGGTGGTGCCGATGACTTGCCCGAAACTGCGGGCCAATGCCATCCCGGCCAGCGGCTGGCTGATGATGACCACAGCCATGATCGACCACTTGGGCTGATCCAGATCGAACAGAAACGCCAGGTACAGGGTCAGCAACCCCGCCGCAATGGTGCGCAGGGCGAACAGCAACACCGTCTGACCAGGATGGATCACTGCCTTGAAGTAACCGAACAGGGCTTGCATGGACACGCTCATCGAAGGAACTTCATCAATCGTAGTCAATGCTTCGAGAGCTGGATGATTTCCGCAGCCGACAGATCTTGTAGGCCGATTCAACATCCGTGGTGGGCCATATCAGGCTCAGTGTTTGACTCACGGCGTCGGCTGACCGAAGCTTGCCCCCTCTGCGTCAATAGAAAGTTTCGGATACCTGCATGCCTCAGTCCCGCCGCTACTTCCTCATCAGTCTTGGCCTCGTGGTCATCCTCGTGGTTGCGTGGCTGTCCCTGCGCAACACCGCTCCGGTGGTGCCGGAGGCGATCAGGCACGGTTACAGCGAAGCGCTTTCCGCCGCCCGTGCCGGGCAACCGGGCGCCGCACGCCTGCTGTATCAGCAACTGGGGCGCCCCGACCTGTCGGTCAGGCGCCGCGTCTGGCTGCATGCCGAACTGCCCAACTACCCAAGCCCTCAAGCCTTGAAGCTGGCAGATGCCGATCTGCAGAACACGTCGCCCGAAGTGCGCATGGCAGCGATCAGGAGTGTGACCGGCCTGGTACCGGGTGGGCAACGCAGCCTTCTGCTGGGCCCGTTGCTCGACGATGAAGATCAAACCGTACGATTTGCCGCGATCAACGCCTTGCTCGGCTTGTCGCCGGATCAACTGGGCCTGTATTTCGCGCCGTTGCAGCAAGGTATCGACAGTTGGGAGCAGGCCCTGCAAAGCCAGCCGGAAAGCGCCGACAACTTCGTCCAGCTGGCGCGCCTGCACCTGCACAATGCCGAGCTCAAACAGGCGCAGGAAGATCTCGATCAGACCCTGCGCCTGGACCCCGGCAACCTGCCGGCGCTGGTGATGCAGATTGAAGTGCTCGACCGCCAGGGCCAGAGCGATGCCACCCGCCAGCTATTGGCCAGACAGCTGAAGGCCCAGCCTGACTCCGCCTATCTGCAACATGCATTGGGTCTGTGGCTGCTGCATCACGATCAACGCGAGTTTGCGCTGCTCGGTCTGTCCAAGGCGGTGGAGCTGGAGCCCGATAACAAGGACTATCGCTACGACCTCGCCACCACACTGCACACCGCCGAGGAACTTGAAGCGGCGCAGAAACAATTGCAGGAAATCGTTCAGCGCCACCCCGCCAATCGCAAGGCCCGGGTGCTGCTGATCAATTACTGGAAGGAAAGCGGTCAGTTGCAGAACGTGCAGATTCTGCTGGCACAGCTCGAACAGATGAACCCGGACGACCCGGCCTTGCAGCAGGGTCTTTGAACGCCTCCAGAAGGTTGCCGGCAAGAAATTCGGAACCGCCATCCCGGCCCGGGGTCAAGTGAACAGGCAGCCCTTGATGGCGTACACCGCCAGCTGCCGCGTTTCCCCTAGTCATGAGAGGGCATTTTTTGTCTACATCGAACGCGTTGATCAGTGCCAAAGCCGCCACCGGCATCGAAGGGCTGGACGATATCCTGGCCGGTGGCTTGTCTCGCAGTCATGTCTTTCTGCTGGAGGGCGAGCCCGGTACCGGTAAAACCACGGTCGCATTGCATTTTCTTCTCGCCGGCGCGCGCGCCGGGGAACGCTCGTTGTACATCACGCTGTCGGAAACCGAGCGGGAGTTGCGCCAGGGCGCGCTGTCCCACGGCTGGGAACTGGACGAGAACATTCACATTTTCGAACTGACTCCGCCGGAAAGCCTGCTCAATGCCGAACATCAGCAGAGCCTGCTGTATTCCTCGGATCTTGAACTGGGCGAAGCCACCCGACAGATTTTTGAAGTGGTCGAGCGCTTCAAACCGACCCGGGTGGTGCTCGACAGCCTCTCCGAGATTCGCCTGCTGGCACAAAGCTCCTTGCGTTATCGTCGACAGATCCTGGCGATCAAGCATTATTTCGTGCGCTATGACGCAACGGTACTGCTGCTGGACGACCTGACCACCGAGTCCCTCGACAAGACCGTCCACAGCGTGGCCCACGGCGTGATCCGCCTCGAAGAACTGACCCCCAACTACGGCGCCGAACGCCGGCGTGTCAGGGTGGTCAAGTATCGAGGCCAGAAATATCGCGGTGGCTTTCACGACTTCACCATCATGGGCGATGGCGTGCATGTGTTCCCGCGCCTGGTCGCAGCGGAGCATCGTAACGATTACCCGCGCCTGCAACTGAGCAGCGGGATCAACCAAATGGACGCGCTGCTGGGGGGCGGAGTCGAGACCGGTTCCAGCACGCTGATCCTCGGCCCTGCAGGTACCGGCAAATCATTGATCTCGATGATTTTCGCCGCAGCGGCAGTCACTCGTGGCGAAAAAGCCGCGCTGTTCATTTTCGATGAAGAACTGGGCCTGCTGTTCGAGCGCATGAAAAACATCGGCATCGACCTCAAGGCCCTGCAAGCCACCGGCAATCTGCTGATCGAACAAGTCGATGCCGCCGAACTGTCTCCCGGCGAGTTCTCTCACCGGGTGCGTCGCTGCGTCGATGACGGTGACATCAAGACGGTGGTGATCGACAGCATCAACGGTTATCAGGCCGCCATGCCGGAAGAGAACGCGCTGGTCCTGCACATGCACGAGCTGTTGCTGTACCTGAATCGCAAGGGCGCCGCGACCTTCATGACCGTGGCCCAGCATGGGCTGGTCGGCGACATGCAGGCGCCGGTGGACATCACGTACCTGGCCGACACGGTGATCCTGTTGCGCTACTTCGAAGCCCTCGGCAAAGTCCGTCGGGCCATTTCGATCATCAAGAAACGCACCGGCAGTCATGAATCGACCATTCGTGAATACCGCATTTCTACCCAGGGCATGACCATCGGCGAACCTCTGGAAGCTTTCCAGGGTGTGCTGCGCGGTGTGCCCTCATACTTCGGCGCGAGCAAGCCGCTGCTCAAGGAAGACAACTTGTGACCGTCACCGTGCCGCTGTCGGAACGGGCGCTGATTCTGGCGCCCCTGGGTCGTGACAGCCAGATTGCGCTGATGATCCTCAACGAGGCCGGGTATGGTGGCCTGATCACCCCGGATCTGGCCAACTTGTGCAGCGAACTGGAACCCGGCGCGGGTTTGCTGTTGATCGCCGCCGAAGCCCTGCGCGGTCCGGAGCTGGAAACCCTGTTGCGGTATCTTGAGCAACAGCCTGCCTGGTCCGACCTGCCGATCGTATTGCTGACCCATCATGGTGGATCCGAACAGGGTCCGTCTTCGCAGCTCAGTGATTTGCTGGGCAACGTGACCTTTCTCGAGCGCCCTTTTCATCCGGCGACGCTGGTCAGCATGATTACTGCCGCCCTGCGCGGGCGACGACGACAGTACGAGGCCCGCGACCGCCTGATTGATCTGAGCGAAAGCGAACGGCGCCTGCAGTCAACCCTCGAAACCCTTGAGCAACAGGTTGAAGAACGCACGGCGCAATTGCGACATAACGAAGAAGCCCTGCGCCAGTCGCAGAAAATGGAAGCGGTCGGCCAGCTTACCGGCGGTATCGCCCACGACTTCAATAACATGCTGACCGGCATCATCGGCAGCCTGGAGTTGTTGCGCCGACGCCTGGCTCGCGGGCGCCTGGAAGATCTCGACAGCCTGATCGATCTGGGCGTGACCTCCGCCAACCGGGCAGCCGGCCTGACCCACCGTCTGCTGGCATTTTCCCGGCGGCAGTCGCTGGATTCCAAAGCCGTGCAGATGAATGATCTGGTGAAGTCGATGGGCGAGCTGCTGCAGCGCAGCCTCAACGAAAGCATCCAGCTGGACATGCGCCTGCACGAACAATTGTGGGTGGCGGAAGCCGACCCCAATCAACTCGAAAGCGCCCTGCTCAATCTGGTGATCAACGCACGCGACGCCATGCCCGACGGCGGTCATCTGGTGGTCGAGACAGGCAATCAGGTGCTGGATCGCGAATTCACCGCGACCTACAACAACCTTTCACCCGGCGACTATGTCGTGTTGAGCGTCACCGACAACGGCTGCGGAATGCCGCAGAGCGTGATCAGCCGCGCATTCGATCCGTTTTTCACCACTAAACCCATCGGTCAGGGCACCGGGTTGGGCCTGTCGATGATTTATGGCTTCAGCAAGCAATCCGGTGGCCATGTCTCGATCGATAGCGAAATCGACAAAGGCACTACGGTCAAACTCTATCTGCCGCGCTTCCAGGGTGAGTCCCTGCCCCACGTTCCAGTGGGCATGGAGCAGGCGCCGGATGCCGTGGAAGGCGAAACGGTGTTGATCGTCGAAGACGACCCGGCCGTGCGCGTGCTGGTCAGCGCGGTATTGAGTGAACTGGGTTACGGATTTGTCGAAGCCAGCGACGCCGACGGCGCGGTGCCCATCCTGGATTCGGCGCAGCGCATTGATCTGCTGATCAGTGATGTCGGCCTGCCGGGCATGAATGGCCGGCAACTGGCGGAAATCGGCCGACAGTACCGTCCAGAGTTGAAAGTCCTGTTCATCACCGGTTACGCCGAGCACGCGGCGGTACGCGGCGGGTTTCTTGATCCGGGCATGCAGATGATCACCAAGCCGTTCACGTTCGATCTGTTGACGGCGAAGGTGCGGGAGATGATCAAGAGCTGAGGCGGTTGACGCCTCAGGCCAGCAACTCCTGAATCTTCTCCTGCAACACGTCCAGGTCGAACGGTTTTTCCAGGATCGGTGCCCGGCGGGTGATCGGGCTGCCGGTCTCGCGGATTTCCTGCGGATAGCCGCTGATGAAGATCACTTTCAGATCAGGGCGCAACTTGACGGCGGGCTCGGCGATCTGCACGCCGGAAATTCCTCCAGGCAGGCGAAAATCAGTAATCAACATGTCCAGATGCGGCTTGCTCGCCAGAATCTCGAACGCCTGCTCGCCGTTTTCGGCCTGCAATACGCGATAGCCCTGCCCCGACAGATAGTCCGTCAGCACCATCAGGATCACCGGTTCGTCCTCGACGACGAGTACTACATCTTGTGCATCTACGCTCATGGGAAGCCTTTGTTCGGTCAATAGCTGCTGATACGACCGTGTGGTCACTCAGAGGTTGCGTTTGTTTTGCCGTTTTCCTGGAGCGGCAGACAAACGCGAAACAGGGCGCCCTCGTTGATCTTGCTTTCGACGACGATGGAGCCGCCATGGGCGGCGACGATCTGCTCGGAAATGAACAGACCCAGCCCGAGTCCGGCCACCACCGTCTTGGCGGAAACCCGTTCGAACTGCTGAAAAATGCGTTTCTGGTTCTCTTCACTGATGCCGATGCCCTGGTCCTGAACTTCGACCCGGGCCTCATAGCCTTCGCGATAGACCCGTACCTGGATCGGGCTTTTACCGCCGTAACGCAATGCATTGGTCAGCAGGTTCGACACGACCTGCTCGATTCGGAACTCGTCCCACTGCCCTTCCACCGGCTCGGTAGCGGTAAAACTGACCTCAGTCTCGGCGGCTTCGATCTGCTGGGCAAAGTTTTGCAGCAGATTGCCCACCAGTTGCGCGAGATCGAAGCGGCTCGGTCGGATCGACAGCTTGCCGGTGCGGATCCGCGAGACGTCGAGCATGTCCTCGATCAGCCGGATCAGGCTTTTGATCTGACGCTCGTCGCGGTCGACCATGGCGTGCATCTTGTCGAGGGTAAACGCGGCGGCATTGTCCCGGGCCAGGTGCATCTTGCGCAGTTGGGTTTCGAGGATAAGGCCGTTGAGCGGTGTGCGCACTTCGTGGGCGACGATCGACATGAAATCGTCGCGCATGCGCACCGCCTGCTCCAGTTCGCCCTGAGTGCTTTGCAGTTGCTGTAACAGTGCTTCCTGCTCGCGACGGCTCTGCTCCAGGGCTTCGACCTGTTGTTTCATCGCCTTGCTCTGGCGGTACAGGTCGACGAAGACGTTGACCTTGCTCTTCACCGCGTGGATATCCAGCGGCTTGTGCAGGAAGTCCACCGCGCCGCTTTCATAACCCTTGAACGCGTAGTTGAGTTCACGGCCGGCGGCGCTGACGAAAATGATCGGGATATTCTTGGTCTTCTCGGTGCCGCGCATCAGCTCGGCCAGCTCGAAGCCGTTCATGCCGGGCATCTGCACGTCGAGAATGGCCATGGCGAATTCGTGTTGCAGCAGCAGCGACAGCGCTTCGTCCGCCGACAGCGCCTTGTAGACGGTGCGGTCTTCGCGTTTGATCAGCGCTTCGAGGGCCAGAAGGTTCTCGGGCAGATCGTCGACGATCAGCAGTTTTGCCTGGATATTACTCAGCATGCGATTCGTTCCAGCTCGACAAGCAGACGGCCGATGCCGTGTATGGGAAGGATGTAGTCCGGTTGATGCGTCTTCAGCGCCGCACGAGGCATGGTGGCGACCTGCGCCTCGTCGGGGTCCTGCACGATGGTCAGCCCGCCCAGGCGTTTGACTTGCGCCAGTCCCCGCGCGCCATCGTGGTTGGCGCCGGTCAGCAACACGGCGGCCAGCGACGGCCCGTAAGCGTCGGCAGCGGACTCGAACAGGAAGTCGATCGAAGGCCGTGAATGATGCAAACGGTCTTCAAGGCTCAGCGACAGACTGAAATCCTGCTCCACCGACAGGTGATAACCCGGCGTCGCGAAGTACACGGTGCCGGGGGTGATGTCCTGTTTATCGATGGCTTCCGCGACCGGCAGCGCCAGCCGTCGGGCGAAGACCTCGGCGAGCTGGCTGCGACGCTCTTCCGGCAAATGCAGGACGATGATGATCGGCAGCCCGAACCCGGCGCGCAGCGAGCCAAGCATGCTCAGCAGGGCCTCGACGCCACCTGCGGAAGCCCCGACCACAATCGCCTCGATCCGAGGCAAGTCCGCTGCACTGTTCATGATTTGCGGTAGATCCGTTCTTGTTTCACCAGCGGTTCGAACTGGTTGGAATAGCCGGAAAAATCCAGGGTTTCCTTGCTGCCCAGCACCAGAAATCCACGATGGCACAACGATTCATGAAATAACCCGAACGCTCGATCCTGAAGTTTTTTATTGAAGTAAATCAACACGTTACGACATGAAATTAACTGAGTTTCGGAGAATACACTATCGGTCGCCAGGCTGTGATCGGCGAAGGTCACGTTCTCGCACAGGCTCTTGTCGAAAATGGCGTAGCCATAGGCAGCAGTGTAGTAGTCGGCGAACGAGCGCTGACCACCGGCCTGCTGATAGTTGGCGGTGTAGGCGCGCACGTTTTCCATCGAAAAGATCCCCTGCTTGGCTTTGTCCAGCGAGCGCGGGTTGATGTCGGTGGCGTAGATGATCGTGCGGTCCAGCAGGCCCTCTTCGCGCAGCAGGATCGCCATCGAGTAGACCTCCTCGCCAGTGCTGCAACCGGCGATCCAGATCTTGATCGACGGATAGGTCTTGAGCAGCGGCACCACTTCCTGGCGGATCGCCAGGAAGTGCGACGGATCGCGGAACATCTCGCTGACCGGAATCGTCAGCAATTGCAGCAACTGCATGAACGCCGTCGGGTCGTGCAGGACTTTCTCCTGCAAGGCCGAGATGGTCGCGCATTCGAACTGGCTCAGCGCATGTTGCACCCGGCGCTTGATCGAAGCGCCGGAGTAATCGCGAAAGTCGTAGCTGTACTTGAGATAAATCGCCTCGATCAGCAACCGCAGTTCGATTTCACTGTTCCGTTCAACGGAATTACTACGTTCCACTAAATGCGTTCCATCTTCGGTAACCACACGCGAATCAGCGAGAACAGGCGATCCAGGTCAATGGGCTTGGCCAGGTAATCATTGGCGCCCGCCTGCAGGCAGCGCTCCTGATCGTCCTTCATGGCCTTGGCCGTCACCGCGATGATCGGCAGCTTGCGCCAGCGCGGATCCTTGCGGATTTCCATGGTGGCTTCAAAACCATCCATTTCCGGCATCATAACGTCCATCAGCACCAGGTCGATGTCCTCGACTTCATTCAGTTTTTCAATCGCTTCACGACCGTTTCGGCCGATCACCACGACTGCACCTTTGGTTTCCAGGGCGCTGGTCAGGGCGAAGATGTTGCGCACATCGTCGTCCACCAGCAGCACTTTGCGTCCCTCGAAGACCTTGTCGCGGCTGCGAGCGGTCTTGAGCATCTTCTGCCGTTCATGGGACAACTGCGATTCGACTTTGTGCAGAAAGAGTGTGACCTCATCCAGCAAACGTTCCGGCGAGCGAGCGCCCTTGATGATGATCGAGCGCGAATACTTGCGCAGCTCCGCCTCTTCATCGCGGGTCAGATTACGTCCGGTGTATACGATCACCGGCGGGAACGAACAGATGTCCTCGGTGGACATGCGTTTGAGCAGGTCGTTGCCGAGCATGTCCGGCAGCTTCAGGTCGATGACCATGCAATCGAAGATCGTCGTGCGCAGCAGCTCCAGCGCGTCTTGCGCCAGGCCGACGGCAGTGATTTCGATGTCGTCGTCGCCGATCAGCCGCGCGATACTTTCCCGTTGCAGATCGTCGTCCTCGACCAACAGCACGCGTTTGACCTTCTGGGTCAGTTTGGCCTCGAGACGGGCGAACACGTCCTTGAGTTCTTCGCGGGTGGTCGGCTTGACCGCGTAACCAATGGCGCCCATGTGCATCGCCGCTTCGACGCGGTCTTCCACGGAGATGACGTGCACCGGGATGTGTCGGGTTTCGGCGTGTTCTTTCAGGCGTTGCAGGACGGTCAGACCCGAATGATCCGGCAGGCGCATGTCCAGCAGGATCGCGTCCGGCACAAACTCTCTCGCAAGGTCATAGCCTTCATCGGCGCCGTGGGCGACCAGGCACTGATAGCCCAGTTCGTGGGCCAGATCGTAGAGGATGTGGGCGAAATTCGGCTCATCTTCCACCACCAGAATGCAACGGGTATTGAACGGCGCCTTGTTGCGGTCATCGTTGAAGCGCGGGATGTCGATGGTCGCCAAAGGCGAAACCGCTGCGACCGGCGCGATGACCGGAGCAGGGACCGGCGGACTTAAAGTCAATGGCACAACCGGCATGTCACCCGGCTCGCGGTATTGCTGCGGCAACACCAGGGTGAAAGCACTGCCCTGCCCCGGTGCGCTGCTGACGCTGATCGAACCGCCCAGCAGTGTCGCCAGATCCCGGGAAATCGACAGGCCCAGGCCAGTGCCGCCGTATTTGCGGTTGGTGGTGCCGTCGGCCTGGCGGAAGGCTTCGAAAATGCTTTCCTGCTGATCCGCCGCGATCCCGATCCCCGAGTCGCGCACGATGAAGGCGATGCGATCGTCCGGCTGGCCGGCGATGGTCAGGCTGACGGTGCCCTGCTCGGTGAATTTCACCGCGTTGGACAGCAGGTTCTTGATCACCTGTTCCAGACGCTGGCGGTCGGTGAACAAGGTGATCGGCGCATCGGGCTGCAACTCCACGGTGAACGTCAGTTTCTTGTCCGCCGCCAGCGGTTCGAACACGCTGCGCAACCCGTCGGCCAGGCGCGCCACGCTGGTGTTCTCCGGCAAGACTTCGAGTTTGCCGGCCTCCACCTTGGAAATGTCGAGAATGTCGTTGATCAGGTTGAGCAGGTCGTTGCCGGCAGAATAGATCGACTCGGCGAACTTGACCTGTTCAGCGGTGAGGTTGTCCTGCGGGTTTTCCGCCAGCAGCTTGGCCAGGATCAGCGAACTGTTCAGCGGCGTGCGCAGTTCGTGAGACATGTTGGCCAGGAACTCGGACTTGTACTTGCTCGAGCGCTGCAATTCTTCGGCGCGTTCTTCGAGTTGTACCTGGGCCTGATTGAGTTCGGTGTTCTTCTGATCCATGGCGTCGCGCTGCTCGGCCAGGGTCAGGGCCTGTTCGGCCAGTTGCTCGTTGGTCTGTTCCAGCTCGACTTGCTGGGTTTCCAGATGCGCCTGGGACTCCTTGAGAATCCGCGACTGTTCTTCCAGCTCTTCATTGGCGGTTTTCAGCTCTTCCTGCTGCACCTGCAACTCTTCATTGAGTTGCTGGGTTTCGGCCAACACTTCCTGCAGACGCTGGCGATAACGCGCCGCTTCGATGGACGTGCCGATGTTGCCGGCGATCAGTTCCAGCAGCGCCACATCACGGTCGGTGAGTGGACGCAGGAAACCCAGTTCGATCACGCCGTTGACCCGTTCGTCATCACTGGTCGGCACCACCAGCACACTGTGCGGCAGACCTTCACCCAGACCGGAACTGACCTTGAAGTAGTCGGACGGTACCGAGTCGAGACGAATCAGCCGAGCCTGCTGGGCAACCTGCCCGACAAGACCTTCATTGCTGGAGATCAATTGATCCTGTTGTTCCTGTTCGCGAGAAAAACCGTAAGTTGCCACGCGTTTGAGGCCGCCATGTTCTTCGCGCACATACAGCGCGGCCACTGCGGTGCCGAGGTACTGGGCACAGAACTGCAGAATGTTACGTCCCAGCAGATTGACCGTCAGTTGCCCCAGCACTTGCTCGGCAAGCTGAGTCTGGCCGTTGCGCAACCAGGCTTGCTGTTCCAGGCGTTTGGCGCTGGCCTCTTGCGCCGCCAGGGTCGCGCCGTAGCTTTGTGACAGGTTGAGCAGATCGCGCCGGCCGACGTAGGCCAGCAGGCCACTGATGCCGGCCACAAACAGCAAGTAAAGGCTGATGCTCCAGATCGTGGTGCGGCGCACGTCCTCGTTACGTGAAGCCCGCAACAACTGTTCGGTTTCAATCACATCTTCGAACTGTTTACGTATTTCGTCGGTCAGGCGCTTGCCCTTCCCCGTTTTGACTGCCGACTTGTAATCACCGCTGGAGCGTTGCAGATCGATCATCGATTGCGCATACGTCGCCCACTCGGTTTGCAGCGCCTGAAGACGACGCAGGCGGTCGGTTTGAGCCGGGTTGTCCGCAGTCAGTTCAAGCAAGGTATTGAGTGCCACGGCGATGCGCGGCTTCGCCGTTTCGTACGGATCGAGAAAATGCTCGTCGCCGCTGAGCAGATAGCCACGCATTCCCGTTTCCAGGTCCACGGTGAGTTTTACTGCTTCGTTGGCGTTATTGATCACCCGGTCGGTGTGCTCCACCCACTGGATCACCGACAACAGATAAGTAATCAGTGAAACAAAGAACACGGCACTGACGACGCCGACGCCCAACGGCAAACTGACGTTGCGGGTCAGGAGTTTGCGAAACCGTTGCTCATCAACCGAAGACGGAGAGGACATGTGGCAGCCTTGTCGAACTGTTGAAAAACAGGGAGTTTGCCCCAAAACGGCGGCATGGATCCATTTTTCTCACAGAGATAGCACCGTTTTCCCACATTTGCCTGCGCCGAATCCCAAGCCAGCGGTTATCCTTGCCCAACCGTTTGCGCCTACTCTTTTTTTGTATTCATTCGGGAACTTGTGGCCATGCGCCACTTACTCATGCAAGAGCCCGGCATTTTTGATCGACCGGCGCTCCTGCCCCCCATTTTTTGAGAGCCGCCATTATGTCCAGCCCTGTGTCCACCATCCTTGTAGTAGAAGACGACGCCATCGTGCGCATGCTGATCGTCGACGTGCTGGAGGAATTGGAATTCAAGGTTCTGGAGGCGGATGGCAGCGAACAGGCGCTGGCAATTCTCGAGGATGTGAATCAGCACATCGACCTGATGATGACCGACGTCGGCCTGCCGAATATGGATGGCCGTCAACTGGCCACCGAAGCCCGCAACATTCGCCCCGCACTGCCGATTCTGTTTGCCAGCGGTTATGCCGAGACTATTGAAGTACCGGCAGACATGCACGTGATTGGCAAGCCGTTTTCCATTGATCAATTGCGCGACAAGGTGAAAGCGGTTCTTGGGCAATCCTGAACGCTGAACCGGGAACTTGCACTCCAGGCACCCTCTTCGGGCAGACTTGCAACCTGCCCTGACCAACTTTGAAACCAACTGCAGCTATCCACCAACTAAAGCGCGCATTTACTCTGACGCCGCCCCGTAGTTGAAGATTTGTTGCATCCCCAACATTTGCACAAACAGCGAGGTCACTACCAATAAACAATTAAAGGATAACTTGTTAATGCAACTTTCACAGGACGGAAATCTGCTGAGCGCCGACAGTCCGGCATTGGATTCTGGTTATATTGTCGAACGCCAAAAACTTGATCTCGCAGAGAAGTCCAATATCGTATTGGCGCTTTCCGATCTGATCGGGGACCGCGCAAGTGCCGAAATCATTGATCTGCACTTCATTACGGTGCCCCGAACATCGAATAGCGCTTTTGATAACGCCCAGGAATTTGCCCGCGTCGCTCTTGCGAAGATGCTGGAGACCGAGGACTTTCTTTTTCTCGCCGAAAAACATGCACTGCCCGGCGACACCATTGTCTGCATCAATGAACAGGCTCGACTCAGCGTCTCGGCGGGTGGCACCTGGATCGACTTGACGGGTGACAATGTCATCAGTGCAGATCTGCAAGATGAAATCCTCATGGTCGGAGAGTGTGCAGTACGCACCGGTGGTTACGTATTTTCCACCGAGGTCTTCGGCCTTGAGCAATGGCTTAACTTCCATCAATACACCCTCCCGACAACCGTCGCCGAAACACGCAGTCTGATTGCCTGGCTCGAATTCCAACTGCCGACCAGTCCGGTAACGGGGGATTATCACGAATTGCTGTTGGCGCCGGTTGAGTCGCCCTTCCATCTTTCAGCGACCGAGCGTCAAACGATCAAACAGATCGCCAAGGACACGACAAAGGGTCGAGTCAGCCTCCTGCAACATATCGCTACCCCGGATTTCAAGGCACTTGCGGTTGCGTCGAGTCGCGAACGTGCCGGCATTCATCTGGACCAGTTGCTGCAGACACCGAATGCCTGGGCGTTGGGAATCCTTCTGCATGACCGGCTCGGCTGGCATCTGGACCAAGGCAACCATGAAGCGGCTTTGCGACAGATCAAATGCATGGTTGCAACAGCGCTGATTCTGGATCTCGGACTCGAGGTCGAGCGACACGCAAAAGTCATTGCCGGTTTTCAGCTGTATCACCCGGACAATGTCTCGAAAACTGCACCGCAGGTGGTTGAAGCGTTGGAATGGCAACTCACTCGCGAACTGCAACTGGATCCGCTCTACGCACCATTGGCCGCACACCTTCTGCTGGCCTGCGCTGCGCCACAGTTGCTTGTGCAGCAGGCTCCCGCCGAACTGACGATCGGTAAACCCGGCTGGGTGATCGTGTCCCAGGCCGTTGCGCTGGTCGAACTCACGGCGCCAGGCGCATCGCGCCTGATGACCTATGACCGGATCAAGGCGTTTTCCGAACTGATTCCTGTCAGTGCTGCCCAACGCACGCTGCATGAGTTGGCGACCATTACGCCCATCATCCAATGGGCAATGCTCAACGGCATATTGCCCGGTACTACCGAAGATGATGACGTAAACGCCTTTACAACCGCCGCCAACCGTTTCAGCCAATATGCGCAAGCGTTGAACGAAGTCGAAACCGGTATTGCGATAGTTCCGCCTGATCGACGGCAACTCGCGCTTCAAGAGCTCAAACGCGTCTTGCCAGATGGCAGTTACTTGGAGCAACCGGCATTCAAGGCCAACTTCGATGTTGCGCTTGACGAGCGCAGTGCGCTGGAATGGCTGGCGCTTATTGTTCCCTCCAGCGAATGGAGTGTGAAAGACACTTCTGCTGTAGGGAGGCTGCGTCTCTCGATTCTAGACCTTTACATGTCGGGTGATCTGGTGGTCAACGGCAAACTGACCGACAAGTTTGACAGCGCCAGATACTTCAACCCGCCACGGAATGCCTTTGCCCGACTCGGTGAACTGAAACCGATCGACGCCTTATTTGAAAAATCATTCGAGCAATACCATCTGACGCTAAAGAAAAGTCAGGCCTCCATTCTCAAAATGGCAGTGTCCAACTTGCCCGAACGTGACAGGACAATGATCGCCAATGGTTTTATTACGTTATATACCGTCAGGGAATCGGTAAAT
Source organism: Pseudomonas sp. 58(2021) (assembly GCF_017491585.1). Lineage (NCBI taxonomy): Bacteria > Pseudomonadati > Pseudomonadota > Gammaproteobacteria > Pseudomonadales > Pseudomonadaceae > Pseudomonas > Pseudomonas sp. 58(2021). The sequence goes on from NZ_JAFGYZ010000003.1 coordinate 224,183, forward strand.
CCGCTCAACCCATTTGAAGAAACTCAGCGACATCGTGAAGCGGCCAAGGGGCGCTACGGCCTGATTATCGGATGCCAGCACGAAAAGGCGTTTCGCTGTTATGAGCTGTTTACCCTCAGAGGGTTGTGTCGTGAACGCCCGGAGCTGGCCGCCCTGTTACGGTCCAGGGGTACACTGTTCGAAGAGCCTTCGCTGGGGTATGACGGCCAGGACACGGACTTCCAGCCCAAGAACCCTGCACAACGATGGCCGATCGACTTTAATGCCTACCTGAAGGGCGACGCGCCGAAACAGGGAGTCTGGTCCGAAGTGGTCGTAGAAAAACTCTGGAACTTCGTCCTTGCCTCAGATGAAGTCCAGCCAGTCCCACTGTTTTTTTCCCGTGCCTTGGACGCCCTGGCCGAAGGCGTTCTGGGCAATCACCCGGTCGCGACGCGCGACGAACTGTACTCATCGCTGTATCAACAGACCGAACTGCAAAGGATTCGCGCTAAAAACGCTCAGATCAATGAAGCTGTGATCAATGTGATCGTGCCGTTCAAAAAATGTATTGAAGACATCCGCTCAGGCGATGCGCCCCGGGTATCCGAAGGCATCGGTGGTTGCATTCTTGACGGCCTGGCGTTGCTGGGGCTGGTGGTCGGCTTTGGCGCCACGATTGTCGGCATCGCGGGCAAGACAACCTCGACAACCGCCAAGGCTCTGAGCATCGCCAAAGCGGCTGCCCACCTCTCGGTATCGTTCCTGAATCCCCTGGATGGCTTACCGACGCTGGCTTTACAAGGCGGGCGCCTGGCCAAACGAGGCGTTCTGCTTTTGAGCAAACACGGGCTCAACGTGGTGGAAACCGCCACGGGCCAACTGCGTAAACTGACGGGGAGCGCGCAGTCCTACGACCTGGTCAGGGCCGCGCAAAAAAACGACTTGTTTCAAGGCACCTGGAAAGCGGCGGATAACGTGGAGGATACGATCAACCTGCTGGCACTCCAGCGCAACAACGACTGGTATGCGCTGAACCTGAGAGTCGGTGGCGCTTGGGGGCCGAAGCTGAGAAACCTGAAGGTGTCGCCTCTGGCGCCGCTTCGCCGGTTCTTCGGCCTTGCCAAACCTTTTGACTATTCTCGGGCAATCGTGAAGAGGGCAATGCCTTTTGCGAAGCGCAAAATCGATAACGCATTGAGTCTGTTGGCGCAGACACCAAACGACGACACGCGCTGGGTGATTAAACATATATTCGGTAGCGATACCGATGATGTCCTGCAACATGTGGCGATGAATCTCAAATCGATGCGTCAGGATCTGGATTCGGTCACCGTCGCCAACATGTCCTTCAGAAAGGGTTCAGATGCCTATGCAGCACTGCGACCGGCAGCGTACAAACGCTGGCAGGCCCGTGTACAGGCGGGTACGCATCGACAGAAGCCAGTCCCGACGTTTCTGGATATCTTCCCCGAAGGACTGGATGACTATTACCGCATGTCGAAATATGACGACAGCCGTGTGGCCGATATCGTGATTCACGAACTGGCGCACGGCGCCCCCGACACCCTGGATCTTTACTACGGAATAGTGAAAGAGAGGGCCACCGGCCCCGCCGAGTTTGACGTGGCCGGTTTGCTCCAGCTAGGAAGTGCCACCGATACGAAGGCGCTGCACCCCAGGAATCTTTCCAACCTGCAGCATAAGAGCGCATACGCACAAGGGCTCGAAGCATTCGATTCCATTTCCAGTACGTTGCCCGAAGTGGTTCGAAAACACCCCGCACTCTTTAATGCCGACTCCTATTCATTGGCAGTTTCCATGCTCGATCAGGCAAGCACTCACCGAGAAGCCTTCCTGATCAATCTCGCGAAGATCAACAAGGGTGTGAAAAACACTTCCGATCTCGGTTTCATCAAGGGTTCATTGCGGGTCAACCTGGCCAAGGCCTCGAACTGAGAAAAAGCGGATCGGCGAGCGCGCGCATTGTGTTTTAATTCGCGCGCATTTTTTTCGTCTCTTCGTCCCAGGAATCGTTTCTCATGAGTCAGCCCGCAACCAAAGTCCTCGTCATTGGTTACGTCTGGCCGGAACCCCGTTCCTCCGCTGCGAGCGGGCATGTGATGCAGATTCTCGAAACGTTCCTGCAGCAAGGCTGGCAAATCACCTTTGCCAGCCCGGCCGGCACCGGTGAACATCGCGCCGACCTCAGCGCGCTGGGCATCCGCGAAGTCCCGATTGAGCTGAACAACAGCAGTTTCGACGTTTTCATCAGCGAATTGGCACCGGATATCGTGCTGTTTGACCAGTTCATGATCGAAGAACAGTTCGGCTGGCGCGTGGAAAAACACTGTCCCGACGCCCTGCGTGTTCTGGAGACTTCAGACCTGCAAAGCCTGCGACATGCCCGACACCAGCGATTGAAAGATCGGTTGAAACTCAGCGATGACACCAACGATTTCCAACAATTGTTCGCCCCCGCGCTCGCCGAAGAATTTGAACTGATGGCCGAGACGGATCTGGCCAGGCGCGAGATCGCCGCGCTGTATCGTTGTGATCTGAACCTGATGATTTCACAAGTGGAAATTGAGTTGCTGGTGCAGCAGTTCAAATTGCCGCCCCAGCTGATGCATTGGTGCCCCTTGATGGTCGAGCCGCCGAGCACGCCAGCGAAACCCTTTGAGGATCGCGCGCACTTCCTCAGCATCGGCAATTTCCGCCACGCTCCGAACTGGGATGCCGTCCTGTGGCTGAAATCGACAGTCTGGCCGCTGATTCGCAAGCAACTTCCGAAAGCGCAATTGCATATCTACGGTGCGTATACGCCGCCGAAGGCGACAGCCCTGCACAATGCGGCCGAGGGTTTCCACATCATGAATTGGGCAGAGGATGCATTGCAGGTCATGTCCGATGCCCGGGTTTGCCTGGCACCGCTGCGTTTCGGCGCAGGCATCAAGGGCAAACTGGTCGATGCAATGCTCTGCGCAACCCCGAGTGTCACCACGCCGGTCGGAGCCGAAGGGATGCAGGCGGATCATCCCTGGCCGGGCGCTGTCACCGGCACGGCCCAAACATTCGCCGAAGCGGCGGTCCGGCTGTATAACGACCGGGACCTCTGGCAAACCGCACAGGCGCAGGGGCAAGCCCTGCTGGTCGACCGATACCTGCAAACGGTTCACGGGCCCGCACTTATCGAGAAAATTAAGTATTGCCGCGAAAATCTGTCGCAACTCAGAAGGAACAACTTCACCGGCAGCATGTTGCGCCACCATTCACACAAGAGCACCCAATATATGGCTCAGTGGATTGAAGCCAAGAACCAGAACAGATAACTTGGCTGGACAACTATACAAACAATACCCAACAACTTGCATCACTCCCTGCATGGCCAACTAACAAGTTAGGCATTATAAACATCCTGCACGTACGGCCTTGACTGTTTTATCGGGCCGTACTTTATAAAAACTTATGCAGGATGCACTGATGAGCACTAATAACTGGATGGGCTCGACACCCGCCATTGATACACTGTCGATATTCGAACTGACATTGCCCGGCACCCACAATGCCGGCAGTGACTGGCGCGCCTCGTATCCGTTCTTCGGCCCTCCGCGCCACTGGCTCGTCTGCCAGCATGACTCCTTTCTTGCCCAGCTCAATCACGGTTCCAGGGCGCTGGATATTCGTCTGACCCATAACGGCGGCGGCAAAGGTCCGGAAAAATTCGTCGCCCACCATAACGGCTTCCAAAACTCTCGAACCCTGGCGAACCTGATCGCCGACGTCAATAAGTTCCTGGACAACAACCCGGATGAGTTCATTATTCTGGACTTTCACAGTCTGGACGGCGCCGACTTCGATTACGACGACTTCAATAAGATCATGATCCATTATCTGGGCCATCGTCTTGTCCCGCGCAACAACTTCTACCTGAGCCTGCGTGAACTCAAGCAAGTCAGTGCGCAACAACGTGTGTTCGCGGCTGCCACGTCACATTGGCAACTGGACTACAAAATATTCCACACTTTCATCAATCACCGATGGTCGGGAAACAACATTACCAGTCCCGATGATTTGAGGCAGTACATTGGCAGCGTCCTGCAAAACTCGACAGACAACAGACGTCTCTGGTCGCTGTCCGCCACCAGTTACACCGCGTTTGGTGGCCCGGTCGACATTCATGACGAATTGAACGAGTGGTTCGATCTGGATAAAAGCGACTGGGCACTGAAGTGCAACATCATCAACGTCGACTTCATGGAAGAGTCGGACCTGGTGGAGTTCTGCCGAATTGCCAGCTTGATGAAGGCCCGACAGCGCGCGCTTTGAGCGGCACTGAAAACTGGCGTAACCCACGCGCAAAGAGGCATGATCGCCGGGCGATAACAGGAAAAGCGCCTTGCCATGACCCGAACCGCCCGCGTGACCGACCCCTCCTACGAGCTGATGGATGACCACAACGGGTTGTCCATCATCTATCGCCAGCACGGTTTCCCCTGCCCGCTGGTGCGCTGGCATTTTCACAAGGAGTACGAGCTGCACCTGATCGTCGCCAGTTCCGGCAAAGTGTTCATCGGCGACTACATCGGCAATTTCTACCCGCAGACGCTGTTCCTGACCGGCCCCAATCTGCCGCACAACTGGATCAGCCAGGTGGCCGAAGACGAAGTCGTCGAGAAACGCGACATGCTGGTCAACTTCACCGATGAGTTGTTCGAAAGCGGTCATCAGGTGTTCGCTGAACTCAAGACCCTGGCACCACTGCTTGAGCGTGCGCAGTACGGCATCGAGTTCCGCTCACCGCAGACGATTAGCCAAGCCATGACCCTGATGCAACGCATCGCCGATTCCAACGGCATCACCCGTCTCGGGCACTTTTTCATCCTGATGGAGTTGCTCGCTGCCTGCGACGACTACCAACTGCTGTCCGGCGCAACCACCCCGCAACTGGCCGATGAGCACAACATCGACCGCACCAACCGCGCAGTCGATTACATCTTCGCCCACTACGCTCGCGAACTGCCGCTGGAGGAAGTCGCCGAGCACCTGGGCATGAAACCCACCTATTTCAGCCGCGTGTTCAAGCAGGCCACCGGGCGCAATTTCATCGAATTCGTCAATCGCCTGCGCATCAGTAAATCCTGTGAACTGCTGGCGGATGGCGACAAACCGGTGACCGAGGTGTGTTTCGAGTCGGGCTTCAACAATATTTCCAATTTCAACCGGCGCTTTCAGCAGCTCAAAGGCATGACGCCTTCGCATTATCGGCGGCTGGTGGTGCAACGCCTGACCGAGCAAAACCACGGCTGATCGCCGAAAACCTGTACGGATTCATGGCTGTCGCCCTTCTGAAACGCCCTTACCTCCGCTTATCGCGCCAATCCAGAGTGCAAAAAAGTATCGATTCAAGTGCTAGGGATGATTTGTCAGCCCTGCGTTAGAAGGCTGTAATCAGTGCACATTCTTCCCCCGCCGGAAGAACACAAAAACAATAACTGTCCTTCTGCTCCCGCCGGGTGCAGAAAAGGAGTGCACGATGCAACCCACTGCAAAAGCTCTGCTTGCCCTCACCTGCATGACCCTCAGCAGCGTCAGCCTTGGCGCCCAGACCCTGACCATCGCCACCGTCAACAACAGCGACATGATCCGCATGCAAAAGCTCTCGAAAACCTTCGAGACCGAGCATCCGGACATCAAGCTGAACTGGGTGGTACTGGAAGAAAACGTCCTGCGTCAACGGCTGACCACCGACATCGCCACCCAGGGTGGCCAGTTCGACGTGCTGACCATCGGCATGTACGAAGCCGCACTCTGGGGCGCCAAGGGCTGGCTGGAGCCAATGAAGGATCTGCCGGCCAGTTATGCCCTCGACGATGTGTTCCCGTCGGTGCGTGAAGGGCTGTCGGTCAAGGGTTCGCTGTACGCGCTGCCGTTCTACGCCGAAAGCTCCATCACCTATTTCCGCACCGACCTGTTCAAGGATGCAGGCCTGACCATGCCGGAGCGTCCGACCTGGGAACAGATCGCCGGCTTCGCCGAAAAACTCACCCACAAGGACAAGGAACAGTACGGCATCTGCCTGCGCGGCAAGGCCGGTTGGGGCGAGAACATGGCGCTGATCACCACCGTGGCCAACGCCTACGGCGCGCGCTGGTTCGATGAGCAGTGGAAACCGGAATTCAATGGCCCGGAATGGAAGAACGCGCTGAATTTCTACGTCGACACCATGAAGAAATCCGGCCCGCCGGGAGCCTCCAGCAACGGCTTCAACGAAAACCTGGCGCTGTTCAACAGCGGCAAATGCGCAATCTGGGTCGATGCCAGCGTCGCCGGCTCGTTCGTCACCGACAAGACCCAGAGCAAGGTCGCCGATCATGTCGGCTTCACCTTTGCGCCGCATCAGGTCACCGACAAAGGCTCGGCGTGGCTGTATTCGTGGGCGCTGGCGATTCCGACCAGCTCCAAGGCCAAAGATGCTGCCAAAGCATTCAGCGCCTGGGCCACGTCCAAGGAATACGGCGAACTGGTTGCCAAGACCGACGGCATCGCCAACGTACCGCCGGGCACTCGCGCCTCGACCTACAGCGACGCCTATATGAGCGCCGCACCGTTTGCCAAGGTCACGCTGGAATCGCTGAAAGCCGCTGACCCGAGCAAACCGACCCTCAAACCGGTGCCTTACATCGGCATTCAACTGGTGACCATTCCTGAATTCCAGGGTGTCGGTACCCAGGTCGGCAAGCTGTTCTCCGCCGCATTGATCGGCCAGACCACCGTCGATCAGGCGCTGACCGCCGCGCAACAAACCACCGAACGCGAGATGAAGCGCGCGGGTTATCCGAAGTAATCCTGCGCATTTCCATGTGGGAGCGAGCCTGCTCGCGATAGCGGTAATCCGGTCTCAATAAATGTGGCGGATGGACCACCCTCATCGCGAGCAGGCTCGCTCCCACAGTGGATCGAGTCTGCCTTTTAAAACGGTTGTGATCACCATGAATACTTCAACTGCCAAAGCCCACATCGACCTGTCGCAGCCCCGGCGCAAAAACCGCGTGGCCAATCCCGGCTGGTTTCTGGTCAGCCCTTCGGTGGCCCTGTTGCTGCTGTGGATGATCGTGCCGCTGGGCATGACCGTCTATTTCTCGATGATCCGCTACAACCTGCTCGACCCGGGCATCAACGAATTTGTCGGGCTGGATAACTTCACCTACTTTCTCACCGATTCCGGGTTCCTGCCCGGAGCCACCAACACCTTGCTGCTGGTGGGCAGCGTGCTGCTGATCAGCGTGGTGTTCGGTGTGTTGATCAGCGCATTGCTGGAGGCCAGCGAATTCTTCGGCCGCGGCATCGTGCGGGTGATGCTGATTTCGCCGTTCTTCATCATGCCCACGGTCGGTGCGCTGATCTGGAAAAACCTGATCTTCCATCCGGTGTCCGGGATCCTGGCCTACATCTGGAAACTGTTCGGCGCGCAGCCGGTGGACTGGCTGGCCCACTACCCGCTGCTGTCGATCATCATCATTGTCTCGTGGCAATGGCTGCCCTTCGCGATCCTGATCCTGATGACCGCCATGCAGTCCCTCGACCAGGAACAGAAAGAAGCCGCCCGCCTCGACGGTGCCGGCCCGATCGCGATCTTCTGGCACCTGACCCTGCCGCATCTGGCGCGGCCGATTGCCGTAGTCGTGATGATTGAAACCATCTTCCTGCTGTCGGTGTTCGCCGAAATCTTCACCACCACCAACGGCGGTCCCGGCTACGCCTCGACCAACCTCGCCTACCTGATCTACAACCAGGCGCTGGTGCAGTTCGACGTCGGCATGGCCTCGGCCGGCGGCCTGATCGCCGTGGTCATCGCCAACATCGCCGCGATCATTCTGGTGCGGATGATCGGCAAAAACCTGACTGACAAAGCCTGAGGCCTGCCATGACTCTTCAACAATCCCGCCGGCTGCAAAGCCTGCTGCTCGGCACGCTGGCCTGGGCCATCGCGATCATCATTTTCTTCCCGATCTTCTGGATGGTGCTGACCAGTTTCAAGACCGAAATCGACGCCTTCGCCACGCCGCCGCAGTTCATCTTCACGCCGACACTGGAGAACTACCTGCACATCAATGAGCGCAGCGACTACTTCAGTTTCGCCTGGAACTCGGTGGTGATTTCCTTCAGCGCCACGGCTCTGTGCCTGCTGATTGCGGTGCCGGCGGCCTACTCGATGGCGTTCTACGAAACCCAGCGCACCAAAGGCACGCTGCTGTGGATGCTCTCCACCAAAATGCTGCCCCCGGTGGGCGTGCTGATGCCGATCTACCTGCTGGCCAAGAGTTTCGGCCTGCTCGACACGCGCATCGCGCTGATCGTGATCTACACGCTGATCAACCTGCCGATCGTGGTCTGGATGGTTTACACCTACTTCAAGGACATCCCCAAAGACATCCTCGAAGCCGCCCGCCTCGACGGCGCCACCCTCGCCCAGGAAATGCTCCGCGTGCTGCTGCCGATCGCCAAGGGCGGCCTGGCGTCGACCGTGCTGCTGTCGCTGATCCTGTGCTGGAACGAGGCGTTCTGGTCGCTGAACCTGACCTCGTCCAAAGCCGCGCCGCTGACCGCGTTGATCGCCTCCTACTCGAGCCCCGAAGGCTTGTTCTGGGCCAAGTTGTCGGCCGTCTCGACGCTTGCTTGCGCGCCGATTCTGATCTTCGGCTGGATCAGCCAGAAACAACTGGTGCGCGGTCTGTCGTTCGGCGCCGTCAAATAAGAATTCGCAAAAGGAGCGCCACCATGGCCAACCTGAAAATCAAGAATCTGCAAAAAGGCTTCGAAGGTTTTTCCATCATCAAGGGCATCGACCTTGAGGTGAGCGACAAGGAATTTGTGGTATTCGTCGGTCCGTCGGGCTGCGGCAAATCGACCCTGCTGCGACTGATCGCCGGCCTTGAAGAAGTCAGCGGCGGCACTATCGAGCTGGACGGGCGTGACATCACCGAAGTCAGCCCGGCCAAGCGCGATCTGGCGATGGTGTTCCAGACCTACGCGCTGTACCCGCACATGACCGTGAAGAAAAACATGTCGTTCGCCCTCGACCTGGCCGGCGTACCGAAAGCCGAAGTCGAGAAGAAAGTCGGCGAAGCGGCGCGCATTCTCGAACTGGGCCCGATGCTGGAACGCAAGCCGAAGCAACTGTCCGGCGGCCAGCGTCAGCGCGTGGCCATCGGCCGGGCGATCGTGCGCAACCCGAAAATCTTCCTGTTCGACGAGCCGCTGTCCAACCTCGACGCCGCCCTGCGGGTGCAAATGCGCCTGGAACTGCTGCGCCTGCACAAGGACCTCAAAGCAACCATGATCTACGTGACCCACGATCAGGTCGAAGCCATGACCATGGCCGACAAGGTCGTGGTGCTCAATGGCGGCAAGATCGAACAGGTCGGCTCGCCGCTGGAGCTGTATCACCACCCCGCCAACCTGTTCGTCGCCGGGTTCCTCGGCACGCCGAAAATGGGCTTCCTCAAGGGCAAGATCGCCCGGCTCGATGGTGCAAGCTGCGAAGTCTCGCTGGACGCCGGCACGCGCATCATCCTGCCGTTCAACGCGTCGAATCTGAGCGTCGGCAGCGCCGTGACCCTGGGCATTCGTCCGGAACATCTGGAACTGGCGCAACCGGGCGACTGCACCCTGCAAGTCACCGCCGACGTCAGCGAGCGGCTGGGCAGCGACACCTTCTGCCACGTCAAGACCAACGCCGGCGAAGCCCTGACCATGCGCGTACGCGGTGACCTGGCGAGCCGTTACGGCGAACAACTGAACCTGCACCTGGATGCCGCCCATTGCCATCTGTTCGATGCCGACGGCGTGGCGCTGACCCGCCCGTTGCGCGCAGCCGCCTGATTTCGAGACTGACCCGATGAAACTGAACAAGCAAAACCTCAACCGCCTCGCCGCCGAAGTGAAACTGCCGGCCTACAGCCTCAGCGACACCCGCCAGGGCATTGCACACATTGGCGTCGGTGGTTTCCATCGCGCGCATCAGGCGTATTACACCGATGCGCTGATGAACACCGGCGAAGCACTGGACTGGGCGATCTGCGGCGTCGGCCTGCGCGCCGAAGACCGCCGCGCCCGGGACGACCTCAAGGAGCAGGATTACCTGTTCACCCTGTTCGAACTCGGCGACAGCGACGACACCGAAGTCCGCGTCATCGGTGCGATCCGCGACATGCTGCTGGCCGAGGACAGCGCCCAGGTGCTGATCGACAAACTCGCCGACCCGCAGATCCGCATCGTTTCGCTGACCATCACCGAGGGCGGTTATTGCATCGATGACAGCAACGGCGAGTTCATGGCGCACCTGCCGCAGATTCAGCACGACCTGACGAACCCGCAACAGCCGAAAACCGTGTTCGGCTTCCTCTGCGCGGCACTGGCCAAGCGGCGGGCGGCGGGTATTCCGGCGTTTACCGTGATGTCCTGCGATAACCTGCCGCACAACGGCGCCGTCACCCGCAAGGCGCTGCTGGCGTTTACCGCGCTGCTGGATCCGGACTTGCGTGAGTGGATTGACGCCAACGTCAGTTTCCCCAACGCCATGGTCGACCGTATCACCCCAATGACCAGCACCGCGCATCGCCTGCAACTGGCGGACAAACACGCCGTCGACGACGCCTGGCCGGTGGTCTGCGAGCCGTTTGTGCAATGGGTACTGGAAGACAAGTTCGTCAACGGCCGCCCGGCCTGGGAAAAGGTCGGCGTGCAGTTCACCGACGATGTTTCGCCTTACGAAGAGATGAAGATCAAACTGCTCAACGGCAGCCATCTGGCGCTGACGTATCTGGGCTTTTTGAAGGGTTACCGCTTCGTCCACGAGACCATGAACGACCCACTGTTCGTGCGCTACATGCGTGCCTACATGGACCTGGACGTGACCCCGCAACTGGCGCCGGTGCCGGGCATCGACCTGACCGAGTACAAGAACACGCTGGTGGCACGGTTCTCCAATCAGGCGATTGCCGATCAGCTGGAACGGGTGTGTTCGGATGGTTCTTCGAAGTTTCCCAAGTTCACCATTCCGACGATCAATCGGTTGATTGCCGATGGGCGGGAAACCAGACGCGCAGCGTTGGTGGTGGCGGCCTGGGCGCTTTACTTGAAGGGCGTGGATGAGAATGGTGACACTTATTCGATTCCGGATCCTCGGGCGGCGTTTTGTCAGGCGTTGGTGGCGGAGGATGCTTTGATCACTGAGCGGTTGTTGGGAGTTGAAGAAATCTTCGGTACGGTGATACCGCGCTCGAAGGAGTTTGTGACGGCGTTCGAATGGTGCCTGAACAGCTTGCGCGAAGAAGGCGTGACGCGGACTCTCGAGCGTATTCTGACCTGAAAAGCCCCTCACCCCAGCCCTCTCCCAGAGGGAGAGGGAGCCGGCCGAGGTGTTTATCCGGGGTACATCGACCTGAAAGTCCGGAGTCGAACTCAGGAATTGAAAAGCACCGAGATCTGCTCCCTTTCCCCTTAAGGAGAGGGAACTGACCGAGGTTCTCTTTCGAGATACATCGACCTGAACGTTTTGAGTCGAACTCAGGAATTGAAAGGCTCCACAATCTGCTCCCTTTCCCCCTCTCCCCTCTGGGGAGAGGGTTGGGGTGAGGGGTGGCTTTAGAAGTCGCCAAAAAACCAACAGGTTCACACCATGCACAACCAACAGCTCTTCCTCGGCATCGACTGCGGCACCCAAGGCACCAAAGCCATCATCCTCGACGCTGTCAGCGGTCAGGTTCTTGGCCAGGGCGCCGCCGCCCACACGATGATCAGCGGCGCCAACGGCCGTCGCGAACAAGACACCCACCAGTGGCTGGAAGCCTTCGCCCTCGCCACCCGCCGCGCCTTGCTGGCGGCGAATGTCGACGGTCAGGCGATTCTCGGCATCGGTGTTTCCGGCCAGCAACACGGGCTGGTGCTGCTCGACGATCAAGGTCAGGTCCTGCGCCCGGCCAAGCTCTGGTGCGACACCGAAACCACGGCTGAAAACGACCGTCTGCTGGCTCATTTGGGCGGCGAAAACGGTTCGCTGGAACGCCTCGGCGTGGTCATCGCGCCGGGCTACACCGTGTCGAAACTGTTGTGGACCAAAGAACAGCATCCAGACGCGTTTTCCCGAATCGCACGGATTCTGTTGCCCCACGACTACCTTAATTTCTGGCTCACCGGCCGTGCGTGCAGCGAATACGGCGATGCATCCGGCACCGGCTATTTCAACGTGCGCACCCGCCAATGGGATTTGCAGCTGCTGCGCGACATCGATGCCAGCGGTCGTCTGCAATCCGCGCTGCCAGAGCTGATCGACGCCCATCAAGCAGTCGGCACGATCCTGCCCGCAATCGCCGAACAGCTGGGCATCAACCCGAACGCGGTGGTGTCCAGCGGTGGCGGCGACAACATGATGGGCGCCATCGGCACCGGCAATATTCAGCCGGGCGCGATCACCATGAGCCTCGGCTCTTCCGGCACGGTGTACGCCTACGCTGAAGCGCCGAAGGTCAGCCCGGACGCTTCGGTCGCGACCTTCTGCTCGTCCAGCGGCGGCTGGCTGCCGTTGATCTGTACCATGAACCTGACCAATGCCACCGGGGCGATCCGCGAACTGTTCGATCTTGACCTTGATACCTTCAACGCCTTGGTGGCCCAAGCGCCGATTGGCGCTGAAGGCGTGAGCATGCTGCCGTTCCTCAACGGCGAACGCGTGCCTCCCCTGCCCCACGCCACCGGCAGCCTGCACGGCCTGACGATCGATAACCTGACCCGGGCCAATCTGTGCCGCGCTGCGGTTGAGGGCACCACCTTCGGCCTGCGTTATGGACTGGATCTGCTGCGCCAGAATGGTTTACAAAGCCGCAGCATTTGCCTGATCGGCGGCGGCTCGAAAAGTGCGGTGTGGCGGCAGATCGTCGCCGACATCATGAACACCCCAGTGATCTGCACCGAGCAGAGCGAAGCCGCCGCCCTCGGCGCGGCGATTCAGGCGGCGTGGTGCAAGTCGTGGTCGAACGGCCACGAAGACACCCTGGCCGACCTGTGCGAGCGCTGCGTGAAGCTCGACCTGAACAGTGAAACCCTGCCGGTTGCCGCGAATGTCGCGGCCTTCCAGCAGGCCTATGAACGCTATCGACTGCATGTCGCAACCTTATAAAGAGCAAACAACTATGTACCTGGTGTGTGGCGAAGCGCTGTTCGATTTCTTCAGCGAAGACGATGCCGGCGGACAGGCATCGAAAGTCAATTTCAAGGCCATTGCCGGTGGCTCGCCGTTCAACGTGGCGGTGGGTTTGCGCCGTTTGGGTGTGGACTCGGCGCTGTTCGCCGGGTTGTCCACCGACTACCTCGGTCGACGTTTGCATCAAGTCCTGCAGGATGAAGGCGTCCGTCCGGATTACCTGGTGGATTTCGCCGCGCCGACCACCCTGGCGATGGTCGCGGTGGGCGCCAATGGCTCGCCCCATTACAGCTTCCGTGGCGAAGGTTGCGCCGACCGGCAGTTGAGTCAGGCACATCTGCCGACGCTGGGCCCGCAAGTGCGCGGCCTGCACTTCGGTTCCTTCTCACTGGTGGTGCAACCGGTGGCCGATACCCTGCTCGCGCTGATTCAGCGTGAAAGCGGCAAACGCCTGATCAGCCTCGACCCGAACGTGCGCCTCAACCCCGAGCCGAACATCGACCTGTGGCGCGAGCGGATCGCCACGCTGGTGCAACTGGCGGATCTGATCAAGGTCAGCGACGAGGACTTGAGCCTGTTGTATCCCGAGCAGGATCCGCAACGCGTCATCGAAGGCTGGCTGCAGCATCGCTGTCAGGTGGTTTTCCTGACCCGTGGCGGTGAAGGCGCGACCGTGTTCAGCCGTGCTCACGGTTCATGGTCGGTGCCGGCCTCTTCAGTGAAGATCGCCGATACCGTCGGCGCGGGGGATACTTTCCAGGCCGCGTTGATCACCTGGCTGACCGAGCATGAGCTGGATTCGGTGGAGGGTGTTCAGCACCTCGGCCGCGAACAAATCGACGCCATGCTCAGGTTTGCCGTACAGGCCGCCGCCCTTACATGCAGCAAAACAGGTCCGGATTTGCCTTATCGCCACCAGTTGACCTGACCGCGTAGACTGGCGCCCTTTTTTGCACGACGGGATGACGGCTTTTGAATTCGGGGCGCACGGTTGGACTGTTGGTACTGGCGACACTGTTGAGCGGCTGCGGAACATCGCCGCCGCGTTCGCCGGAAAACCTCTGCGAGATTTTTCGGGAAAAGAGTGATTGGTACGACGCGGCGCAAGTCACGCAAAAGCGCTGGGGCGTACCGATCCAGGTGCCGTTCGCGATCATGTATCAGGAGTCCGGCTACCGCTACGACGCCAAGACGCCGCGCAAATACCTGCTGTGGGTGATCCCGTGGGGCCGCGTCACGACAGCGTCGGGCTATGCGCAGGCCAAGGATGAAGTCTGGTCCGACTACCAGAAAAGCACCGGCCGCCACGGCGCCGATCGCGAAGACTTCGACGACGCCATCGACTTCGTCGGCTGGTACATGGACAAGACCACTTCGATCAACGGCGTGTACAAGTACGACGCCTACAACCAGTACCTCAACTACCACGAAGGCTGGGGCGGTTTTCGCCAGAAGACTTATGCCAGCAAAGCGTGGCTGCCGCCGGTGGCGCGCAAGGTGCAGAACCGCTCGGACATGTACGGCCAGCAATACGCAGCGTGCAAGGATGATCTGAATCGCGGGTTCTGGAGCCGGTTCTGGCATTGGCTATAGCGAAGACGGCAAAGACGCCTTCGCGAGCAGGCTCGCTCCCACATTGATATCTGCGTCGGACACATATCCTGGGTCCGCTGAAGATCCCCGTGGGAGCGAGCCTGCTCGCGAAAGCAATTGAACAGGCTCTGCAGTTCTAACGGTTACAACACCGAAAAGTTGTAACTCACAATCAACCGGGTCTCATCCACATCCCGGGCAAACTTCTCGTAGTTGGTGCGGTACGTCGCATTGCGCAAACGCAGGCTGACGTCCTTGAACGTGCCGGTCTGAATCACGTATTTCAACTCGCTGTCACGCTCCCACTCTTTGCCTTCCTGATCACTGCCCGGCACCTTGATATGGTCACCGTTCACGTAACGGGTCAGGAAACTCAGGCCATTGATGCCGATCGCCTTGAAGTCATAGTCGTAACGCAGCTGCCAGGAACGTTCCTGCGCGGCGGCGAAGTCGTTGACCTGCACGTAGTTCACCAGGTACGGGTTGCTGCCATCCAGATACGGCATCGAATTGTCGCCGTTCATGCGCTGCCAGCCGGCACTGAAGGTGTGACCGCTGATGCCGTAGGACAGCATGCCGCTCAAGGCGCGGTTGTCGATGGAGCCCGCTTTCGCATCACCGCTGTCAGCGCTTTTCAGCAAACGCAGATCGGCTTTCAGCACGCCGTCACCCAGCGGCTGATTGGCCAACAGACCCACGAAGTGCTGGCGATAGATGTCTTCCAGTTCGGCGTAGTGATACTGCGCCGTCAGACGATCGTTGATCTTGTAGTCGAAGCCGTACATGTCGAAATGATCGGCGGTAGTGTTGCAGGCATAGCGCTTGTTCTTGCAGTGCACGCGAATGTCCTGGGAATCGGTCGAGTCCCGGGCGGTGTACTTGTCCAGACGTGCAGCCATGAAGGTCAGGTCCTTCACTTCCTTTGAAGTCAGCATCGCGCCGTTGAACATGGTCGGCAGCAGACGGCCGTCGTTGTACTTGAGCAACGGCAGATCCGGCAGCAATGCGCCGTATTTCAACACCGTGTCCGAAACTTTCACCTTGGCGGTCAGGCCCATTTTCGCGTACTGACCTTTCGAGCCACGCGGGTTATCGCCGCTGGAAGGCAGCAGGCCGCTGTTGCTGCGGTCGGGGCTGGAATCGAGCTGGAAGCCCGCCATGCCCAGGGCATCAATGCCGAAACCGACGGTGCCTTCGGTGTAGCCCGATTGCAGATTGAGAATGAAACCCTGCGCAGACTCTTCGCGCTTGGACGCGCCCTGATCACTGGTGGTGTGCCCATCACGGAAATCGCGGTTGAAGTACACCGTGCGCGACTCGATCTTCGCAGTGGTGTCTTCGAAAAAACCGCTGGCCTGGACCTGTGCGGTAAAACCGGCACACAGCACGAAGGCTCCGAAGCCAAGCGACTGGCGCGGGGTGATGAGGGGAAATGGGGGACGCATTGAAAACTCCAACAGAACAACGATTGCGCGGGGGCGCAAACAAACTGAAATAGCTCCCGTCCCGGAACAATGAAGAACCGGAAGGCAGTGAACACGCGGGGGTGAACGGCAATGATGGCAGATGGCTTTGACGTGCTACAGGCGACTTTAGTCTGAAACTGACTGGTTGTTCTTGAACGCTGATGGTGGCGATTGCACGGAGTCTCTTGCGGGCAAGTGCCCGTTTCACGGGGGGACACAACCGGCCTAAGGGTTTTCCCTATGGCTTGAGGCCTGTGCTTCTACGGCATTTGCGCCTTGAACGAGGCGGTTTAATCCTGCACCATCCGCCCACGCTAATCCAAAGGACGGAAAACAAGGCATGCTGGACGCCAATGCTACCCACATTACCCTCACGCTCGAAGGCGCTTCGGCCGATCTGCAAGTCCTCAGTTTCACCGGTCGCGAAGCCCTCAACGAGCCGTTCCGTTTCGACCTCGAACTGGTCAGCGCCCGTCCCGACCTCAACCTTGAAGAACTCCTGCACAAGCCCGGCTGCCTGACCTTCGGCGCCACTGGCGAGGGCAAGATTCATGGCCAGGTGTATCGCATCGAGCAAGGCGACTCCGGCAAGACCCTGACCCGCTACAGCCTGAGCCTGGTGCCGCAACTGGCCTACCTGCGGCACAACCATGACCAGCAGATTTTCCAGCAGATGACGGTGCCGAAGATCATTGCCCAGGTGCTGGAAGATCGCGGGATCCTGGCCGACGCCTACAGCTTCCAGCTCGGCGCCGAGTATCCGGAGCGTGAGTACTGCGTGCAGTACGACGAATCCGACCTGCATTTCATCCAGCGTCTGTGCGAAGAGGAAGGCATTCACTTCCACTTCCAGCACAGCAGCAGCGGCCACAAACTGGTGTTCGGCGATGACCAGACCGTGTTCCGCAAACTGAAACCGGTGAACTACCAGCAAGACTCCGGCATGACCGCCGACAAACCGGTGATCAAGCGCTTCAACCTGCGCCTGGAAACCCGCACCAGCCGCGTCAGCCGCCGCGACTACGATTTCGAAAAACCGAAGATCCTGCCCGAAGGTGCCGTCAAATCCGAATTCATGCCGGACCTGGAAGACTACGACTACCCGGGCCGCTTCACCACGCGCGAGCGCGGCAAATTCCTCTCGACCCGAGCGCTTGAACGCCATCGCAGCGACTACAAACTCGCCGAAGGCAAAGGTGATGAGCCGACCCTGACCAGCGGCCACTTTCTGACCCTGGCCGAGCATCCCCGCGCCGAATGGAACGACCTGTGGTTGCTGCTGGAAATCTTCCACGAAGGCAAACAGCCGCAAGTGCTGGGCGAAAACGTCACCAGCGACGTCACCGACAACAAGAGCGATTTCCACCAGGGCTATCGCAACTCGTTCGTGGCCACCCCGTGGGACGCCCACTACCGCCCTGCCCTCGAACACCCGAAACCGAAAGTCCTCGGCAGCCAGACCGCCATCGTCACCGGCCCCGCCGGCGAAGAAATCCACTGCGACCAGTACGGCCGCGTGAAAGTGCAATTCCACTGGGACCGCGACGGCCAGGCCGACGACAAGACCACCTGCTGGCTGCGCGTCGCCAGCGGCTGGGCCGGCGCAGCCTACGGCGGCATCGCCATCCCACGCATCGGCATGGAAGTGCTGGTGACCTTCCTTGAAGGCGACCCCGACCAGCCATTGGTGACCGGCTGCCTGTACCACAAGGAAAACGTCGTCCCCTACGACCTGCCGGCGAACAAGACCCGCAGCACCTTCAAGACCCTGAGTTCACCGGGCGGAAAGGGCTACAACGAATTCCGCATCGAAGACAAGAAAGGCGCGGAACAGATCTACATCCACGCCCAGCGCGACTGGGACGAGAACATCGAGCACGACCAGAAGATTCGCGTTGGCAACGAACGGCATGACACCGTCGAAGCTAACACCTACAGCGAGTTCAAGGTCGAAGAACACCGCATCACTCACCTGGATCGCATCAGTGAAATGCGCGCCAACGATCACCTGACCGTCGCCGTGACCCAGCACCTCAAGGTCGGCACGGCGCAACTGGTCGAAGCGGGAACCGAGATCCACTACTACGCCGGCCAGAAAGTCGTGATCGAAGGTGCGATGGAACTGACCGCCAAGGCTGGCGGCAGCTTCGTCAAAGCCGATGCCGGCGGCGTGACCATCAGCGGCGCCGAAGTGAAGATCAACACCGGCGGCGCCCCGGGCGTGGGTACACCGGCAGCACCGTTGTTGCCCGGGCCGATGAAGGTGGTGGATGCGGATAAGGCCGCGAAAGCACCGCTGCCCGCTCGCCTGAACGAATCAGGCATCACACCGCTGTGCGGAAAACAGAGTAACGGCGCTTGCAGCCGTAAGGATTGCACATGCATGTAAAAGCGCTGAGTGCTTTGCTGGAAGAGCCTCGCTACAACTTCTCGGACCTGCCGGCAGCGAACCCATCGCTGTGTTTCATCATCGACCAGGGGCTTCAGCCACAAGCCATGAGCCGGCTCTACCGGGTGGGTGAGCCCGTAGTTTGCGAAGGGCTGTTTTTCCGAACGGAATTCGTCGAGATACCCGATGGCCCCTTGTGGCTGGTCGCCCCCCGAGGCAGCAAACTGGCTGCAGAAGCTGCAAAACTCTGTGAAGAACACTTTTCGGGAATTGCGATCTCGACACCTGCCCCGGAAAAAGCCCTGGCTCATGCACGCTGGCTGCTCAAAGCCAACGACGGTTCCGGAGGGCAAAGTTTGCTGAGTTACCACAAGCCGAGCCTGTGGGCAGCACTGGCCTACACCGCCGAAAAGACTTTCGATCAGTTGTTGGGTTGCTGGTCGGCCGTTTACGCCCCCGCGCCAGGAAACTTTGGCCAGCAACGTGGTCCATGGTTAGCCTGGGTGGCTAACGCGGAATCGACATGGTCGGGTGACCATGCGGCATTCAACCTTCCAATGGCGGCCGCTCAAGTTCAGGCGCGCCTTGGATGGGTGTATTGGGTGGATGAAGAGTACGAGGCGTTTGGCGAACCCGGCGAGGATCGTTTGAACGATATTGCTGACAATCTCGACCTGCTGCTCAACAACAACATTTATGACGGCGACCACCTGCTCAAACTGGGTCATGCCGTAAACGGTCCACTGTTTGAAACACAGCCTGAGATCATGGCGATCCTGCAATCAAAGGATGAGTCGTTTATCAAAGTAGATCGGCTCCTGGAATCAGCCGCCGTCGCCCAACGTTAACGGCGACGCGACAACAGAACGGAATCACCATGGAAATCACGAATCACGCCGTCATGCCCGGCGAAACCCTGGGCCAGATTGCCTCGCGCTACAACAGCACCGTGGCGCAACTGCGCCAACTCAATCCCTTCATTACCAATCCGGACAACGTCAAGGTCGGATGGAATCTGAGCGTACCGAAAAGCGCCCAAGCCGCGTCAGCCAAACCGGCCGCTGAGGCACCCGCTGCGTCTCAAGCACCTGCCCAGGCATCTCCCGATGCGTCAGCTCAGTGCACGGCTGAGGACCTGGTTGAACTGGACCCCGTCAAGGACGCTCCAGACAAAGCCTCGAAGACCTTCAAGCCGCATGCCCCTCCTTGCAGCAAAACCTTTGCCAGCGCCATTTATGCAACAGAGGAACAAGAGTTCTGGCTGCTGCCCGAGCGTGCAGTGTCTGCCATTAAAGAATCGATGCTCACTCTCGAGAAAATGATTGCGCCGAACAAGGCCCGCGATGCGCGCCTCAACGGGCTGCAAGAGTCAGGTCTGCTCGAGTACTTCCTCGAACCCAAGTTGAGCAACTTCCTCACAGGCGCAAAGCGTGCCCGCATGGAAGAGTTCGAAGCGATGGGCGATGAGATCGAAATTGATCCCGCCACTGCCAAAAAGAGACAGAACGAAGCCAATCGAAACAAACCCGGGTCCGCTCCTGCACAACCTCCTCAGGAGGACACTCCAGATTCCCGCTTGGATCGCTTGAATGCGGACAACGCTGTTCAGCAAAGTATCCACAAAGAAATCATCGACTTTCACAAACGGCGGGCTGAGTGGCGTGCGCTAAAAAAAGAAGCAGTAGCGGCTGCAAAGCTTGAAGGCTACTCCTATGAAAGCGGGACGTTGTACTCCAAGGATGCAATTGAAGCCCGCGCCCGCGTGCAAGCGTATCTCGAAGCCCGGAAAAAGCTATTCGCCAATAAAGACTTCAAGCAGGTGTCACTCGAAGATGTCGCCAAGGCCCTCGCTGAGAAGAAAAAAAGTTACGAGAACATCTGCACCGGCATGACCGACTGCACCGCCGACCTATTCGCTTACGTTTACACGTTGCACAAGAACGCCGACGCGCTGAATTACCACGATTACACCGAATCCATTATCAGAGTTTCAGAATACGGTATCGCGCTTCCAGAGTTCGCGCTGATCAGTGACGGCCTGCCATCGGGCATTGCGCAATTCAAGTTGTACATGGACACCGAGAAGAAACAGGCGGAAATAACCGCACAGCTCCAGGAAAAATACAAACGCTGGATCGAAGCCACCGGGCAAAATGCCCAGGCGCCGGCGGGCCTGGTTGATGTCGAGCGAGCCGAGTGGGATCGCCTGCAGAAAATCAAGGACGACCTGCAGGCAACAGCCCAGCGGAATGTGATCGCCGCCAAACCGGGACGCCACCTGATCTGGGAACCGGAAGAGTTCCAGCCCAAACCCGTCGACCGCATGGTTAAACCCGGGTTTCCTTTGCGTGAAGTCAGCCTCTCCGATGCCAAGGGCACGCCCTTGGGCTGGTTCAGCATGACGAACCTGAAAGACTTCAAGAAAATCATCAAGGAAGATGGAAAAAAAGCCCTCCTGTCCCCCAAGAAGATCGGCGAAAGCTTACCGACCGATGCCACAGAAGACTCGGATAAAAACAGTGAATCCAGCTCGTTCCGCCAATGGCTTCTTGCGCAGGGTGCGATCAAGTTCAATGATCAGGTAGGTGACTGTTTTGATGAAAAAGGCTGGTTCAAGGCCAATGACTTTTACGCTTATCTGAAAAAGCAGGGCTACAAAGTCACTGAGCTGGAGAACAGTGCAACATTGACCAGTTGGGGGAAACACCTTCAGCAACTGGTCTTCAAGAAAAGTGTGCGCGGCAAAATCCGACTGTTCGATAACAGCCCTCAGGCTCAATTCGTCCGCTGCCTGACCCCTCCCCAGCCAAGCATTCACGGTGAAGTGAAGCTGGAAGGTCCAAAAATGAGCGCCGCCGAAGGCTTTCAGATGTCGGCCAACATGGGTTTGAGCCTCGACCTGGCCCGCGGCGAAGTGCAGTTGATGAAGGTCGACATGCCCGCCAAGGAAAGCGCCAAAGACATCACCCTGGATTACCTTCTGGACGGCAAAGCCCAGCAGATGAGTTTTGGCCGGTTTTCCTTTCACTTTGGTGTAAAGGCCTGGGGCTACGCTGGCGCGTCGCTGTTGCTGGCCGGTACCGTCGAGTTGAACCCCATCCTCGGCAACGTCAAATACGGAGCATCCCTCAGCCCCGTCAAACGCGCACAGCGCGAAGACGCCTCGGCCAAAGAAGAACGTGCAGATCACGATGCGGCCAAGAAGGCCAAGGCCGACAGCGGTGACAACAGCCCTACCCCCGACCTTGAACACAAATCAACGTCCGGTACCTATGTCGATACCAAAAGCACAGACCAGGTACTCACCGGCAAAAAAGCCAATGTGCAAATTGAAAACGGGGCAAAGGCCACCTTCAACGTTTTCGGAGGTCTGCAAGCGGCCATCGAACTCACCGGCGCACTGAACTGGGCCCCACCCAAAGACCTCGTCGCACTGCGCACCGCACCCACCATGGGCATCGGCAGCGACAAAGACGCGAAAAAAACCAACCCATGGCTGACGCTCGCCAAGCTGAGTGGGTCTGTAGGGGTTGCGTTGGGTGCGGGATTCCAGGGAACCGCGCAGATATCCCTCGATAACGGGCGCTTTATTCTCAACCTGAAAGCGGCAGTGGTACTGGGGCCTGGTGCTAACGGCAGCTTTAAGTTCGAGATTGGGTATGAGGCGGTGGTTGACATCATCAACTTGTATCGCAAGGAACTGCATAAAACCAAAGGCCGTAAAGTCGAGTGGATGGATCCAGAGGCGAGTGAATATGCCTCAGCGCTTAACGCATTGGGCGCTGCTGGGTTGAATGTGGCGATGGCGTATATGATGCGCTGGGATGTTGTGATGAGTCTGTATGAAGCGTTGACTCGGAGTGGCAAAGGGGGAGCGATCGCGGATGCGGTTGTTGAGTACGGCAACCAGAGCGAGCTAGAAGATTGGTGTATTAACGCAATCCCTAGTGCATTGGGCCCACTACTTAGAACGCTAATTAGCCCACCTGAAGCATTTACTGTAAATGGCGAAGGATCAAAACGAACATACTCTCAATCGGAAGCTCATGCGCTTCAGCAGAAAGCAATTGAGCGAATTCTAGGTTGGATAGTTAAAAATGCAGAAAGCAGCAACACTATTGACAAGGCACAAAGTCAATTTGAGATAGCATGTATGTCGATGAATGAGTTTGGGATAAAGACCACAGACTCAGAGCAAGACTACTGCAAGAATCGATTTGCTCTGGATAGTTTCATGGCAGAGGGTGTTCAGAATTTACTAGACAAACAAAGCAACAGCGCGAGAGAGCGTTACAAAAAACACGTGGAACTTCTCGGCGCAAACCTTTCGGAGTATTGCCGAAGAAATTTCATCCCTCGTCCTAGCTACTCCAGTAGCGGCGCGTCACCGTTCCTTAGAAGCTACTAATGAGCATTGCAAAAAAATGAAGATTTCCAATCCAATCCTATTGCTACTAATACTGCTTTTTGCGCCCCTACAAGCTCAAAGCACCGAAACGAACAACTTAAACTCAAATATCCAACAGGGCTCCAGCCAGAGCCTCGGGATAATTTTATACAATCAACTGAAAATCGACGCCGCTATTCCGCAACTAGAAAAAGAGGCCAAAGCTGGAAATGTAGATTCTCAATACTATTTAGGCGAAGCTCTACGAAAGCGGAATCGCTATATGACCAATGAAGCTCAAGGTTGGTATGAAGAAGCCGCAAATAATGGGTCCGTATTTGCAATGATTCAGCTAGGCCGACAAGATAACGACCTCTGCAAAAAAATGAATAATTGCGCCCCTAGCAAGCATTCAAACGCCGAGTGGTTAAAAGAGGCCAAAGACAAGGTTATAAAGGAAGCAAATGAAGGAGATCCAGAATCCTTATATCTGATGTACGAAATAACATTCGATCGTGACTGGTTAGAAAAATCTGCAAATGCAGGCTACGCGCCTGCACAATACTGGATGGCCATCGGTGATCGACAGGGTGAGGGTTTATTCCTTATACCGGGAAGCCGCGAGCAGGCCGTTAGCCGTTGGTTGAAAATGTCTTCAGAAGGTGGAAACTCTAAAGCGATGATGGACTACATTGAGATTCTTTATAAAAAAGGTGATCTTGAGGGGGTTCGACATTGGCTTCAAGCCGCAGCTGAAACGGGAGATCAAAAAGCAATCAGTAGCTATGCCTCTTACATTGCCCATGCACCTGACCAAGTTGGTTACCCATTGGATCAAGTCAAGGGTTATGCCCTAATCAGTCTACTGAAAGAGTTGGATGGGGGCGGTGCCATTCAGGACTTCGTGCAGGACACACTCGAAGAAATTGGAAGCAAGATGACTGCCGAGCAGATTGAACAGTCAAAAGCCGTGGCAAAGGAGTGGAAAGCCACCCACCCGCCACTCTCTTTCTTTCCTGACAAACTAGGTAACTAACACCAGTGCTGCTGATACGCCACCTTGTTTTGGCATTAACCGTTGCCGTCTATGCTGCGACCAGCTTGGCAACCCCACAAGCAAGCGGGCCAACTTTAGGCGTGAGCTTGTACAACCAGCTTAAAATTAGCTCAGCTATCTCCGAGCTGGAAAAGGAAGCACAATCGGGAAACGTGGAGTCACAGTATTACTTGGGTGAGGCTCTTAGGAAGCGCAATCGCTATATGACTTCCGAAGCGCAACACTGGTATGAGACAGCTGCGAATAACGGCAGCATTTATGCGATGATCCAGCTGGGCCGAAGTAGCCACGACCTCTGTCAACAAATGAAAAATTGCCCATTGGGCGAGAAAAGCCCTGCTGACTGGTTTGAAAAAGCAAAAGGCTTAGCACTTCAAAAAACCAATGAAGGTGACCCCGAATCTTTATATCTAATGTATGAAATAACGCTAAATCGTGACTGGCTAGAAAAGTCGGCAATGGCTGGATATCCCATTGCACAATACTGGATGGCAGTAAGCGAGCGACAGGGCGAAGGCTTCTTTTTCATTCCAGGTAAGCGTGATGCGTCTGTCAAAAAATGGCTACTGCTCTCATCTGAGGGAGGCAATCCTAAAGCCATGATGGATTACCTGCAAATGCTGTACGAAGAGGGAGACATGAGCAGCGTTCGCCATTGGCTTGAAGTGGCAGCAGAAACCGGAGATCAAACAGCTACGAGCAACTATGGCGCCTATATTTCACATACTCCAGATAGTGTTGGCTACCCGTTGGACCTCGTTAAAGGCTACGCTCTTTTCTCCTTGCTCAAAGAACTTGAAGATGCTGGTGGAATAAAAGACTACGTTGATAGAAAAATAGAAAAAATATCTGAAAAAATGACACCAGAACAAATTGAGCAGGCTGAAGGAGTGGCAAAAGAATGGAAGAAGACTCATCCACCTCTTTCTTTCTTCCCAGACAAGCTGGGTCGCTAATTTCAATGAAATTGTTAACATATTTTTTTGCCACATCACTTTTAATTCTCAGCGAGGCCAGTCTAGGTCAACAGCAAAAGCAAGCACCTTCTGCCGGGGTGATTCTATACAACCAGTTAAAATTTGACGCTGCCTTTCCTGCATTGAAAAAGGAGGCTTTGTCTGGAAATGTCGATTCACAGTACTACCTGGCAGAAGCTCTGCGAAAACGCAATCGCTATATGACGCCAGAAGCATGGCACTGGTATGAAACAGCTGCGGCGAATGGTTCCATATACGCAATGATTCAGTTAGGCCGTAAAGATACAGACTTATGCAAGATCATGGAAAATTGTCCCGCCAGTGCCAGGACTCCCGCCGAATGGCTAAGCTATGCGAGAGAACTAACGCTGCAAAACGCCAACAAGGGTGACGCGGAGTCTTTGTTCTTGATGTATGAAATAACACTGGATTACGAATGGCTTGAGAAGTCTGCGAAAGCTGGCTATGCACTTGCGCAGTATTGGATGGCAGTGGGCGAGCGCCAAGGGCGAGGATTCTTTTTTATCCCCGGCAAACGCGACGAATCAGTTCGTAACTGGTTTAGGCTTTCGTCAGAGGGCGGCTACCCTCTAGCCATGAATAACTACTTGGCAATCCTTGAGAATGAAGGAGACAGACAGGCTGTCCATTACTGGCTTAAAGTTGCCGCGGAAACTGGTGAACCAGAAGCCATGAGTAACTATGGCGCCTACATTTCGCATACGCCCGATAGAGTGGGCTACCCACTGGATTTAGTGAAAGGGTATGCAATGTTCTATTTACTGAAAGAGTTAAAGGATGCCGGTGGAATTAAGGATTATGTTGACCAGAAAATAGAAATGATCGCTGAAAAGATGACACCCGAACAAATCGAAGAATCAAAGATAGTGGCTAAAGAATGGAAAGCCACCCACCCGCCGCTCTCCTTTTTCCCTGACAAGCTTGGAAACTAGTTCAAAGTTCTCCTACGGAATTCGGAAGGTCGCGTATAGAAAAAGCGGAACGAGTGAAATGCATTAATGCCTCACTCCTTCCGCTTTTTAGTTACAGCGTCAAACCGGCGCCTGCCAGTTCAACATTTTCTGCTGGGCAACCTGAAGTAAATCACTGCCATCCTGCGTCAGCAGGTACAGCGCATGGGTGATGTGGGGGATGTCCTGGACGTCGGCGTGCTTGAAGCACAGGCAATGCAGGGTTTCGAGCAGGTCGGCTGCGGCGCGGATGCGTTGCACGGCGGCTTCGAAGAGGTCTTTCGGGTTGGCTTGGGTGTCGATGACCAGCGGTGCGCTGTCGGTGACGCCGCTGTTGAGCGGGAGATAGCGGGCGGAGCTTAATTTCAGGATTGGCATTGGAATTACTCGATTAGGTTGTAAGTAACCGCCGACACCGTGACCAAACGATGGGGAGGCGGACTGTGCGCAGGCTTGGTCAACCGAGAACAACCCAACTCAGCACGCCCGAAGGCGACCCTGCACACAGCCGCCACTGCAATGCACTTCGAGGACATAGATGTCCACGGAGCGAATAATGGCACACTTGTGAGGGCTGTTATTTTAGGTGACCAAACCTAAGTCGCTGATTTTGCAGCGACGCCAAACCATAACCGCCCCGCTCCAGCCACCGGAAGCAGACAAGGCACCGGTTCCTGTAGGAAGGCGCCGAGAATCCCCCGAGAAACAATCCCCCTTCAGACAGCCGGCATTCAGCCGGGTTAACCCTCGCTTAACGCCGTGGTCAAAGACTCTACTCATCCGCACGTTCTCAGCTGATGCTGACGCCCAGTGCGGCAGGTCTGGCGTGTTTCACGCCGGGCTTTCTTTCCGTCGCACGGAGTCCCTCCATGAACATTCGTCCGTTCCTGCTCACCACCGCCCTCGCCTGCACCGCGTTTGCCGGGCTGGCCCAGGCCAATGACACGTCCACCAACGCCAAGGCTGTGCCTTACGAATACGGCATGCCGCTGCACGTCAGCAAAGTGATCTCGATGACCGAGCCGCAGACGCAGCAATGCAAGGTCATTACCGCCGACATGAAGTACCTCGACAACGCCGGCAAACCCGAGGAAATCAGTTACCGGAAAATGTCTGACGCCTGCAACTTCCAGAACTGACAGAAAGCTCTGATTTGCGCCTTTGCGGTAGGCGAGCACGGGTCTCGAAGGGTATGCTCGGGGCCCCTCCTCACTGCCGCAAGGATTCGCCATGCAGTTGTCGTTTCGCACGTTATCGACCATCACCTTTTCCCTGTGTTTTATGTTGGCGCTGGCCTGGGGCCTCGTACCGCAAGTACTGCTTTCGATCTGGAGCATTGAATACTCCGAGGCAGCAGGATTTGTCGCACGACGCATGGCGGTGCTGTTCGCGGCGTTGGGAGTGATGTTTTATCTGGTGCGCAACGCGCCGGTGTCGATCGCGCGCAATGCAATGAACAACGGTTTTATCGTCGGCTGTTTTGGTCTGGCGGTGCTGGGGTTCGCTGAATGGCTCAACGGCCACGCCGGCCCCGGGATTCTGCTCGCGGTGCTGGTCGAGTTCGCGCTGGGCCTTGGCTTCTTGCAGGCCCGGCGCGTGACGGTCGAACTGGGTGAAACGGTGCGTTAAACGACTTTCGATCGCGGGGTATAGGGCTGACTTGTCGCGTTTTGCGCCAGATCAGAACGCAACCCGGCAATCAGGCCATTGATTTCGCGACAGCTGTTCAAGTGACTGGCATCGATGCCACTCACCTGCAACTCAACCTGGTCGGTCTGGTGATCGCCATAGACCTTGACGGTCATCGACAGATCCGGGGACAGCGTGCACTGGCAGCGCTTCGGCAGAAAGCTGCTTTCAATGATGTTGCGGAGTTCCAAGGCAGACAGAAACATGGCGAAACCTCTCCTTACTGTGAGACTGCCAATCAAGTATTCACGTCGACCGTTGCCACGGCTTCCCACGGGTGTATCCCCGCTGAATCCTTGGGTGTGACAAGCGGCTGTGATGCGAAATGCCCATTGGAGTGTAGGCGCCCGAACTCGGTGCGCCGCACCAAATCGACGCATAAAACGTGCCTTTCATCGGGTCGCATTCACCTCCTTGCAAATCAATGGCTTGGCGAAAAGGCAGGCAACTGGCCAGTTGCAAAATGCAAGATTCGATTGTGCAGGCACTGCAATTTGCAAGCGGCTGGCGGTTTGCATTCATCGCCTGTGACAGTGAGAATGCCCGTCAACCAACGTACACCCGCCAGGAGGCTTCAATGGGAAATTTCACTGTTTACGCGACTGCCGGCCTGATGCTCGCCAGCCTGTCCACCCTCGCCCACGCCGCCAAACTTGAAGACACCGCGCCTTATCCGAAGGCCGAAGCAGGCTTCACTCGCCAGGTGATCCACCTGCCGCAACAGGCCCAGGAAGAAAACTTCAAAGTCGAAATTCTTGCCGGCAAGACCCTCGAGGTGGACTGCAACCGCCAGCGTCTGGGCGGCACCCTTGAAGAGAAAAACCTGGAAGGCTGGGGCTATCCGTTCTACCGCCTGGAAAAAGTCAGCGGCCCGATGAGCACGCTGATGGCTTGTCCGCCCGGCACCCAGAAAAAACGCGCGTTCGTACCGGTGATCGGTGACGGCTTCACCGTTCGCTACAACAGCAAACTGCCGATCGTGGTTTACGCACCGCAGGACGTTGAAGTGCGTTTTCGTATCTGGTCGGCTTCCGACAAGATTGGCGTGGCCATTCCCGAATAATCTCAAGCCACAACACCACACGCCGCCGCTCGCTCGGCGACGTGACGCAAGCTGTCAAAGTTGATATTGGCGCCGGAATCGATGGCGATCAGCGTCTGATTCCGTGCGCCGGTCTGCGCCACGTACTTTTTGATGCCCGCAACCGCCAACGCGCCGGAAGGCTCGGTGATCGAGCGGGTATCGTCGTAGATATTCTTGATCGCCGCGCAGAGTTCGTCGTTGCTGACGGTGATCACTTCATCCACGCAGAAGCGACAGACCTCGAATCCATAGGCGCCGATCTGCGCCACCGCCACGCCATCGGCGAATGTGCCTACGTTGGGCAGCACCACTCGCTCATCCGCTTGCATGGCAGCCTTCAGGCAGGCCGAGTGCTCCGACTCGACACCGATGATCCGCACCTCTGGCCTCAGGTATTTCACGTACGCCGCAATGCCCGCGATCAACCCGCCACCGCCCACCGGGACGAAGATCGCGTCCAGTGCGCCCTGATGCTCGCGCAGGATTTCCATGGCGACCGTACCCTGGCCAGCGATCACATCGGGATCGTCGAATGGTGAGACGAAGGTTCGGCCCGTCTCCGCGGCCAGTTGCAGCGCGTGGGCCAGGGCAAACGGAAAACTTTCACCATGCAATAGCGCCTCAGCCCCACGACTGCTGACGCCCAGCACTTTCAGTTCCGGGGTGGTCGCCGGCATGACAATGGTCGCGGCAATGCCCAGCTCACGCGCCGCCAGCGCTACGCCTTGCGCATGATTGCCCGCCGATGCCGTGATCACGCCACAGGCCTTCTGCGCGTCGCTCAATTGCACCAGTTTGTTGTACGCACCACGGATCTTGAAAGAGAACGTCGGTTGCAGGTCTTCGCGCTTGAGCAGGATCCTGTTGCCCAGTGTTCCGGACAGGGCCGGCGCAGGTTGCAGCGGCGTGCGCACCGCCAGTTCATACACCGGCGCGGCGAGGATCTTTTTCACGTACTGTTCAAGCAAGGCTTTCTGGTCGGGGCTGTGGCGCATGGTCGTCTCCTGACTTTTTATTCAGACCCCGGAGACAGAAAGTAAAAACCCGCCTCTAGGGCGGGTTGGGTGCTGCAGTCGTGAGCTAGCCCGCCAAATGAGGAATGGCGGTAATAATGCTTGGCTGGCAGCGCAGTACGGTGGAAGTCATGGGCTCGAAATTAGCCCGGGCGCTGCGGGCAAGTCAATGGTGAATTTTGCAGCGAGTCTGTAGGCTGGCCTTTCGCACATCTGACCAAGGAAGGAACGCATGATGTCCATCGCCCTGCCCCTCACCGCTTTGATCGCGTTCAGCGGCTACACCGTTAGCGTGATGCTGCAAGCCGAACAATCGCTGATCCACTTCGGCATCAACCTGATGTCGCGGCCGGACACCGCGCAAGTGGTGATCGATCTCTATCTGCTGGCAACGCTGGCCGGCGTCTGGATGTACAAGGACACGCGCAAGCGTGGGCAGTCGGGCTGGTCGGTGGTGCCTTATCTGTTGCTGACGGCGGTGTTTGTTTCGGTCGGGCCGTTGTTGTACCTGGTAGTCCGGGGCCTGCTGGATCGCAAGCGCCCGGCCCCGGTCATTTCGCCAGACGCCTGAGCCCGAACAGCATCCCTCCCGCCCCCAGCAACATCGCCGCCAGGAACAACGGGTACGACACCCACCACGGCGTCCCGGCGGTCATCATGCTGAATTCCGACATGCCGCCAATGCTGGCAATCAGGTTGAGCGGCAGGAACACCACGTTGATCAGCGTCAGCTTGCGCAGCAGGTTGTTCATGCTGTTGTTCATCAGGTTGCCCCGGGCATCGATCAGCCCGGAAAACACCGTGGAGTAAATTTCCCCCTGCTTGTAGCACTGGTTGTTTTCGATGATCAGGTCGTCGATCAGGCCGAGAACGTCGCTGTCGAAATGTTGTTTCTGTGCGTGATTGCGCAGCCGCGTCAGTACCGCGCCGTTGCTGTGCAGGGCGTTGATGTAATAGATCAGGCTTTCACTGAGGTTGAACATCTGCACCAGATGCTGGTTTTGCATCGAGGCGTTGAATTTTTGCTGCAACTCCCGGGCGACCAGTTTGATCACCTTCAGATGCCCGAGGTAGTGATGGATGTTGTTGAACAACAGGTCCAGCAACACATCCAGCGGCGCATTCAGTGGCCGGCCCGTGCCGAGCCCGTGCAGCGGGGTGTCGTCGGTGGCGATCACCAGCAACTGGCCCGGTGAAAACAGCAAACCGCAGGACGACACCTCGAACGCCAGGCTGCCACCGCCGGAATAGTTCTCGGGGCGTTTCCAGATCAGGAACAGATGATCCGGGTGAAACTCGATCCGCGACACCTCGTCCGGGTCCAGCGCCGAGGCCAGCGCGTGTTCATCGAGCTTGAAATGACTGTGCAACAAGTCACGCTCGGCGGCGTCAGGGTTGCTGAACAGCATCACCTCGGCGTCCAGCCGTTCGACCCGCTGCAGGGCGCCCTGGCTCAGTGCAAAGCTGTTGATCATCGGCCGGTCACCAGGCCTGGCCACGGCGTTTGAGCTCGAGACGGCGCACGAACTCTTCCAGTACCAACGAATACAGATCGTCCTGCAAGTAAGCGTCTTCGATGCCGGCGTCGAGGTTCGGGTTGTCGTTGACCTCGATCACCACCACTTTGTCGCCGGCCTGTTTCAGGTCGACGCCGTACAAACCGTCGCCGATCAGGTTGGCGGTTTTCACCGCCAGCTCCACTACGGCACGCGGTGCTTCGTGGATCGCCAACGTGCGGCATTCGCCGTTCACGTCCTGGCCCTTGGCCTTGTGGTTGTAGATCTGCCAGTGGCCCTTGGACATGAAGTACTGGCAGGCAAAGATCGGTTTGCGGTTGAGCACGCCGATGCGCCAGTCGTACTCGGTGTAGAAAAATTCCTGGGCCAGCAACAGCACCGAGTGTTCGAAGAGTTCGGCGGTGGCTTCGAGCAAAGCCTCCTGGCTCTCGACCTTGATCACGCCACGGGAGAAACAGCCATCCGGGATCTTCAGCACCAACGGAAAACCGAGGCGTTCGCCGACCCGTTCGAAGTCTTCGGGTCGCTCCTTGTAGAGAATTTCCGTGGCGGGCATGCCCAGTTGATGGCTGTTGAGCAGGTCAGTGAGATAGACCTTGTTGGTGCAGCGCAGGATCGACGTCGGGTCGTCCATCACCACCAGCCCTTCGCTCTCGGCTTTCTTGGCGAAGCGGTAGGTGTGGTTGTCGACGCTGGTGGTCTCGCGGATCAGCAAGCCGTCGTACTCGGCCAGCCGTGCGTAGTCCTTGCGTTCGATCAGCTCGACATCGATGCCCATGCCTTTGCCGACTCGCACGAAGTTTTCCAGTGCGCGGGCATTGGACGGTGGCAAGGCTTCTTGTGGATCGTGCAGGATTGCCAGGTCATAACGCGCCACTTGCGGCGAACGCGGTACACGCCAGACCTTGCGGCTGAAACCGTCCAGCGCATTGGCGAACTGATCTTCCTGATCGTCGCGCAACTTGTGCAGGGCACCGGACTTTATGCCTTCGATGTGCCATCCGTTAGTTCGACGGAATTCAACTAACAGAATCGGACACGGGAACACTTCAAACAATTGCCGGGCCAGATCCTGTAACGGTTCGATATGCGTTCTGCCGAAATAAAGTGTCAGCGTAAAACCTTCAGTATCGTTGTAGAGATGATGACTGAGGGCTTTTTCCAGGGTTTTATCCAGGTCGTCCAGCGCCAGACCGTAAAGCGATTTTCGGGTCAGCTCGCTGATGGTGCGTACCGACGGAATCACCTTGTGCCCTCGGGCTTCAGCCAGCAGCGAGCAATAGTAGCCGTGCCCAAGATACTTGTAGCTGCGGCACAGGTTGATCACCTGCACCCGTTTTCCCGGCTCGCTGTCGGGCGGTTGTTCGAGATATTCCTGGGCCGTCAGGATGTCTTCGCTGGGAAAGTACGAGGCCCAGTCCTCCTTGCGTTCGACGATAATTTTCACTTGACTGGAAGTTCTGACCTGCGGTTTTAAATAAGTTGCCGGTGGCAAACTTTGAATGGATACTTCGCGCCAATGACCCTGTACCGCTGACATAGAAATTGATCCGTTGGAGAACAAGACCTTTTCTATTAAGCACGAACTTTTTCGAAAGTCCCGTTTCGTTACGCAACTTTTACGGCGGTCATATGAACACTGTTTTTCGATTGGCGACAGTTGATGATTTACCGGCGCTGCTGGCACTGGAAATGCACTGTTTCACCACGGACCGGCTCACCCGCCGCAGCTTTCAATGGATGATCACCCGCGCCCACGGCCAATTGTGGGTGGCCGAACGCGGAGGTCAACTGCTGGGTTATGCGCTGGTGCTGTTTCATCGGGGCACGTCACTTGCGCGGTTGTATTCCATCGCCATTTCCCCCGATGCCCGGGGTGCAGGCCTGGGCAAGCAATTGCTGCAGCGCATCGAGGCTTGTGCCCTTGAGCACGACTGCGTTTACCTGCGGCTGGAGGTGCGCACTGACAACCCCGCCGCCATCGCGTTGTACGAACGCAGTGGCTATCGGCGCTTTGCGCTGATTCACGACTACTACGAAGACCATGCGGACGCGTTGCGCCTGGAAAAGCGCATTCTGCAACACCACGACTCACGCAGCATCAAGGTGCCCTATTACCGGCAGACCACCGATTTCACCTGCGGTCCGGCCTGCTTGCTGATGGCCATGGGTGCCTTGCAGGCAGCTCGTGTGCTGGAGCGTCGCGAAGAATTGCAGCTCTGGCGCGAAGCAACCACGGTGTTCATGACCGCCGGCCATGGTGGCTGCAGCCCTCAAGGGCTGGCTTTGGCTGCATGGCGCAGAGGGTTTCGCGTGCGTTTGCAGCTGAGCATGACCGGGCCGCTGTTTCTCGACGGCGTGCGTGACATGCATAAAAAAGACGTCATGCGCCTGGTGCATGACGAGTTCATGGCACAGCTGAACGACACCGATGTTGATCAAATCATCGGCACAACACTGGATTTGCCCCGCCTGCTCAACGCCGGCGGGCAACCTTTGGTGCTGATCAGCAGCTATCGTCTGACTCGCTCCAAGTCACCGCACTGGGTGATCGTCACCGACTGCGACGAGGACTTCGTTTATCTGCATGACCCGGATGTCGACCACAGCCAGCATCGCCAGCCCATGGACTGCCAGCATGTGCCGGTCAGCCATGGGGAGTTCGAAAAAATGTGTCGGTTCGGCCGGGGCAAGCTGCGGGCAGCAGTGGTGCTCTACGCCCGCTCACTTGCATGACGCGTTCATTTGAGTCCGACTTTGTACAGCGCACCGTCGGACTCGTCCGTCAGCACATAAAGGTAACCATCCGGCCCTTGCCGGACGTCGCGGATCCGTCGCTTCAGGTCGCCCAGCAGACGTTCTTCATGCACCACCTTGTCGCCATCGAACTGCAGGCGGATCAGCTCCTGCGTGACAAGCGCGCCGATGAACACGTTGTGCTGCCAGGGTTTGAAGCGGTCGCCATCGTAGAACGCCATACCGCTGACACCCGGTGATTTTTCCCAGACATGATGCGGTGCGACGGTGCCTTCGACGGTTTTACCCTGGGCTTCCGGAATAGGCTGCATCGAGTAGTTGATGCCGTGGGTTGCCAGCGGCCAGCCATAGTTTTTTCCGCGTTCGATGATGTTCACCTCGTCGCCGCCGCGAGGACCGTGTTCGTTTTCCCACAAAGTGCCGGTCCATGGATTGAGCGCTGCCCCCTGCGGGTTGCGATGGCCATAGGACCAGATCTCCGGGCGGACACCGGACTGACCGACAAACGGATTGTCATCCGGCACCTTGCCGTCCGGATAGATCCGCACGACTTTGCCCTGCAGCTTGTCCAGATCCTGCGCGGTCGGGCGGTCGTTGTTTTCACCGAGGGTGATGAACAGATAACCATCACGGTCGAACACCAGGCGTGAGCCGAAGTGATTGCCGACCGACAATTTCGGTTCCTGACGGAAGATCACGTTGAAATCCTTCAGGGTTTTGAGGTCGTCCGACAGACGCCCGCGCCCTACCGCCGTGCCAGCCTTGTCACCGGCACCACCGCCCTCAGCGTAAGACAGGTACACCAGCCGATCCTGTTTGAAGTCCGGCGACAGCACCACATCCAGCAATCCGCCCTGCCCCTTGGCCCAGACCTTGGGAACGCCATCGATCGGCGCCGACAGCTTGCCGTCAGCCCCGACCACCCGCAGGTTGCCCGGACGTTCTGTCACCAGCATGCCCTGACGATCCGGCAGGAACGCCAGGGCCCACGGATGCTCAAGACCCTGCGTAATGGTGGTGACTTCAAGGGTGCCCTGTTCGCTTTGCAGCGCTTTGGGAGTGTCGGCGGATACCGGGCCGCAGATCACTGCGCTGGCACACAAGCCGGCTAAAAGGGTTTTACGCAACATGCACGATTCCTTTTGTTCGTTTGAAGGGCTGACAGAAACGGTTCTGCCATTCAACGGTTGCTGTCGCCGTCACGGGCGGGTGGATTGGGAATGAATTTCTGCGGTGTGCTCGGCACCGAGCGCAATGGCTGACCATTGCCGATGCCGCCGTTCTCGACGGTAGGCTGGCGCGGCACTGGCGCCGTATTCGGCCCGCGGATCACCGGATTGGCAGGCTGGGTGCCCTGCATGCTGTTGGGATTGGCCCGGTGAATCGGGCTGTTGTAGGGATTGCTGCTGTTGCCGGTCGGACTTTGCGCCAGCCGCAGAGTATCGGCGTGAACCAGCCCGCCAGTGAGGGCCAGCAATGTGATGCCAAACAGAAAACGGTTCATGAACGGCCTCTCTCGATGCGCTGGGGTCAGAGCCTTCGAGTCCACGCTACGCCGAGGGTTCGGATTTGTTAACCCGTCACCGCTAAACAAGATGTAACACGGCTTGACCTGCCGTTTACCGCCGCCCCCGCAAACAACAGAAACTTTTACGCTGGCAAACAGGTCACCCGAACATCACTCGGAGAACAGCACCATGGCTCGGGCAATCTGGAAAGGCGCAATCAGTTTCGGTCTGGTGCACATCCCTGTGGCGCTGGTCTCGGCCACCTCGTCGCAGGGCGTGGACTTTGACTGGCTGGACAGCCGCAGCATGGACCCGGTGGGCTATAAACGGGTCAACAAGGTCACCGGCAAGGAAGTCACCAAGGACCACATTGTCAAAGGCGTGCAATTCGAAAAAGGCCGGTATGTGGTGCTCAGCGAGGAGGAGATTCGCTCGGCGCACCCGGTCTCGACCCAGACCATCGATATTTTCTCCTTCGTCGACAGCGCGCAGATCCCGCTGCAGAACATCGACACACCCTACTACCTGGCGCCCGACAAGCGCGGCGGCAAGGTCTACGCCCTGCTGCGCGAAACCCTGAACAAAACCCACAAGGTCGCCCTCGCCCGGGTGGTTTTACACACACGTCAGTATCTGGCGGCGTTGATGCCTCTGGAGTCTGCGCTGGTATTGGTGAAACTGCGCTGGCCGCAGGAAGTACGCAGCCTGGACGAACTGGCGCTGGGCAGCGAAGTGACCAAACCCCAGTTAGCCAAAGCCGAACTGGACATGGCCAAACGGCTTGTTGAAGACATGAGCGCCGACTGGAATCCCGAGGATTACCGCGACGAGTTCGAGGACAAGATCATGGCCCTGGTGGACAAGAAGGCCCATGAAGGCAAGATCGAGGACGTTGAGACCGTTGACGGCGAAGAAGAGCGCAAGTCTGCGGATGTGATCGATCTGACGGAACTGCTCAAGCGCAGTCTGGGTGGCAAGGCTGCTGCCAAACCCAAGGCCAAGGCTGCCAGCAAGACAACGACGGCCAAAAAAACCAGAAAGGCCTCGTAAATGAAATCGGGCGACTGTCTTTCAACAGTCGCCCGATCTATCAAATCAGAATGAAGATCGCCAGCAGACCACCAAAGATCGCCCACTTTTCCAGGTAATAGCGCGCGCGATTGCGCTTTTTCAGCTCTTTGCCACGCAGGCGGATCTTGTAGATTTTGGTAAACAAGCGGTTGATACCGCCGGTGCGGTCGCCCGCATCGTTCGGTGCACCGGCGGCCGACATCACAGTACGGCTGAACCAGCCATTGAATGCAGCGGCCCAGCGATACTTCATCGGGCGTTCGACGTCGCAGAACAGAATGATGCGGTTCTGGTCGGTGGTGTTTTCCGCGTAGTGAATGTAGGTCTCGTCGAACATCACCGCTTCACCGTCGCGCCAATGATAGTTCTCGCCATCGACGTTGATGTAGCAACCGGCGTTGTTCGGCGTTTCCAGCCCCAGGTGATAACGGTAGGAACCGGCATACGGGTCACGGTGACGCACCAGTTTAGAACCCGGTGGCAGTTCGGCGAACATCGCCGCCTTGATCGAACCGATGCTCTGCACCAGCTCAGTGGTGCGCGGGCACAGTTGCAGCGCCGACGGATGGCTGTCGCCGTACCATTTCAGGTAGAAACGCTTCCAACCGGTCTTGAAGAAGGAGTTGAAACCGACATCGTCGTACTGGTTGGAGCGCTTGATCGCACCGGCTCGCAGCAGATTCTGACCTTCCTCGCGGATTTCTTCCCAATGGGCCTGCAACGGGCTCAGATCGGGAAAGTCCTTCGGGTCGAGGTAGGGTTTGTTCGGTTTCTTCGAAAACAGATAAAGGAAGCAGTTGATCGGCGCGAGAAACGTCGAGTGGTCGCTCAACTGACGGCCCAGTTTGTGACGCACACGACCGCGCAGGTGTACGTATGCAATGGAAATGACATAAATAGCAGCAATGATGAGTTTCACGGAAATCGTCACACGTCAAAAATGAACAAACTGCGCGCCTGCCGGCCATTGGCTCAGGGTCTGATGCAGTGGCATGAATACAAATACTGTCCCGGTGGCACTTCCTTGAGCCCTTGCCGTTAGCGGCTATTGGGTGATCGGATGGCATTTTAGCCATACTTTGTAACCAATGGTGAACCTCATCTGTGAAAAACTGTCCGCTGATTCGGCCAAACGGCAGCCGTTGCGATCGCGCGCGCGCCAGCCATGCCAGTGACATCAGCGTTACGGCAGATTGAGTTCGACGAAAAGAAGTGGCGGCAGCGCGCCAGACGTGGTGCTGAAGGCAGCTTGAGGCGTTGATTTCCTGGAACCCTACCGAAGAAATCAGAAGAGCACTGCAGAGTTTGTCTCTGAATGCGCGTGTGCTTGGCAGGACGATTCAGGATCGGAACAGATGGGAATCCGGCCACAACAAACGAATGGCCCGGTGGACTGGAGCAGAGTGCCGCAAATGCTGAAGCGAGATACGGATGATCCGCCAGGCCAAAGGTTTAATGAAACCAATCGACCTGGCGAATCATGAACCGCGTTTATTTGGAGGTGGAAAGGCTGGCCTTGCTCAATCCCTTGGTATTGTGATCGCCTGGCGTTGTAGCGGAGATCGCCGTCGCCTTCGACAAGCCCCGTGTCGCTTTAGAATGTGCAACACCTGAAGTCGCTGTACCGTGTCCACGGTCAGCGTTGTGGTCACGTCCCGTGTGCTGACCACTCACGCCGTGATCCCGAACGGCCCTGCCTTCATGATCCGCCTCCTGGCCTTCGGCACGACCATTATTGGAAGCGCTGGCTGAGTGCCCGGCGCTATCGCCGCCATGCCCGGCACCGCCGACACCGCCACCGTGACTGCCGCCACCGCCACCCGCACCACCGTTACCACCACCATGACCACCGCCATCCTTGGCATAGGCAGAAGCCATGACGGACAGTCCGGCAGGCAGTAACGGCGCCGCAGCAAACATCATTACGCACGACATGACGGCAACGAGGTTTTTACTTTTGAAACGCATGATGGCATCCACAAGGGTTGATTTTACTGCCATCTAGGACGCGCTCGGGGACATCGAGTTCAACCACGAGCGATAAAACAAGGTAGCGATACCTCACATATAAAGTGGGTGAGAACATGTCGCTATTGCTACCCGTGAAATGGTCAGGAAACATCCGAACCCGGCGGGCTGCTCCTCAGTGAAAAAAATCCCTTGTTGAAACCTGGACGAAATTGCAGGTATCAGCGCTTGTGCGGAGTGACCGAAGGACGCGACGCCGCCGGCCAGGCCGCAGGTTCGTTATCGTCCGCCATACAACTGCCGCATTACTTATGCGACAATGCGCGCAATGTCTGGCATGAATCCCGCCTTTATTGCCCAACAGCTTGGACGCTGCGTCCAGAGGCTGCTCTCGCCCCACGCCCGCTGGCTCGACGCTGACGGTGACCGTGCCCGGGAAGAAAAAGCTCCAAAATGCCCCAGAAGTGGCCCAAGCGCCAAATGTGCGGCTCGCAACCCATTGATAGGTAAAGCAATTGATCTCCACAGCTAATATCACGATGCAGTTCGGCGCAAAGCCGCTGTTCGAAAACGTTTCGGTGAAATTCAACAACGGCAACCGTTATGGCCTGATCGGCGCCAACGGATGCGGCAAGTCGACGTTCATGAAAATCCTCGGCGGCGATCTGGAGCCGTCTGCCGGCCAGGTGATGCTCGAGCCGAACGTGCGCCTGGGTAAGCTGCGTCAGGATCAGTTCGCCTACGAAGAGTTCACCGTGATCGACACTGTGATCATGGGTCACGAAGAGCTGTGGAAGGTCAAGGCTGAACGCGATCGTATCTATTCGCTGCCGGAAATGAGCGAAGAAGACGGGATGGCCGTGGCCGAGCTGGAAACCGAGTTCGCCGAAATGGACGGCTACACCGCTGAATCCCGCGCCGGTGAACTGCTGCTGGGCCTGGGCATTCCGCTGGAACAGCATTTCGGTCCGATGTCCGAAGTCGCGCCGGGCTGGAAGCTGCGTGTTCTGCTGGCTCAGGCACTGTTCTCCGATCCGGAAGTGCTGCTGCTCGACGAACCGACCAACCACCTGGACATCAACACCATTCGCTGGCTGGAATCGATCCTCACCGTGCGTAACAGCACCATGATCATCATTTCCCACGACCGTCACTTCCTGAACAGCGTCTGCACCCACATGGCCGACCTGGACTACGGCGAGCTGCGTCTGTTCCCGGGCAACTACGACGAGTACATGACCGCGGCGACCCAGTCCCGCGAGCAACTGCTGTCGGACAACGCCAAGAAGAAAGCCCAGATTGCCGAACTGCAGACGTTCGTCAGCCGCTTCTCGGCCAACGCCTCGAAAGCCAAGCAGGCCACTTCCCGCGCCAAGCAGATCGACAAGATCCAGCTGGCCGAGGTCAAGCCATCGAGCCGCGTGAGCCCATTCATCCGTTTCGAACAGACCAAGAAGCTGCACCGCCAGGCCGTGACCATCGAGCAGATGTCCAAGGGCTTCGACGGCAAGACCCTGTTCAAGAACTTCAGCTTCACCGTTGAAGCCGGCGAACGCGTCGCGATCATCGGCCCGAACGGTATCGGCAAGACCACCCTGCTGCGCACCCTGATGGGCGAACTGACCCCGGACGCCGGTTCCGTGAAGTGGACCGAAAGCGCGGAGCTGGGCTACTACGCTCAGGACCACGCCCACGACTTCGAAGACGACGTCAGCCTGTTCGACTGGATGGGTCAGTGGACCCAGGGCGAGCAAGTGATTCGTGGCACCCTGGGCCGCATGCTGTTCTCCAACGACGAGATCCTCAAGTCGGTAAAGGTCATCTCCGGTGGTGAGCAAGGTCGCATGCTGTTCGGCAAGCTGATCCTGCAAAAGCCGAACGTACTGGTGATGGACGAACCGACCAACCACTTGGACATGGAGTCGATCGAGGCGCTGAACCTGGCGCTGGAAAACTACCCGGGCACGCTGATCTTCGTCAGCCACGACCGTGAGTTCGTATCGTCCCTGGCCACGCGCATCATCGAGCTGAGCCCGAACGGCGTGACCGACTTCAGCGGCACCTACGACGATTACCTGCGCAGCCAGG
Organism: Pseudomonas sp. 58(2021); assembly: GCF_017491585.1. NCBI lineage: Bacteria > Pseudomonadati > Pseudomonadota > Gammaproteobacteria > Pseudomonadales > Pseudomonadaceae > Pseudomonas > Pseudomonas sp. 58(2021). The sequence goes on from NZ_JAFGYZ010000003.1 coordinate 264,901, forward strand.
GCGTCGTGTTCTGATAGCGGCCTAGAGTCGAAAGCCCCGCCCCATGGCGGGGCTTTTTATTGCGTCCGGGAAAGATAGTTAGCCTGCTTTCTTTTATTTCACCGCCAAGCCATGATGCGGACTCTCCCACCGCCGCCCGCGAACGAGCCCTCATGTCTGCGCAGCAACAGCCACCTCAAAGCTCCATGGCGATCACCCTGCAGATCGTCTCCATCGTTTTCTACACCTTTATCGCCTTCCTCTGCATTGGCCTGCCGATTGCCGTGTTGCCAGGCTATGTGCACGAACAACTGGGCTTCAGTGCTGTCATCGCGGGTCTGGTGATCGGATCGCAATACCTGGCAACCCTGCTCAGCCGGCCGATGGCCGGGCGCATGTCGGACACTGTCGGGACCAAACGGGCGATCGTTTATGGCTTGTCGGGAATCGTGCTCAGCGGTTTGCTGACGCTCGTTTCCACGCTGCTGCAGGACGTCCCGCTGGCGAGCCTGATCATTCTGATCGCAGGGCGTCTGCTGCTCGGCATCGCGCAGGGCTTGATCGGTGTTGGCACCATCAGTTGGTGCATGGGCCAGGTCGGTGCAGAGCACACCGCCCGCTCCATCGGCTGGAACGGCATCGCTTCTTACGGCGCCATTGCCATCGGAGCGCCGCTGGGTGTGCTGATGGTGGCCGACTACGGGTTTACCAGCCTCGGTATCGCGCTGTCGGTACTGGCCGCCGGCGCCCTGCTGCTGATCCGCAACAAACCTTCCGTACCGGTGGTGCGCGGCGAGCGGTTGCCGTTCTGGGCGGTATTCGGGCGGATTGCGCCGTTCGGTGCCAGTTTGAGCCTGGCCTCGATCGGTTACGGCACCCTGACCACGTTCATCACCCTTTATTACCTCAATCGCGGCTGGACCGGCGCGGCCTACTGCCTGACGGTGTTCGGCGTGTGCTTCATCCTGTCGCGGCTTCTGTTCATTGGCGCCATCGCCCGATTCGGCGGCTTTGCTTCGGCCATCGCCTGCATGAGCATCGAAACCGTCGGGCTGTTGTTGCTGTGGCTCGCCCCCTCGACCGGTTACGCACTGATCGGCGCGGGGATGGCAGGGTTCGGGCTGTCGCTGGTGTACCCGGCGCTGGGTGTTGAAGCCATCCAGCAGGTGCCCAGCTCCAGCCGTGGTGCCGGGTTGAGTGCTTTCGCAGTGTTTTTCGATCTGGCATTGGCGGTCGCCGGGCCGTTGATGGGCGCGGTAGCGCTGAATCTGGGGTATTCGAGGATATTCCTGGTCGCAGCACTGCTGTCCGTGACCGGACTGGCGCTGACCTTGTGGCTCAAGCGTCGGGCAATGGCCTGACGCTTACTGATCCGCCGTCTGCATCCCCGCCCGGGAAGGCTTGCCCAGTGCATGGGAGAAGAACCGCCCGGCTTCGGAAATCAGGTTGCGGTGAATGTCTTCACGATCCACCCCGTCAGCATCGGTGCACAGCGCCGGCATCGCACGGATCTGCTCTTCATTGCACGGCGCCATGAACACAAAGTGTCCCGCACCGGCCAGCAACTTGAAGTCTGGCGCAGTCGGCAGTTTGCGCGCCAGGGCGGCGGCGTTCTTGTCGAACGCCACCAGTTTGTCGCCGTCGCCGCTGTACAGGAGCACCGGCACATGCACGTCGGCCAGGGTGTGCCGACCAAATTTCAGGCTCAGCGGCGCCATTAACAGCAAGGCGTGGACTCGCGGGTCGGCCACCGGTTGCAGGTCATCGCGATCGACGATCAGTTCGCCCTGGGTGTTGCAGGCGTCGCGATCATCCGGACGTTCCTGGCAGTAACGACGCAGGCGATCAAGGTCAGGCTGCGCGCCGGAGAGAATCAACGCGGTCTCGCCCCCCGCCGAGTAGCCGATGACGCCCACTTGGTCGGCGTTGACGAACGGCGCCAGCATGCGATCGCCAAGGGTGGCGGTAATGGCTTCGGAAATCTGGATCGGCCGGCCATAAAGATTGCTCAAGGTGCCGAGGCGGCTGTGATCCCTGGAGTTGTCACCGGGATGAATCACCGCCACCACCACAAAGCCCTTGCGGGCCAGGGATGTGGCCAGATCGTGCAGGGCCAGCGGCGTGCCGGTGTTGCCGTGGGACAGCATCAGCATCGGAAAGCGGCCGAGGGCGATTTTGGTGTCTTCGCCGGCCTCGACCGAATAGCCCTCGATCAGGCTCATGTGCTCGCGGTCGCTGGAGGGATAGAACGCGATGGCACGCATCGGTTGCAGGTCGAGCGGATCGAGGAACGTCATCTCGTGATAACCGACGCTCCAGCGTGGGTACTGGCCGGGGGCTGCGTGCACTGAATTCAGGCTGCCGAGCAGGCAAATCAGTAACGTTGCACAAAGACGCATCATGGGATGCCCCACCCTGTTGTTACTCAATCGAAAGATCCGTTGTGTTCGACGCCCGAAACTCCGAGGTTCGGTGATCCGGCGCGGCGCTGCACTCAGACGTTGATCGTAAGACTGCATAACCCGGGCCAGATTATGTAACAGTCGGACACAAAAAACTCCGTATCCGGCCCTTGCAGAACCAGAATACAGAGTTTTTTGGGTGTTGCCTGAACGAGAGCTGTTCTTTACGAAAGCCTTACGCAGCGGCGAACAGTTGCTCGCTGATGCGGGCGTGGGCCGCGCTCATGGCGTTGTTGCGAACTTCTTCGCCGTAGGCCAGGCCTTCGGCACGGACGATTTCGATGTCGGTGATGCCGAGGAAGCCGAAGACCAGTTTCAGGTAGCCTTCGTGAGCCACGCCCGAGGCCTGACCGGCGTGGATGCCGCCCGAAGTCGATACGATGATCACTTTCTTGCCACCGCACAGACCTTCAGGGCCGGCTTCGGTGTAGCGGAAAGTCTGGCCGGCGACGGCGATGCGGTCGATCCAGGCCTTGAGCTGGGTTGGCACGGTGAAGTTGTACATCGGCGCGGCAACGACAATGGCGTCAGCCGCGATGAATTCGGCCAGGGTGTTGGCGCTCAGTTCGGCTTCGTGCTGTTGTGCAGCGTTGCGCAGTTCAGCGGCGGTGCCGGCGGCCACCAGAGTGGTCGACGAGAAGTGGCTGATGGCGTCGGCGGCCAGGTCGCGGTAGGTCACGACAGCGCTTGGCTCGGCGGCTTGCCAGGCTTTCACGACTTCGGTGCTCAGCTGACGGGAAGCGGAGTTGTCGCCCAGAATGCTTGAATCGATGTGCAGCAGTTTCATAGTGGAATCTCCTGGAAAGAATCGCCGGTGGCGACGGAATGGAGACAATCCTACCTACGAAACCAATAGCTGATTAGACGGCAACAATGCGATAGTTCGTCCCACCGATAGAACAGTTGGATTCGCCCCACATGCAAGACCTCAACGATCTCTACTATTTCGCCAAAGTGGTCGAGGCCGGCGGATTCGCTGCTGCCGGCCGCTTGCTCGGCATTCCCAAGTCGCGCCTGTCACGGCGGATTGCCGAACTGGAAGAACGCCTCGGTGCGCGCCTGCTGCAACGCACTACCCGGCAATTGAAGCTGACTGCGGTTGGCGAGCGCTATTTGCGTCACTGCCAGGCGATGCTGCTGGAAGCGGAAATGGCCGATGAAACGGTGGCCAGCATGTCCAGCGAGCCCCGTGGCCGATTGCGGGTTTCGAGTCCGACGGGGCTGGCCCATGAAATGCTGCCAGTGGTGATCAGCAATTTCCTCGGCAAATACCCACAGGTGCAACTGGAAGTCACCTTGATCAATCGTCGCGTGGATCTGATCACCGAAGGCATCGATGTAGCCCTGCGCGTGCGCGAACACGGCGACGAAGAGCCGATGCTGGTGACCCGCCGTCTGCGCCAGGCACAGATGGTGGTGGTCGCCAGTCCTTCCTTTATACAGGGCGTGGAAATCAATCATCCGCAGGACCTCAAAGCCCTGCCGGTGCTTGGTGCGCTGGAAGCCGATCGCATGGTGCATGTGCGCCTGCTCGATCAGCACGGCAAGAGTTGCGATCTGGCGCTGGAAGCCCGGCTGGGCATCGACGATTTCATCGTACGCAAGGCCTGCGTGCTGGCCGGCCAGGGTTTCACCCTGCTGCCGATGATGTATTGCGAAGCGGAACTGAACAACGGCACGCTGGTGCAATTGCTGCCGGACTGGTCGTTGCCCGGCGGCTGGCTGCAAGCCGTATACCCGCATCGACGCGGGGTGATGCCGGCGGTACGTGCCTGGATCGATCATTTGGTGGAATCGTTCAATGCCTGTGGAGAACGGCTGTTATGAAACAAGGAAAGATGAGCGAAGCGGACGTTGCGGATTTCTGCCTGACATTGCCGGGCGCCCGGGAAGACTACAAATGGGGCGGTGTGCGAGTGTTTTCGATTGCCGGCAACAAGATGTTCGCCTTGCAGGGGCTGCGCGGTGAGTCGCTGGCGTTCAAGGTCGACAAGGACCTGTTTCTCGGTCATTGCGACCGGCCGGGCATTCACCCGGCGCCTTATCTGGCGCGGGCACAATGGATCATCATGCACCCGCCCTACCCCTTGGGCGCCGAGGAACTGCAAGGGTTGCTGCAACGTTCTCACCAGTTGGTGGTTAGCAAATTGCCGAAGAAAACCCGGGTCGGGTTGCTGCTGTAGCTCTACCCCAACGCCAGCAGGTTCGAACCGAGGAACAACTGATCGATCCAGAACACCTGGTGCAGCGCAACGATCACCCAGAACAAAATCTGAAACGACACCTTGCGCGTCTTGTGCCGCAAGACCTGCTGGGCAATCAACGCGCCCGGCCAGCCGCCCGCCAGTTCCACGGCATGCAGGACGTTTTCCGGAGTGCGCCAGGTCTCGGCGCGGGCCTTGCGCTTGTCGGCCCAGTACAGGAAGAACGCCAGCACGCTGACAATCCCGTAGGCCGCCAGCGGCACGCGAGAAATCCCGCGCAACCACATCGACAGCGAGCCGAACAGCGGCAACGCGCAGACGATCAGCAGCACGAACAGCTTAAACTTGAGGTGCTGGATGCGGCCGCCGGACGAGCCGCGATCCGGACGACGTGCGCGGGAATCACTCATGCCCTGGCCGCCGCCCAGTCCACCCAGCCGAACTGCCAGGTCGCCAGAATCAACAGACCGAACACGATCCGGTACCAGGCGAATGCCGCGTAACTGTGGCTGGCAATGAATTTCAGCAAGCCACGCACCGCGATCATGGCGAATATGAACGCCGTGACGAAACCGATGGCGAACACCGGAAAGTCGGCCGGCACGAACAGGTGGCGATACTTGTAGCCCGAATACACCGCCGCACCGACCATGGTCGGCATCGCCAGAAAGAACGAAAACTCGGTGGCGGTCTTGCGCGACAGGCCGAACAACAGGCCACCGATGATGGTCGAGCCGGAGCGCGAGGTGCCGGGGATCATCGCCAGGCACTGGGCGAAGCCGATCTTCAGCGCATCCGTCCAGCGAATTTCGTCGACCGTTTCAGCGTGAACTTCATGCTGACGCTGCTCGGCCCACAACATCACGATCCCGCCCACCACCAGCGCCGCGGCCACGGTGATCGGGTTGAACAGGTATTTGTGAATCAGATCGGCAAAGATCACGCCGAGCACCACGGCGGGCAGGAAGGCGATCAGCAGGTTGGCGGTAAAGCGCCGGGCGCTCGGCTGAGTCGGCAAGCCGATGACCACGTCGAGAATCTTGCGTCGAAATTCCCAGACCACTGCGAGAATCGCGCCGAGCTGAATGATGATGTTGAACGCCATCGCTCGCTCGCCTCCGAAATCGAGCAAGTCGGCAACAATGATCTGGTGTCCGGTACTGGAAATGGGCAAAAACTCCGTCAGCCCTTCTACAACTCCAAGAATCAGTGCCTGCAAGGCGGTCCAAAGGTCCATCAATCCCCCAAAGAGCGATGCGCTCAGGCATGCCCCGATAGTATTTTTTTACGTTCACTGCGTTCAGCGTAGCTGTTTGTCGCTGTACCGATTCCGCGCGCCAAGGATCCACACGAAACGGTCAAAATTCCGTGAAATGGCAACTTGGATTCAGGTTTTCACGCACGGGGCCGAAATCCTATCAGACAAGCCGTAATAGCGCTGCCGCGCTCTACGACTTGGGTCGCGTATGCCCGGGCACGGAAACGTGCTTGGATGCTGGCGGTGATTTATTACAAGAAAAAAAACCGGAGTGACAGCGTTATGAACAGCTTGCGCAGTGTGTCGATCAGCCGACGCTTGTGGCTCATCTTGATTGTGGCGGTGGTCATGCTGCTGACCCTGGGCCTGTTGATGCTCAAGCAGATCCACGATGACCTGTATCACGCCAAGGCCCAGAAAACCCAGCATGTGGTGCAGACCGCCAGTGGATTGCTGGCCTACTACCAAGGCCTGGAAGCGGCGGGGACCCTGACCCGCGACGCCGCCCAGAAACAGGCGCTGACCGCGATTCGCGGCCTGCGCTACGATCAGAACGACTACTTCTGGATCAACGACCTCACACCCGTGATGGTCATGCACCCGACCAATCCCAAGCTTGAAGGCCAGAACCTCTCGGCGATTCGCGATCCGGACGGTTTTGCGGTGTTCAACGAAATGGTTGCCATCGCCAGGGCCAAGGGCGCCGGCATGGTCGATTACCGTTGGCCGAAACCCGGTGCCAGCGAGCCGGTGGCCAAGACCTCCTACGTGAAACTGTTCGAGCCATGGGGCTGGGTCCTGGGCTCCGGCGTCTACGTCGACGATGTGCAGGCCGAGTTTCAGGGCCAGGTGATCAAGGCGTCCGTTGTAGGGCTGGTCATCGCACTGATCATGGGCGTGCTGGTGATCCTGATTGCCCGCAGCATTGTCCGCCCCTTGCAGGAAACCGTGAACGCCATGGCCAACATCGCCAGCGGCGAAAGCGACCTGACCCGCAGCCTCGATACCCATGGGCAGGACGAAGTCACGCAACTGGCGCATCACTTCAATGCCTTCACCGCCAAGCTGCGCCGGGTCATCGGCGATTTGCAGGTGTCCGCCAGCGCGCTGGGCGAGTCGTCGCGGGAGCTGGGCAACGACGCAACCCAGGCCCAGCAGCGCAGCCAGCAACAGTCGCAGCAGATGGAGCTGGTGGCGACCGCCATCAACGAAGTCACCTACGGCGTGCAGGATGTTGCGAAGAACGCCGAACACGCCGCCAGCGAAATGCGTGACGCAGAAGCCCAGGCTCAACAGGGCCAGGTCAACATCGACGGCAGCTTGCAACAGATCGACAAGCTCTCCGGCACCATCGATCAGGCCGTCGAAGTCATCCGCACGCTGGCGACCGAAAGCACGCAGATCGGCAGCGTGCTGGAAGTGATCCGCTCGATTGCCGAGCAGACCAACCTGCTCGCCCTCAACGCCGCGATTGAAGCAGCCCGTGCCGGTGAACAGGGTCGCGGGTTTGCGGTGGTGGCTGACGAAGTGCGTTTGCTCGCGCAACGCACGCAGAAATCCACGGCGGAAATCCAGTCGATGATCGAGCGTCTGCAAAACCATTCCGAGGCCGCCGTGAAGGTGATCGGCGACAGCAGCAAGGCTTCGCAATTGACTATCGAGCAGGCGGGACTGGCCGGGGCGAGTCTCAATGCCATCGGCCAGGCGTTGCGCAACCTCAACGGTCTGAACGCCTCGATCGCCAGCGCGACCCTGCAACAGGCGCACGTGGTCGAGGACATCAACCAGAACGTTACTCAGGCGGCGGGCTTGTCTCACAGCACGGCGCTGGCGGCCGAGCAGTCGAGCGTGGCGAGTGTGAAACTCGGCCAGCTCAGCGAACAACTGAACGGGCTGCTGCGCCAGTTCCGCGTCTGATCCCTGCAACAGGTGGGAACTCATTTCCCACCTGTTTTTCGGTACAATCCGCTCCCTTCCCAACTCCCCCAAGGATCTTGCATGTCCGGGCTCGAACTGTTTGCCGCCGCCCTCGGTGTAATCGCCGTCTGGCTGACGGTCAAACAGAACCCGTGGTGCTGGCCGATCGGGCTGGTCATGGTGCTGCTCTACAGCTGGGTCTTCTTTGAAGTGAAGCTGTATTCGGACATGTTGCTGCAGGTGGTCTACGCCGCGCTGCAAGTCTACGGCTGGTGGCAATGGACCCGCGTCGGAACGCTGCACGACGGACGTGAGGTCAGCCGGCTCGATTCCCGTTCGATTCTGCAAGGGCTGGGCATCGGCGCCGTCGGCAGCCTTTTGCTGGGCGCGGCCATGGCGCACTGGACGGACGCGGCGCAACCCTGGCTCGACGCGGCGCTGACCGCTTTCAGCCTGGTCGCGCAATTCTGGATGGCCCACAAGCGCCTGCAATGCTGGGCGCTGTGGTTCGTGCTGGACGTGATCTTCGTCGGGCTGTTTCTCTACAAGGCGCTGTATCTCACGGCGGCGCTGTACGCCCTGTTCACCCTGATCGCGGTGCAAGGCTGGCGGGAATGGCGCGCCGATCCGGCGTTGCGCACATGAAAGTCGTTGTTCTGACCGGGCCGGAATCCACCGGCAAGAGCTGGCTGGCGGCCGGACTGCAGCGACAGTTCGGCGGTCTGCGGGTCGACGAGTACGTGCGCTGGTTCCTCGAGCAGAATCCCCGTGATACTTGCCTTGCCGATATTCCCGAGATCGCTCGCGGCCAGTTGCGATGGGAAGACGAGGCGCGAGCGCAACAGCCGAGCCTGCTGATTCTCGATACGCATCTTTTGAGCAACATCCTCTGGAGCCAGACGCTGTTCGGCGACTGTCCCGACTGGCTGGAACCGGAACTGCTGGCGCGTCATTACGACCTGCACCTGCTGCTGTCTGCGCAACAGATCGACTGGACAGACGACGGTCAACGTTGCCAGCCAGCGCTCAGCGAACGTCTGGCCTTCTACGACGCCACCAAAACCTGGCTGGAGCAGCACCGGCAACCTTTGCAGATCATTCAGGGTGACTGGGCCGAGCGCCAGGCCCAAGCCTTCGACGCCGTACGAAACCTGCTGGCAGGTTGACCCGGGTCCGGGTTGCCTGCCCCGTGCATTTTCCCCGATTCGGGGTAAAAGTGTCCGATTCTGAAACACTCCTTCCTCTGCAAAGCCCCCGTCTCAACGGCCTTCATCGCTTTGTCATGCGACTTGTTACATCGCTGAAACACCCTTCTGCAAACCCTTGTCCCAGAGCATTGCAATGGCTTTGCCCCGCATAAACTGCAGGGACCTGTTTCAGCGTTGAAACAGCATTTGTATCAGCGCTGCACACTCTTCAGCCAACCCATTGAAAACCCGGAAGATTTAAAAACCGGCACAGCTTTCGCTCTCTCCTTCACAACGCTGACTCGGGCCAGCCCACTGAAGAAGGAATTGCCGCCGTGGGAAACATCAACAAAGCCTTCACTTGCCTTCTGCTGATCGGATCAGCCGCCAGCACTTTCCTCAGTGTCAACGTTCAGGCTGAAGGCAATGGCGTGATCGTGCTCAGTCGCGACGTGCAGCCGATTCCGATCGGACGCAGCGCGTTCGGCAAAGACCCCTACCCGACCACTGTCAATGCCAACCCGTCCGCGCGTATCGACCAGGCAATGACCAGCACCGAACTCAATGACGGCGACTTTGCCAGTGTAGCCAGTGGCTCATCTATCCGCGGCAACATATCCGTAGGGTCCAGCCTGCCGGGCACCAACGTCTTGACCAATCCAAACGGTCTGCCCGGCATGAGCGCCGGCCATGGCGGCGGCGGTGGCGGGACGATTTCCAACACCATCAACCGCTCGCTCAGCAGTGGTCTGGCTCCGCTGACCCGCATGGCCGGAGGCCAATGAAATGAATCGTTCCCTGCTCCTTTTGGCGCTGCTCGGCTGCACCAGCGTGATGGCCGATCCAGGCGCCGTGGACAGCGCCAACATTCAGAACTCCGGCGCGCAGTACAACGGCAACTTCAACGTCAACCAGGCCGCCGGCGACCAACAGCAACAGACCAACGTCAAGTCGATTGCCATCGGCACGTCGGCCAGCGCCACCACCATCATTCACCAGAAACTCGACACCCCCGCCGACCGCTCGATCAATGCGAGCTCCACTATCGGCGGTACCTCATTCAGTAACGGCAACGGCGCACTGGGCGTGAACCAGGGTTCCGGGGCCAACAACCAGATGGCCAACGCCATGCGGATCAGCATCAGTGCTGCACCGCAGAGCGTTGACGATAGCGCCCTTTCCCAACAGAACGTGGCGTTGTTACCGAGCTCAGGAGCAACTGGCATCCCCGGCAGTCGCCAGGTCACGACAAGTGATCAGGCCTTCACCGGCAGTCGCGGGGTAATCCAGGTGAACCAGAGTGCCGGGGTGGGGAACCGAATGGCTAACACCCTGAGCATCCGGGTCGCTGACTGACCCAAACAAGAAGCAGTGCAATTAGAAAGTACCAACACTTAACCAACTAATAAGCACGACGGAGAAACACCATGAAACCTACAATGGCTCTCAAACCACTGGTTTTCGCACTCGCCGCAGTGATGGCAATCGCAGCTCAGGCAGGCGGCCGTGATGAACATCACGGTCATGATCACGGACCCAAAGGCCCAACCCTGGAAGAACTGCTGCAAATCGGCGCTGGTGCCGGTGCAGCAGTGCTTGATGTACAAAACAACAGCGGCAACACCGTGTTGAACCAGGGCACCCAAAACAACGCCACCGTCAGTGGTTCGCTCAACGGCGCCAACGGCAATCTCGGCGCCAACAACGCCGCTGGCGATGCCAACCAACAAGACAACGCCGCTGCCCTGGCAACCGCCGACGAAAGCTTCATCTTTGGCTCTGCGGTATCTGTTTCCAGCGCAACTCAAGTCAACACTAACAACGGTGCTTCCAACTACTCCAGCACTGCCAACGCCAGCCTGAACAACGTCGGCAACAGCGGTTCGGGTAACATCGGCGTGAACAACGCTGCCGGCAACTTCAACCAACAGAAAAACAACCTGGCAATCGCTGTATCCGGTGGTCGTGTAGCTAACGCCGCTGCCGCCGCCAACCAAAGCACCACCGGTCTGGGCGTCGCCAACAACGGCACTCAAACCTACAAAAAAGATACCCTCACTGGCACTGTCAACGCCGCCGGCGCATTCGTGGCCGCAGGCACCGCAGTCACCAAAGACGATGATCACGGTCACGGTGGCTATGGCAACAACGACAGGGGCCATGGCAAAGATCAGAAATCTGATTTCGTTGCCGTGGGTGTCTTCGGTCTGGCTGGCGTGACCACTCAACAAGTGTTGACTCCAGACGGCTGGAAAAACCCAGTCACCAACACCGCCAGCATGACCAACGTAGGCAACAACTGGTCCGGCAACGGCGGCTTCAACAACGCTGCTGGCGTTGGCAACCAACAAAGCAACTCGCTGTCCATCGCTGCAGGTTGCAAAGCCTGCATGTAATCGCGATCGAAACGAAAGCCCCGGAAACGGGGCTTTTCCTCAGTCCGCAAAGGCGTATCGATCATGCGTAAGACTGCCCTCCTCGCTCTGCTTTGCTTCTGTGGCCTGACCCAGGCTGCTCAGATTCCCGTTGCTGCCCTGCCCGGCGGCACGCTCGTCTACAAAAACGTGCAAAGCATCCGTGAGCGCAAGTTTGCCGACATCGTCGAACAAAAAACCGATTTCAGCTGCGGCGCCGCCGCGCTGGCAACGGTACTGCGCCAGGCTTATTGGCTCGACGTCGATGAAGAGCACATCATCAAAGGCATGCTGGTCAATTCCGACCAGGACCTTGTCCGTACGCAAGGTTTCTCCATGCTCGACATGAAGCGCTACATAGAAAGCATCGGCATGCGTGCCAGGGGCTACAAGATCCCACCGGAAAAACTCGATGCGGTCACTATCCCGGTGGTGGTACTGATGGAAATTCGCGGCTACAAGCATTTCGTGGTGCTGCAGCGGGCGGACAAGGATTGGGTCTACATCGGAGACCCCGTTTTAGGACACAAACGCTACAGCCATGATGACTTTGTCAAAGGTTGGAACGGCATTGTCTTTGCCATCGTCGGCCCCGGATACGACAAGACCAATGCATTACGCAGTCCTCCGGCACCGCTGACCGCCAAGAACAAGCTGGATAACTTCAACCCCGTCAAAGATGCTGAATTGATGGACTTCGGGTTCATACAGAGCGACTTCTTTTAATCGCCGATTATAAAGAGTGGGGCTGGATGTCCCGGGAGCAGCAGATGAAAACCTCATACTGGCTGGCCGCCGCCTGCCTGGCAGCGAGCGCGTCAGGCTATGCCAATGCAGGGTTCAAACCCATCGAAATCCAGGATTCGGAGCTGTCACAGCTTCGCGGTCGCTACGTCATGCCGGGCCGGATCATCAGCTTCGGTGTCGTCATGAGCAGTACCTGGCGCAACGCCAGTGGAGATCTGATCGGGGCCTCGGCCACGATGCAATTGCAGGCCGCTTCGGTAAAACCTGAATTCTACGTCTCGACCATCAAGGAACACGGCAATGGCAGTACCCCGGAACTGGGGACTGGCTCGGTCGTGGGTGGCGCGGGACTCAACTCCAGCCAGGGCGTGACGCAGAGTGTGCGCGCCGCTGGCGACGGCAACTCCGCCTACAACAACGTTGCGATCAACGTCAAAGAAGCCAGTCAGGCACCTGCCCTGATGCCCGCCCAGGGCCAGGCCTTGATGGCCGGCCAGACCATTTCGGGCAGCAACGGTGCCGGCAGCGTCGCGGTTTCAGCCACAAACGGCGGTGTGCAAATGGCCATTCAGGCCTCCGGCAATCAGGGTACAGCCTTGCAACAGGTCGCCCAGGGCGGACTGCTGCAAAATACCCGCTTGCTGGGTAACGCGAACGTAGTCAACAACCTGACACAACTCAACGTTGTCCTTAACAATAACGGTATGAGTGCCGGCGCACTGGACTGCAACCTGACTCAACTCAGAGCACTACGCAATATCGGATATTGAACTACGCTGAGTCTCGATCATTGGGCTTAAAGGGACGGCTTATTCATGTATCGATCAGTATCACTGCGTGCCGCTGTATGTTTGAGTACTCTTCTACCCGCGGCGATGCTGCAAGCAGCACCCGATGCCGATGTAGAAGCCCTGAAACAGGAACTTCTGGAGCTTAAGCAACGATACGAAGTACAACAAAAAGCCTTGGCGGTGCTCGAACAGCGAGTCCGCCAGGTCGAAGAGCAACCCGCTTCTCCACCCCCAAAACGCCTGGCCAAATCGCCTTCGGACATGAAAGGCAACCGGGTCGCCACCGGCACCGGGGCTGCAGCAGCGTCGGGGGGCGCCGCCGGGGGCAGTGGCGCATCCTATGGCCAATCGTTGGCCGACGATTCACAACCGGCACAGAGTGTGTCCAACCTGTACGACGAAGCCAGCGGTTTCTTCGGGGGCGGCAAATTCAGCTTCGAAACCGGTATCACCTATTCGCGTTATGACACGCGCCAGCTGATTCTCAACGGTTTCCTGGCTCTGGACTCGATTTTTCTCGGCAACATCAACCTCGACCGGATCAAGGCCGACACCTGGACGCTGGACCTGACAGGCCGCTACAACTTCGACAACCGCTGGCAATTCGACCTGAACGTGCCAGTGATCTACCGGGAATCGACCTATCAGTCCGGCGGCGGCAACGGCGGCGCCTCCAACGTCACCACCGAACAGGACGTCAGCCGCGACCCGACTATCGGCGACGTCAACTTCGGCATTGCGTACAAGTTCCTGGACGAATCGGCCAACACCCCGGACGCCGTGGTCTCCTTGCGGGTCAAGGCGCCAACCGGCAAGGATCCGTTCGGCATCAAGCTGCGCAAGACCGACGACAACAACAACCTGTTCGTTCCCGACACCTTGCCGACCGGCAACGGCGTCTGGTCGATCACACCGGGCATCTCGCTGGTCAAGACGTTTGACCCGGCCGTGCTGTTCGGCAGTCTGTCCTACACCCACAACTTCGAGGAGTCGTTTGACGACATCAGTTCCGATGTCAACCAGAAGAACCCAGGCAAGGTACGCATCGGCGACAGCTTCCAGATTGGCGCCGGGGTTGCCTTCGCACTGAACGAGAAGATGAGTATGTCGTTCTCCGTATCCGACCTTGTGCAACGCAAGAGCAAGCTGAAACAGGATGGCGGGGATTGGCAATCGGTGGTGTCCAGCGACGCCAACGCCGGTTACTTCAACGTCGGCATGACCATCGCGGCCACCGACAATCTGACCATCGTGCCCAACCTGTCCATCGGCATGACCGACGATGCCCCGGACTTCTCCTTCAGCCTGAAATTCCCATACTACTTCTAACCCGCCACACAATGAAAAGGCCCGCTGCGACTTGCATCGCAGCGGGCCTTTTCAGCTTCTTCCCCGAAGAAGCACCGCGCCCTAGCGGATCTGGTGTTTATGCAGCAAGCGGTAGAACGTCGGCCGGGAAACCCCCAGCACCTTGGCGGCCACGCTGAGGTTGTCGCTGTGCCGGTTCAGCACATCGCACAATGCCTGGCGTTCGGCGCGGGTCTTGTAGTCTTCGAGAGTACCCATCGGGGTGGCAATCGATTGCTGGCTGATCAGGCCCAGGTCACGGGCTTCGATCTGTCGTCCTTCGGCCAGCACCAGGCCCCGGCGTACACGGTTGGCCAGTTCCCGGACATTGCCCGGCCAGTCGTGCTTGCCCATTGCAATCAAGGCATCTTCACTGAAACTGCGCGGCCGGCGCCCGGTTTCGTGGCTGTAGAAGTGGGAAAAATGGTTGGCCAGCATCGACAGATCGCCATGGCGCTCACGCAAAGGCGCGGTGACGACTTGCAGCACATTCAGCCGGTAGTACAAATCCTCACGAAAGCGCTTCTTCTCGATCGCCGCTTCAAGGTCGACGTGGGTGGCCGCCAGCACGCGCACATCCACCGGGATCGGCTGGCTGCCGCCCACCCGTTCGATGTGTTTTTCCTGGAGAAAGCGCAGCAGATTGGCTTGCAGCTCCAGCGGCAGATCGCCGATTTCATCGAGAAACAATGTCCCGCCGTTGGCCGCCTCGATACGCCCGACCTTGCGCTGGTGGGCACCGGTAAACGCGCCTTTTTCGTGGCCGAACAGCTCGGACTGGATCAAATGCTCGGGGATTGCCCCGCAGTTGATGGCCACGAACGGTTTGTTGTGCCGTTGCGATTGTCGATGCAGGGTACGGGCGACCAGTTCTTTACCGGTGCCGCTTTCGCCGCGAATCAGTACCGGCGACTCGGTGGGCGCCAGTTTACTGAGCAGCTTGCGCAGTTCGCGAATCGGTTTGCTGTCGCCGAGCAGCTCGTGTTCCGGCTGGTCGACATGAATCGTGCCCTGGCCACGCAGGCGCGCCATGCCGAACGCCCGACCCAGTGTGACCTGCACCCGCGACACGTCGAAGGGCAAGGTATGAAAGTCGAAAAACCATTCACAAACGAAGTCCCCGACGTTCTGCAGGCGCAACACTTCCTGATTCAGTACGGCGATCCACTCGGTGCCGCTACGGCTGATCAATTCCTTGACCGCTTCGGGTCGCTCCAGGTGAAAAGGCTGCAAACGCAGCAAGCCGACATCGCAACTGCGGTCGGCGGCATTTTCCAGGCTGCAACTGTCAACATCCCAGCCGACCGAACGTAGACCGGGCAGTAATCGGTGACAGTCGTCACAAGGGTCGACTACCAATAAACGTCGTAACGCAGGCGCTTCGCTCATGACTGTTCCTTGGCGCCAAATTATAGGAAATGATTGTAAAAACAGTCATTTGGCAGACCTGGCTGTAACATTAGCAAGAATTTGACGGCGCCTTGTATCAATTGCTTATAGGCGTACAAGCGAAGCAGTTATAAGAACCCGTTTTATTAGTCAGCTATCGACTCGAATCTTTCACCCAGCTTTCAAAAAACGCCGTAACAGAGATTGTATGAAAGAAAGTCGAAATTTCTTTAAATCCGGTGTGACCTGTCAGCGGGTTGCGTGCATCAGTACAAGTAACTCGCCGAACGGTAAGCCCAACCGACGGCACATCACTTGATTGGGCACTATAGAGAGAAGACCCCATGACCGCCCCGCTCCGTATCAACGAAGCTCTTTTGATTGCCAACCACGCCTTCAAACCTTTCCAGTGCGTGGCCTGGGCTCCACAAGACGGCAATGGCGAACTGAGCCTGACCGTCATCGACCGCACCAATTCGCAGATTGGCCGCACCCGCATCCCAAGCAGCGCCTACTCCGATCCTGCGCAACTCGAATACCTGCTGCAACAAGCCCGTGCCGAACTGAGCGACGAAGGTTACGCACTGCAGTCCTGGTCGATGCCACACTGATCCGAGGGCAATGCGGATGACTTTCAAGTCATCCGCCCTCTTCTTCAAGTTGCTGAATCCTTTTTAACTTCAGCCACTTTGTATAACTTTCCTCAATACTTTCGCGCCTGAATGCTTGGCAGGCTTGCGACTGGTTCAAAAAGTCACTGTTCTGGCACAGTGCGACCCTCCACCTGTTAGTTCTGTCAGTTGTACTTGCGCTTGTTCAGGGATTGAATGTTTCGCCATGCCGTTATCGCCCCTCTTCATGAATACGGGTCGACTCGCAAGGAGAAACATGCATGTCAATCCAAACCGCTATTGCGCTGCCGACGCTGGCGAACAATGCCGGACAACTCGACAAGTCGTTTGCCAACAACGGCGTGACTCAGGTTTATTTTGCCGGCAGCACATCCAGCCTGACCCAGCATGTAGCTCTTGACCCGCAAGGTCGTATCCTGATTGCCGCCAAGGTCGGCACGCCCCAAGGCAGCCGTTTCGGCCTGGCCCGTCTGCTGGATGATGGCTCTGCGGATCTAGGCTTCGGCTTTCAGGGCAGCGTGATCGGCCAGTTCGCCTCTGGTTTCGAAGCCACGGGCAGCAAGGTTCAGGTCTTGTCCGACGGGCGAATCCTGCTGGCCGGCCTGCATTACGAGTCCGAACATCGCACCTTGCCCGCCCTCGCCCTGTTCGATGCGCAGGGCCGACGCGCCCCGGAGTTCGGCGACAACGGCCGGAAAATAGTGTGTTTGCCCGGCGATCTGTCCATGGGCACTCGCGACACCTGGCTGCCACCCGGCGTCCCGGGGGCAGAAGCCTGCGATTTCGCAGTCCAGGATGACGGGCATATCCTGCTTATTGCCAATCACCACTGCTCACTGGCGGACCACGTCGGCATGCTGATCCGCGTCACCCCCGATGGCCTTCTGGACAAGACCTTCAATGGCCGGGGCTTTGTGATGGTTCGGCACTTGTTGCTCAACACCTGGCTGGGGGGGCTGTTGTTGCAGAAAGACGGACGCATCGTGGTGGCCGGCGCCATCGACTTCCCCCAGCAAGGCCTGCTCGCACGCTACCTGCCGGACGGGCGGCTCGACGAACGCTTTGCGCTGGACGGTTTCCTGGCCTTCAAGGCTCAAGGGCACAGCGCGCTGGTCAACCAGGTCATCGAATCCTCGGATCACCTGCATTGCTTTGGCAGCAGCCGCGACCCGATCCGCTGCCTGGCGCTGTCTGTCCACATCAACGGCCGCCCCGACCTGCATTGCCACAACGGCCAATCCACCCTGCTGGACATCGGCCCCAGTGGCTGCCAGTGGAGCGCCGCACAGCGCATGCCGGACGGTCGACTCATCGCGGCAGGCGCCACGATTGGCGGGGTCGAGGCCGACTTCATCGTCGCGCGCTATCTGGCCGACGGGCGCCTCGACCAAAGCTTCGGAGCGGGCCGCGGCTGGTTGCGCACGCGACTGGGCCGCAGCCTCGATACCGCCACCTCGCTGGCGCTGCGACCGGAAGGAGGCATTCTGGTGGGCGGCTATTCGCTGGATGGCAATTACCGCGCCGTAGTGGCGCGCTATCTGAACCCATGAACAGAAACTTCCTGCACTTGATCTTGCTCAACGCTTGCGGCACCTTGCGCGCTTCTTAAAGCAAGGAGCAACCGATGTCCGGTTCGATGGCTCAGGCGTTCGCGCACAATTTTCTCGGGCATTCGCCCCGCTGGTACAAGGCGTGCATCGTCGGGTTCCTGATTCTCAATGCCGTGGTGCTGTGGTCGGCAGGCCCGGTGGCCGCTGGCTGGCTGTTGGTGATCGAATTCATTTTCACCCTGGCCATGGCGCTCAAATGCTATCCGCTGATGCCTGGCGGTTTGTTGCTGATCGAAGCCCTGCTGTTGAAGATGACAACACCCCAGGCACTGTACGAAGAGTTGCAGCACAACTTTCCGGTGATTCTGCTGCTGATGTTCATGGTCGCCGGCATCTACTTCATGAAGGATCTGCTGCTGTTTCTGTTCTCGCGCCTGCTGCTTGGCGTGCGTTCGAAGATGCTGCTGGCGTTGATGTTCTGCTTTTTGTCGGCGTTTCTTTCGGCCTTTCTCGACGCATTGACCGTGACCGCCGTGATCATCAGCGCGGCCATCGGCTTCTATTCGGTCTACCACCGGGTCGCCTCCGGCAACGATCCGCGCCAGGACAGTGAGTTCAGCGACGATCAACATTTGCCCAAGCTGCATCACGAGGATCTGGAGCAGTTCCGAGCCTTCCTACGCAGCCTGCTGATGCATGGCGCTGTCGGGACTGCACTGGGCGGCGTCTGCACGCTGGTCGGCGAACCACAGAACCTGCTGATCGGCCATGAAATGGGTTGGCACTTCGCCGAATTTTTCCTCAAGGTTGCGCCGGTTTCCCTGCCGGTACTGGTGGCCGGTCTGTTGACCTGCATGCTGCTGGAGAAACTGCGCGTGTTCGGCTACGGCACCTTGCTGCCGGACAACGTCCGCGCCGTTCTCGCCGATTACGCCACCGAAGACGATGCCGAACGCACGCCTCGCCAGCGTGCCGCGCTGCTGGTACAGGGCGCTGCCGCCTTGATCCTGATTGCCGGGCTGGCATTTCATATCGCTGAAGTGGGCCTGATCGGCCTCATGGTGATTGTCCTGATTACCGCTTTCAGCGGCATCACTGACGAGCATCGGCTGGGTAGCGCGTTCAAGGACGCCATGCCGTTCACTGCGCTGTTGGTGGTGTTTTTTGCCGTGGTGGCGGTGATCCATGAGCAACAGTTGTTCGCGCCGTTGATCCAGTGGGTGCTGGCATTGCCCGCCGAGCAGCAACCGGGGATGCTGTTCATCGCCAATGGTCTGTTGTCGGCGATCAGTGACAACGTGTTTGTGGCGACGATCTACATCACCGAGGTCAAACAGGCATTCCTGTCCGGCCACATGAGCCGTGAACACTTCGAGACGCTGGCCATTGCCATCAACACCGGCACCAACCTGCCAAGCGTGGCGACACCCAATGGTCAGGCTGCATTTCTGTTTCTGCTGACGTCGGCGATTGCGCCGCTGGTGCGGCTGTCGTACGGGCGAATGGTGTGGATGGCGTTGCCCTACACCGTGGTGATGGGATTGCTGGGCTGGTATGCCGTGAGTTACTGGCTGTAAAAACAACAACGGGAGCCCTGGGGCTCCCGTTTTTTTTAAGCATCGATCAACGCGACAGTATGTGCTGCTCGATGACTTGCGCCACACCGTCCTCGGTGTTTGGCCCGGTCACCACATCGGCCTGACGCTTCACTGCGTCTTCTGCCTGGCCCATGGCAATCGACAGGCCGGCGACATGAAACATTGCCGGGTCGTTGCCGCCGTCGCCGATCGCTGCCGTCTGGGCAAGCGGCACGCCCAGATGTTCGGCCAGAGTCACCAGTGCGGCGCCCTTGTTGGCTTCCAACGCCGTCACGTCCAGATACACCGGCTGCGAACGCGAGACCTGCGCCATCCCCTCGACCGTAGGCAGCAAACGCGCCTCCAGTTCGATCAACAGGCCGGTGTTGTTGCTGGTCGCCACAATCTTGTCGATGCGCTCCAGGTACGGCTCGAAACTGTCGACCACCACCGGCGGATAACCCAGGCCATGCTGCTCACGCGGGACCATCGGCCCGTGCGGATCCTTGAGCAGCCAGTCGCCGCCACTGAACACCCAGATTTCGACCTCCGGCTGATCGGCAAACAGTGCCAGTGCCGTCAGCGCCGCTGTGGCTGGCAGGTAGTGAGCGACCAGAATGCTGCCGTCCGGGTTGACGATCGTGCCGCCGTTGAATGCCGCAGTCGGCAGATCGACGCCCAGGGCTTCGATCTGCTGCAACATGGCCTTGGGCGGGCGCCCGGTAGCGAGGCTGAACAGCACGCCCGCTTCGCGCAACGAGCGCACCGCATCAATGGTGCGCTGACTGAGGCTGTGATCGGGCAGCAACAACGTGCCGTCCATGTCGCTCAGCAGAAAACGGATCGGCTCTCTCATCCGAGACCATGCCAGACGCGACCATCGCGAGTCAGCAGATCATCGGCGGCCTGAGGCCCGTCTTCGCCAGCGGCGTAGCTCTGTACGCTCGCGTCCTGTTGCCAGGCGTCGAGAAACGGCTGCACCGCACGCCAGCCGTTCTCGATGTTGTCGGCACGCTGGAACAGCGTCTGGTCACCGGTCAGGCAGTCGTAGATCAGGGTTTCGTAGCCGGTGGAAGGCTGCATTTCGAAAAAGTCCTTGTAGGCGAAACCCAGTTCGATGTTGGCCATGTTCAGCGCCGGCCCCGGCCGTTTGGCCAGCAGGTCGAACCACATGCCTTCGTTGGGCTGGATCTGGATACGCAGGTAGGTCGGCTGCAACTCATCGACCTCGGTGTCACGGAACTGCGCATACGGCGCCGGTTTGAAACAGATGACGATCTCGGTGTCGCGCACGCTCATGCGCTTGCCGGTGCGCAGGTAGAACGGCACGCCGACCCAGCGCCAGTTGTCGATCATCACCTTCAGCGCCACGTAGGTTTCGGTGGTGCTGTCGGGTGACACGTTGGCCTCTTCGCGATAACCGGCCACCGGTTTGCCTGCGACTTCACCGGCGCTGTACTGGCCGCGCACCGAGTTGGCCCGCGCCTCTTCGGTGGTCCATGGACGAATCGCGCCGACCACCTTGGCCTTCTCGCCCCGCACCGCATCGGCGCCGAACGCGGCCGGCGGCTCCATTGCGACCATGGCCAGCAACTGGAACAGGTGATTGGGCACCATGTCCCGCAGGGCGCCGGTGTGCTCGTAGAAACTGCCACGGGTTTCGACGCCGACGGTTTCGGCGGCGGTGATCTGCACGTGGTCGATGTAGTGGTTGTTCCAGAACGCCTCGAACAGGCTGTTGGAGAACCGGCTGACCAGGATGTTCTGTACGGTTTCCTTGCCCAGATAGTGATCGATCCGGTAGATCTGCTTTTCCGACATGACCTTGAGCAGGCAGGCGTTCAACGCCTCGGCGGTTTGCAGATCGGAGCCGAACGGCTTTTCGATCACCACCCTTCTGAACGCTTCGGGGGTTTCTTCCAGCAGTTGTGCGGCGCCGAGTCGGCGCACCACTTCGCTGAAGAAACGCGGCGCGGTGGCCAGGTAGAACACCGCATTGCCGGTACCGCTGTCGGCGATTTTCGCCGCCAGCGCGGAATAAGTGCTGTCGTCCAGGAAATCGCCCTGGACGTAGCTGATACCTTTGGCGAGCTTGGCCCACAAGGCTGGATCAAGCATCTGATCGCCCTTGCCGACCTTCGCTGCCACTTCGGTGCGGATGAAGTCTTCAAGCTTTTGGGCGAAGGCTTCATCCGTGATGGCGTTGTGATCAACGCCCACGATCCGCAGATTTTCGTCAAGCAAGCCGTCGCGGCTGAGGTTGTACAGCGCCGGCATCAGCAAGCGCTTGACCAGGTCGCCGTGGGCACCGAACAAAAACAGCGTGGTCGGTGGTGCGGGTTCTGCCTTGGATTTTCTGCGGATCGTATGAGTCATTTCTTCGCAGTCTCTACGTGGCCGCCGAAGCCGAAGCGCTGGGCCGAGAGGATCTTGTCACCGAACGTGCCCTGGCCGCGGGAGCGGTAGCGCGAGAACAGCGAGTTGGACAGCACCGGTACCGGCACCTTTTGTTCCATGGCCGCTTCGATGGTCCATTGACCTTCGCCGCTGTCGGCCACGGAGCCGGAGAAACCGTCGAGTTTCGGGTCGACCGCCAGGGCATCGGCGGTGAGGTCGAGCAGCCACGACGACACCACGCTGCCACGACGCCAGACTTCGGCGATGTCGGCCACGTTCAGGTCGAAACGCTGGTCTTGCGGCAGAAGCTCGCTGGACTTGGTCTTGAGGATGTCGAAGCCCTCGGCGAAGGCCGCCATCATGCCGTACTCGATACCGTTGTGAATCATCTTCACGAAGTGACCGGCACCGGCGGGACCTGCGTGGATGTAGCCGTGTTCGGCACGCTGGTCATCGGATTTGCGATCCTTGGTGCGCGGGATGTCGCCCATGCCCGGCGCCAGAGCGGCGAACAGCGGATCCAGACGCTTAACGGTGTCGGCATCGCCGCCGATCATCATGCAGTAGCCGCGCTCCAGGCCCCAGACACCGCCGGAGGTACCGACGTCGATGTAGTGCAGGCCCTTCTCGGCCAACGTCTTGGCCCGACGGATGTCATCCTTATAGTTGGTGTTGCCGCCGTCGATGATGGTATCGCCGGCCTCGAGCAGATTGCTCAGCGTTTCGATGGTGTCTTCAGTCGGTGCGCCGGCCGGCAGCATGACCCAGACGGCACGCGGCTTGGCCAGGCCCGCGACCAGCGCAGGCAGATCGGCGACGCCGGTAGAGCCCTCGGCGGCCAGGGTGTCGACAAAGGCGGTATTGCGGTCGTAAACAACGGTGGTGTGACCGTTGAGCATCAGACGCCGTGCAATATTGCCGCCCATGCGGCCCAGTCCAATAATCCCGAGTTGCATGTGCTGATGCTCCTTACTACAAATAAAAGTGTGTCAAAGGTTATAGCCCAACGCTCTCAAGGAGGTTAGTCCAGAGCGTCGGTGTGAAGTTTCCGGGCATTGTGCCCGATCCAGACTGATAACGTCGGGAAACGTGGCGAAGACACAACGACCATGAAAAATAAAAAAGTTCCATTCACGAGCAAAAGAAACCAGAATCGGCGCCGATAGCAGGTCAAGGCTCGAAACCGGGGCTGATCTGCAGTTGAGACACGCCATTTGCGAGGTGAGCAATGGGCACAGTACACACAGCAATGCCGCCACAAACCCTCTACGTCACGATCCGCCGCGATGAACTTCGTCAGCTGAAGGACGAACGCGACCAGCTTAAACAAGAGTTGGCGCAACTGCGCCTGATGACCCAAGGCGTCGAGCCACAGCCTCTGCCACGCGTCCAGCGCTCACCCCACGCCTGACCGCCCGCCTGATCGGGAACCGCTGCCCTGCTGTTCCCGACATGATCCGCCCTCTGCCATTTGCAGCAACTAACGAAGTTTTCACATTCGCTTGTTGATACTCCGGCCCATTCTGCCGTGCGTGTCCGCGCGCGGCTTCCGTTCGTCGGTTTCATGCTCCCGAGTTCATGAAACGTCCCGGCGGTGGCAATGGTGACTGAGTTGGAGTGCTGAATGGCATTGTTTAAACGCAGCAAGACTGCTGCGGCAGGTTTTGACTGGGCCGGTTTCATCTGGCTGTTTGTATTCTTCTGGTACTTCTCCGGAATCACTCAACTGCTGATCCAGCTGACGGGCACCTCCGGCTTCACCGGATTCCGTCAAGCGTTCGTGATGAGCGCCGTCTGGCTGGCGCCGATGCTGCTGTTTCCCAAGCGCACCCGTCTGCTCGCCGCCGTGATCGGCGTGGTGTTGTGGGCCTGTTCGATGGCCAGCCTGGGTTACTTCTTCATCTATCAGCAGGAGTTCTCCCAGAGCGTCATCTTCATCATGTTCGAGTCGAACGTGTCGGAAGCCGGCGAGTACATCACCCAATACTTCGCCTGGTGGATGATCCCCGCGTTCCTCGCTCACACCGCCTTCGCCTACTTCCTGTGGACCCGCCTGCGCCCGGTCTACATGCCTCGCGGCCGGGCCTTCGTGGCGGCCATGGCGATTCTGATCGCAGTGGTCGGCTATCCGCTGGTCAAGCAGACCCAGCGCACCGGCAGCTTCGCCGGCGGTTTCGAGAAGTTCGAAACCCGCATCGAACCGGCCGTGCCATGGCAGATGGCCGTGGCCTATCACCGTTACCTCGAAACCCTCGGCGAAATGCAGGGCATGCTCCACAGCGCGAGCAAGATTCCGCCCCTGCATAACCTCAAGGACTCCGGTGCCAATCAGCCCGCAACACTGGTGCTGGTGATCGGCGAGTCCACCAACCGTCAGCGCATGAGCCTCTACGGCTATCAGCGCAAGACCACACCGGAGCTGGACAAGCTCAAGGATCAACTGTCGGTCTTCGATAACGTCGTCACCCCGCGCCCGTACACCATTGAGGCGCTGCAACAGGTGCTGACCTTCGCCGACGAAGAAAACCCGGATCTGTACCTGTCCACACCATCGCTGGTCAGCATGATGAAACAGGCGGGCTACAAGACCTTCTGGATCACCAACCAGCAGACCATGACCAAGCGCAACACCATGCTCACGACCTTCTCCGAACAGGCCGACGAGCAGGTGTACCTGAACAACAACCGCAACCAGAACGCCGCGCAATACGATGGCGACGTGATCGAGCCGTTCAACAAGGCTCTGACCGATCCGGCACCGCGCAAGCTGATCGTCGTGCATCTGCTCGGCACGCACATGAGCTACCAGTACCGTTATCCGCCGAGCTTCGACAAGTTCCAGGACCGCAACGGCGTTCCGGCCGGCGTGCGTGACGATCAGGTACCGACCTACAACAGCTACGACAATGCAGTGCTGTACAACGATTTTGTGGTCTCGAGCCTGATCAAGGACTACGCCAAGTCCGATCCGAACGGTTTCCTGCTGTACCTCTCCGACCACGGTGAAGACGTGTTCGACTCGGCGGGCCACACCACCCTGGGTCGTAACGAAAACAAACCGACCGCGCCGATGTACACCATTCCGTTCATGGCCTGGGCGTCGCCGAAGTGGCGCGAAAACCACGACTGGAGTTTTGCCGCGGATCTGAGCCGGCCTTACAGCAGCGCGCACCTGATCCACACTTGGGCGGACCTGGCGGGTTTGAGTTTCGATGAACTGGACCGCAGCAAAAGCGTGGTCAGCGACAGCTTCAAGCAGCGTCCGCTGCTGATCGGCAACCCTTACGAACGCGAACAGCGCGCCTTGATCGACTTCAGCCTGATGAAGCCGAAAAAGCCCGAGGACGCCCCGAAGGAAGTGGTCAAGCAGTAACCTGGAAAGGGCCGGAAACGGCCCTTTTTTCATGCCCTCGCAACACCTGGAAATGACAATATTTCTCGCTTGTCACTAAATCGCCCTCTCCCCCTTCGTCTTTGAACCAAAGGAAATTTTCCCCCGAAGACAAGGAGTCGGCTGCGATGTTCGCGCCCATCACCCGTTCCATGACCCTCACCCTGGGCCTGTGCAGCGCAGCACTGAGCCCCGACCTGCTGGCTGAAACCGAGGCTGAAAAACAGCCGCAGAGCGCCGCCTCGGCACTGGAACTGGCCTCCACCAGCGTCACCGCCGAAAGTCTCGGCAGCACCACCGAAGACACTGCGTCCTACACCACTGGCGCCATGAACACGGCGACGCGATTGAACCTGTCGATCAAGGAAACCCCGCAATCGGTGTCCGTGGTCACCCGTCAGCAGATGGACGATTTCAAGCTCGGCACGTTATCCGAGGCCATGAGCCAGACCACCGGCGTGGTGGTCCAGCACAACGACTCGGACCGGGTCAGCTATTCGGCACGCGGCTACCCGATCAACAACTTCCAGATCGACGGGATGCTCAACACCTTCAGCCGGATGAAGTCCGACGCCGACACGATTATCTACGACCGGATCGAAGTGGTTCGCGGCGCCACCGGCCTGACCACCGGTGCCGGTGATCCTTCGGCGACGATCAACATGGTGCGCAAGCGCCCCACCGCGCAATTGCAGGCGCTGGCCGGGGTCAGCGGCGGCAGTTACGACGATTACTACAGCTACGTGGATGTGGGCGGGCCGCTTGCCTTCGACGGCCGTCTGCGCGGGCGCAGCGTGCTGGCTTATCGCGACAGCCAGTCGTTTCGCGACAAATATGCCCTGCAACGGGAAGTCGGCTACGGCATTCTCGAAGCCGACCTGACGGAGTCGACGGTACTGGCAGTCGGTTATGACTATCAGGACAAGCAGGTGCAAGGCAGCTCCTGGGGCACGGTGCCCTACTGGAACGCCGACGGCAGCAGGGCCGGCCTGGGTCGTTCGACCAACATGGCGACGTCCTGGAGTTCCTGGCCGATCAAGGACAAGACGGCCTTCGCCACTCTCGATCAGGCACTGGCCGGTGGCTGGCATCTGAAAGCGGCCTACACCCATCGCCAGAGCGATACCGACGGCAAGATCTACTACGGCGGCGCGGGGTTCCCTGCGCACGACCGCAGCGGGATGACGGCCTACACGTCGCACATGATCGGTACGCAGAAAATGAAGACGTATGACTTCAATGTCTCGGGGCCCTATACCTTGCTCGGTCGCGAACACGAGTTGATGTTCGGTTACGGCGAAGCCGATCGCAGCGAACGCAACCCTTACACGATCGCAGGCGTGGTGCCGCCAGGTTACGGGCAGATTCGCGACTGGAAATACATGGGGGATATCGCCAAATTTCCGGACACTGTCACCGGCCTGACCGGTTCCACCTCAAGCACCCGGCAGAAGGCCGGTTACCTGGCCACGCGCCTGAGCTTCACCGATGACCTGCATGCGGTACTCGGCAGCCGCTACGGCAGCTGGAAATCCTCGACCTCCTCCACCGCGTTCGATGACCACCTGCAAGTGAGCGGTATCGACGCCAGCCGTCAGCAACACAACGACATGTGGACGCCCTACGCGGGTCTGCTCTACGACCTGACGCCCGAATACACCGTGTATGTCAGCTACACCGACATCTTCAACCCGCAGGAATATCGCGACGCCAACCGCAAGTTCATCGAGCCGGTGGTCGGCAGCAATTATGAAGTGGGCCTCAAGGGCAGCCTGCTCGACGAGCGCCTGAACCTGGCCACCGCCGTGTTCTGGAGCAAGCAGGACAATGTCGCCGAGCTGGACGACTCGGTCGCGCCGGATCCGGTGACAGGCGAAGAGTTCTACAAGTCCGGCGGCAAGGGCAACAAGGTCAACGGTTTCGAAGCCGAAGTCTCGGGCGAGGTCCTCGATGGCTGGAACATGACCGCCGGCTACACCTACACCCACGCGGTCAACGGCGAAAAAAATCGCGCCAATACCAACCAGCCGCTGAACATGCTGCGTCTGTCCACGGCCTATCGCCTGCCGGGCGACTGGCACGCCCTGACCGTGGGCGGCGCGGTGAACTGGCAGAGCGATGTCTATGGCAGTTCGAACCGACCGGTCGGCCGTGGCACCGATGGCCGGATCATCACCGAGCGAGCGCGGATCAGTCAGGGGGCGTACACCGTGGTCAAGCTGATGTCGCGCTATGAATTCGACAAACACTTGTCGGCATCGCTGAACGTCGACAACCTGTTCGACAAGAAGTATTACGACAACGTCGGCTTCTACAACGGCGTTTACTGGGGTGATCCGCGCACCGTAACGCTGAGCCTCGACTGGAAACTTTGAAGCCCTTCCCTGCGACCTGCGCGCGCCATCGGCGCGTGCAGCATTCGTCTGCCACACCTCGGAAACAATCAGTAAAACCTGCACTAAACGCGCGTTAACCCCAGGTTAATACCCGTGGCTGAAAGTGCGCCCCGAAGCACGGATTCATGGACGAACGGCTCCGACATTTTTTCGTAGGAGACAACCATGAAAACCACGACTGCACTCCTTGCCGGTCTGATCACACTTGCATCCGCCAGCGCTTTCGCCGAAGGCGGTGCCGAGCGGATGCGGTATCACTGGGAAAACTTCCCGGTCCACACCGCCCAAAGCCAGCAGGCTGACACCAAAACCAGCGAACTTCGGGTCCCGGACGACCAGACCGCACAGGTCACCGAACATTACCGTCCGTGAGACAAAAGTTTACCGATGGACCTGCGACGGCTGCGTTCTGGCTTCGCAGATGACAGTTGGGCGCCCTTCAGGGCGCCTTTTTTATGCCTGCAATTCTTTGATCCAGAACAGCATGCGCCCGTGACTCGGGTCAAACATGCCCGGCGCAAAGCCGAATTTGGTGTAGGAGCCCTGAGCGACAGCGTTACCTTCGAGCACCTCCAGGGTGATTTTGCAGCAGCCGCGCTGCCGGGCGATTTCCTCGACCTTGCGCAGCATTTTCTGGCTCAGTCCCAGACCACGAAACTTTGTCACCACCGACACGTCGTGGACGTTGATCAGCGGTTTGCAGGTGAAGGTCGAAAAGCCCTCGAAGCAGTTCACCAGCCCGGCCGGTTCTCCACCGACAAAGGCCAGGACGCTGAACGCGTGGGGCCGTTTGGCCAGTTCTGCGGGCAATTGCTGCAACAGTTCAGGGGCAATGGGATGGCCGCCGCCCATCGGGTCTTCGGCGTAATGATTGAGCACCACACCGATGGCCTCGGCATGCAGCGGGTTGGTGTAACTGGCTTGAAGTACAAGAATCTCTGCGGAATCCATTTCCATCCTCGATCGCACGGGGCCCCGGTGCGTTTGATACGCACTGACAGGCTCGGCGACCTTAGCGCGAGGCAGGCCCGGCCACAACCCGACGTTTTCAGTGGCCCCAGATGAGTTGTTCGGTCCAGCCCAGTTCGGCGAAATCCTCGGCCCGCAGACCGGACTCGCCAGCACAGAAAAACTCGTCCAGTTGCGGCGGTTTCACCGGTGTGCCGCTGAGCATGGCGTGGACCTGACCACGATGGTGGATCTGATGTTCGAACAGGTGCGAGATCATCCGCAGACGACTGTCGTGTTGCGGCGTTTCACGGGCGATGGTGACGATGCGCCCCAGATCGCCATCGCGCAGTTGCTCGCAGTAGGCGATCAAGCGGCGGTCGACATGGCCCTGTTCGCGGCGCAAGGCCTGCGCCTCGGTGAAAGGCTCGTGCGCATTGAAGAACACGTAGCAATCGGGATGCGGCTCATCACCCCGCAACTCGCGCTCCAGTGCATCGACGTAAAACCAGTCGCAGGTGAGGATGTGGTTGAGGGTCAGGCGGATGCTCGGGAAGAAACTCACCCGTGGCGCTGCCAGCTGCGCGTCGTCGAGCTGGCTCCAGGCCTTGGCCAGTCGATGGTTGGCCCAGGCATTCTGATAGGCCATGGTCAGCAAATGGTGGGACAGTGGCTGAGTCATGTCGCGCCCTCCGTGCATCAAGTGTCGGCAAAGCGTTGCAGCTGCATCTCCTGCAAACGGCTGAGGGTCCGGCGGAACGGGAATTCCAGGTAGCCCTCGGTGTACAGCGCGTCCATCGGCACATCGGCCTCGATGTACAGCGGCACCTTGCGGTCGTAGCACTCGTCGACCAGGGCAATGAAACGCCGTACGCCATCATCGTGCACCGACAGTTGCGGCAACTCGCGGTCGCCGGCCAGCACCCGCTCGGCGCCGTCCTCGGTGCCACGGGCAATCCGCCCTTCGCGCTTTTGTGCGCTCAGGTTCGGCACCTCGCTCAACAGAATAGCCCGGTAGGTGTCGCACAGCGCGATGAAGTCCATGGCCGCGAACGGTTGCTCGCACAGATCGGCATAACGGCACCACAACACCGACTCGCTGGCCTTCACCACATTCAAGGCACGGTAGCCGACCGGAACCGGTTCCGATCTGGCGCTCTGCCCGGCCGTCAGCGCGTCAAACACCCCGGCCAGCGCGCAATCCTGCTCCGGCGCCGCCACCCAATAACGTTGCTCGATGGCGCCCGGATGCAAACGATGATCCTCGGCGCCGTTCACCGCGACCACCTGCATATGCTGCTTGATTGCGGTGATCGCCGGCAGGAAGCGGTCGCGGTTGAAGCCGTCGGCATACAGTTGATCCGGCGGCAGATTGGAGGTGCAGACCACCACCACGCCTTCGTCGAACATCACCTGGAACAGGCGCCCGAGAATGATCGCGTCACCGATGTCATTGACGAACAGCTCATCGAAACACAACACCCGCACTTCAGCCGCCAGTTCCCGAGCCAATGCCCGCAGCGGGTCGGCGATGCCGGTCAGTTGAAACGAGCGCTGATGGACCCAGCCCATGAAGTGATGAAAGTGCTGCCGCCGCGCCGGCACCCGCAGGCTTTGATGGAACTGGTCCATCAGCCAGGTCTTGCCGCGCCCGACCGGGCCCCACAGGTAAACGCCGGTGACCGAACGGGCACCGGCGTGCAGGGCTTCATGGCATTTTTGCAACGCCCAGACCGCGTGCTCCTGGGCTTCATCCTGGATGAAGCCCTTGTGCTCGACGGCATGTTGCCAGGCGCTTAAAGGGGAGTCGAAAGTCATGCGCGGCAGTATGCCACGATGGCTACACGGAAATATCCAGCCGTGCGATTTTGCCCTGCTCGTTGAGGCGGAAGGTGTAGCGCAGTTCCAGCGGGCTGCCGGGAAACGTCCCGGAAATCAGCCCTTGCACCAGCACCTTGCCGGTGCGCTGCTGAACGCCGAGCACTTCGACCCGCGGCTGATAGCGCTGCGCAGTATCTTGCATCCACTGCGCGATGGCCTGCGGGCCGACCTGATGATGACCTTCATCGAACACGTGGGCATCCTCGGCAAAAAAACTGCCGACCCGGGACGTATCCCGAGCATTGGCGGCGTTGATGTACTCAACGATGGCCGGAGCGAGTATCGAGGTGGGATGGAACATGAGTGCAACTCCTTGTTTTCGATTCTGTCGCCATCCTAGAACAGCCTTGCGTCAGTTTTTGTCAGGAGTGAAACGCCCGCTTTCGTCCATTTGCATCTGCCGCTGCCAGGTGCGCAGCAGGTCACTGCGACGTCCCGGATAACGCTCGCCCTGCAGACTGGCGGCGGAGATCCGGTCGGTTCTGAAGGTGCGATACGCGCTGCGCAACTCGCACCACGCCACGATAATCCGCACCTCGTTGAGAAAACCCAGCGCCAGGGGCCAGATCAAGCGCTGGCTCGGCACCTGTTGGGCGTCGGCATAATCGATGTGCAGCTTGGCCTGATCGCGGATCGACTGACGGAACACATTCAACGGCACCGCGTTCTGCGGGAACCCGTAACCGGGCGGCCCGGGCATCACCGTCGGATTGCGCAGCGCTTCCTGGGCCTGCGGGTCCAGCACCGCCGCGATTTTCGCCAGCGCGTCGGCAGCGGCTTTGCTCAGGACCTCGTCGCCACGCTGATCGACATAACGCAGGCCCAGCACAATGGCTTCGGTCTCATCGGCGTTGAGCATCAGCGGCGGCAGAAACAGACCGCTGCGCAACACGTAACCGATGCCCGCCTCGCCATGGATCGGCGCACCGAGTGCGGTCAGTTCGGCGATGTCGCGATAGAGGGTGCGTTCGGAGATTTCCAGCTCGCAGGCCAGCGTCGCCGCGGTCACCGGGCGCTTCTTACCACGCAGCACTTGCAGCAGGGTCAACAGACGAGTGGTGCGCGACACGGTGTGAGGCTCCGGGCAGAAATTTGCCGGAGCTTAGCAGAGCCTGGTGTCAGAAATTGTCAGGAGCTTTCACCAGGCTCAGAGCTGATCACGCGTCGACTTTGTGCCTGGCCGCGTACAGGCACAGCATCTCCATGGCCAGGGTCGCCGCCGCCAGCGACGTCACGTCCGCATGGTCATAGGCCGGCGCCACTTCCACCACGTCCATGCCCACCAGATGGATCCCGCGCAATCCGCCAAGGATTTCCAGCGCCTGCACCGTGCTCAACCCGCCGCAGACCGGCGTCCCCGTGCCCGGAGCAAAGGCCGGATCCAGACAATCGATGTCAAACGTCAGGTACACCGGGTTGTCCCCGACCCGCGACCGAATGGCCTCGACGATCGCTTCGCAGCCGCGGCGATGCACCTGCCGCGCATCCAGCACCTGAAAACCCTGATGATCGTCATTGGTGGTGCGCAAGCCGATCTGCACCGAACGCGCCGGATCCACCAGCCCTTCCCGCGCCGCGTGCCAGAACATGGTGCCGTGATCGACCCGCTTGCCGCCCTCGTCCGGCCAGGTGTCGCTGTGGGCATCGAAGTGGATCAGCGACAATGTGCCGTGCTTGCGGGCGTGAGCCTTGAGCAGCGGATAGCTGATGAAGTGATCGCCGCCGAATGTCAGCATCGCGCTGCCGGAGCTGAGGATGTGCTCGGCGTGGGCCTCGATGCTTTCGGGGATGGTGTGCGGCGAGCCGTAATCGAAGTCGCAGTCTCCGTAGTCGATCACCGCCAGATGATCGAACGGGTCGAACGCCCATGGCCAGTGCCGTTCCCAGGCAATCCCGGTGGATGCAGCACGAATCCCGCGAGGCCCGAAACGGGCGCCTGGACGGTTGCTGGTGGCGGTGTCGAACGGCACGCCGCTGACCGCCACGTCCACGCCGCGCAAGTCGCGGCTGTAGCGCCGGCGCATGAAACTGGTGATCCCGGCGTAGGTGCTTTCGGCAGCAGTGCCGAAAAGGCTGTTACGGGTCAGGGCCTGATCGTTTTGCGTTGGCACGTCCATCGGTGTGCTCCTGTTGTTAGGGAAGGCTATTGGCGGCTACGGAAAGTGGTCCACAAACGTGTGCGCTGGCGCATGTCCTTGAGGCTCATGCTGCGGTCGGCGTACAGACGCTCGCGCACTTCGGGTTTCGGGTAGATGTCCGGGTCGTTGCGCACTGCTTCGTCCACCAGCGGCGTGGCGGCCTGGTTGGCGGTGGCAAAGAACAGCGTATTGGTCAGCGCCGCCACGGATTCGGGGCGCAACATGAACTCGATGAAGGTACGAGCGGCCTCGGGGTGCGGCGCGTCCTTGGGAATGGCGAGATTGTCCTGCCACACCAGCGTGCCTTCTTTCGGGATTCGGTAGGCGACCTCAAACGGCTTGTTGGCCTTGCGTGCCTGATCGGCGGCCATGCTCGCATCGCCGTTGTAGGTCAGCGCCAGGCACACGCTGCCGTTGGCCAGATCATTGATCTGCCGGCCCGTGGCGACGTAGAGCACCGAGGGCTGCAACTGCTGCAACAAGGCTTCGGCGGCGGCCAGATCGTTCTTGTCGGTGCTGTAGGGATCTTTACCGAGATAGTGCAGCGCCAGGCCAATCACTTCCTGCGGCGAATCGAGAATCGCGATCCCGCAATCCTTGAGTTTGCTGGCGTATTCGGGCTTGAACAGCAGATCGAGGCTGTTGAGCGGCACGTCCGGCAGCCGCTGTTTGACTGCCTCGACGTTCATGCCCAGGCCGAGGGTGCCCCAGGTGTACGGCACGCCGTAGCGGTTACCGGGATCGACCGCCGCCAGTTTTTCCAGCAGATCCGGATCGAGATTGGCGTAACCCTTGAGCCCTTCGTGGGGGATTTCCTTGAGCGCGCCGGCAGCCAATCCACGGGCCAGCACGCTGGATGAAGGTACCACCACGTCATAACCGCTGCCGCCGGTAAGCAATTTGGTTTCCAGCACCTCGGAGGTATCGAAGGTGTCGTAGCGCACGTGGATGCCGGTTTCCTTTTCGAAGCGCTGCAGGGTTTGGGGCGCCACGTAATCGGCCCAGCTGTAGAGATTGAGGGTTTTCTCTTCGGCCTGGGCGGCGATGGAGACGGAAAGCAACAGCGCGGGCAAACACAGCTTGAACAAGGGAGCCATGACGAACACCTGACCGGAGGAAGTGGTGGCAGGATGCGCCGTCGGATACATTGGAAAAATATCAAGTTTGTTAACCTGACTTTATGCCGGACTAATGTGATGCTCGGTCAACTCCACGATGTCGATTTGCAGCTGCTGCGCCTGTTTCTCGGGGTGGTCGAGTCCAATGGTTTCAGCGCAGCCCAGGGTGAACTGGGGCTGAGCCAGTCGAGCATCAGCCAGCAAATGGCCAAGCTGGAAACCCGTCTCGGCTATCGGGTGTGCAACCGTGGCAAGGGTGGTTTCAGCCTCACACCCAAAGGCGAACAACTGCTGATCGCTGCGCGAGGCCTGTTCGATTCGATCGAGACTTTTCGTCATCAATCCAATGGCGTGGCCGGACGCCTGATCGGCGAAGTACGCCTGGGCCTGTCGGAAGCGGTCGATCAATCGGTGCTGCAACGGGTGGCGGATGCGATCCGACGCTTTCGCGAGCGGGACGAATCGGTGCGCATCGAGCTGATCAGCGCCATGCCCGGCGAAATGGAGCGCCTGCTGCTGCAACAGCGGCTGGACCTGGCCATCGGTTACTTCTCCCAGGTGCAGAACGCGTTCGACTACCGCGAGCTGTTCCGCGAAACCCAGCATCTTTATTGCGCGCCCGGGCATCCACTGTTTAACGACGATGCGCCCGACGACGCGGCGTTAAAGGCGTGCGACCGGGTCGATCACCCCTACCGGTTTCTGCGCAGTGACGAGCCGTTCCAGGGCAAGGTCTGCTCGGCCCGTTCGGAACAGGTCGAAGGCACCCTCGCCTTCATTCTGTCCGGCAAACACGTCGGCTACCTGCCCGACCATTACGCCCGCCAGTGGCAGGACAAGGGTCTGCTGCGGCCGGTGCGCGAAGGGGAATTGAGTTTTGACGTGGCGTTCCATCTGGCCCGGCATCGGGCGCAGGTGCCGGGAGATGCACAAAGGGCTTTTGAAGAAGATCTGCTCTCAGCCTTTGGTCGAACCTGACCTTTTGGGCAGTTTTAATGCGTTGCCCTCGCCCCTCGCTTGCGGCATCCTGCGCACCCATTTTCCGACCCGGCCCCGCATTGCGGCACGCAAACCACCATGACCGCCTCTGAAAAAGCCCCGCGCAACAACGATCTCATCTACGGCCTCAACGACCGTCCGCACTTCACCGCAACGGTGTTTGCCGCGCTGCAGCACGTGCTGGCCAGCTTCGTCGGCATCATCACCCCGACCCTGATCATGGGCGGCGCCCTCGGCCTGCAAAGCGAAATCCCGTACCTGATCAGCATGGCGCTGTTCGTCTCGGGCCTCGGTACCTTCGTTCAGGCCAAGCGCTTCGGCCCGGTCGGTTCGGGGCTGCTGTGCCTGCAAGGCACCAGTTTTTCCTTTATCAGCGTGATTCTCAGCGCCGGTTTCATGGTCAAGGCCCGGGGCGGCGGCACCGATGAAATCCTGTCGACGATCTTCGGCGTGTGCTTCTTCGCCGCGTTCATCGAAGTGGTGCTGAGCCAGTTCATCGGCAAGTTGCGCATGCTGATCACCCCGGTGGTGACCGGCACCATCATCACGTTGATGGGCCTGTCGCTGATCAAGGTGGCGATGACCGACATTGCCGGCGGCTTCGGCGCAGCGGATCTGGGCGCGGCCAGCCATGTGTTCCTGGCGGCGCTGGTGCTGGGCACCATCGTGGTGTTGAACCGGGTCGACGTGCCGTTCCTGCGCCTGGGCGCGATCGTCATCGGCCTGACCCTCGGCTACGTGGTGGCGTGGCTGATGGGCACCGTGGACTTCGCCAACCTCCCCGAAGTACCGGTGGTCAGCGTACCGGTGCCGTTCAAGTACGGTTTCAACTTCGACTGGGTGGCGTTCGTGCCGGTGGCGGTGATTTTCCTGGTGTCGCCGCTCGAAGCTGCCGGTGACCTGACCGCCAACTCGATGATTTCCCGGCAACCGGTCAAGGGCCCGTTGTACATCCGCCGGATCAAGTCCGGGCTGTTGGCTGACGGTCTCAACTCCGCGATGGCGGCGGTGTTCAACAGCATGCCGATGGTGACCTTCGCCCAGAACAACGGGGTGATTCAGCTCACCGGCGTGGCCAGTCGTTACGTGGCGTTCTTCATTGCCGGCCTGCTGGTGCTGCTGGGTCTGTTTCCGATGATCGGCGCGGTGCTGCAACTGATGCCGAAGCCGGTACTTGGCGGCGCTGAGCTGGTGATGTTCGGCACCGTGGCCGTGGCCGGGATCAAGATCCTCGCCGAGGCCGGCCTGCATCGGCGCAACATGCTGATCGTGGCGATTTCCGTCGGCATGGGCCTGGGCATCGCCGCCGTGCCGGAAGTGCTGCGCGAACTGCCGCAGGCGTTGCGCAATATTTTCGAATCGCCGATCACCGTGGGCGCACTGTGTGCGATCGTGCTGAATATCTTCCTGCCGGAAGAGTTCATCGAACTGGAAGAAGATGACTTCGACCCGGAAGCCTCTATCCTTCAGGTCATGGAAAACCCCGACCTGCCGGCCAAAGCTGAACCCGCCGCGCCGGCCGCTGTCGCACAGTTGAACCGCTGATCCTGTCCGCTCGATGAAAAAAGGGCTGATACCGGCAACGGTTCAGCCCTTTTTCAATGAGAGAGCATCAATGCGTCGTATCCAAGCCGTCATCCTGTCCCTGCTTCTGCTCTCCCTCAGCGCCTGTGCGCTGTTTCCCAACCGCGACCCGGTGAACATCAACGTGGTCGGCCTCGAACCGCTGCCGAGCCAGGATCTGGAAGTGCGCTTCGCGATCAAGCTGCGCGTGCAGAACCCCAACGAAACGCCCATCGACTACAACGGCATCGCGCTGGATCTGGAGGTCAACGGCCACTCCCTGGCGTCGGGTGTGAGCGATCAGACCGGCTCGATTCCACGGTTTTCCGAAACCATCGTCAGTGTGCCGGTGAGCATTTCCGCGTTCTCGGTGCTGCGCCAGACCCTGGGCCTGAGCCAGACGCAAACCCTCGACAACCTGCCCTATGTGCTGCGCGGCAAACTGGCGGGCGGGTTGTTTGGCACGATGCGTTTTGTCGACACCGGCAAGCTGAGTCTGCCCAGGGCCAGTGCCGCCACTTGGTAAAGATGCGTTAGGCTGCACGGCCCACCGTCAGAACATGGAAGTCGTGGTTTATGGAAGACACGCCCACGCTGTACACCGAACGGCTGATGTTGCGCCCGCTTGAACTCGCGGATGCCGAGGCCATCCAGCAGCAATTTCCCCACTGGGAAGTGGTGCGTTATCTGAACGTCTTCGTGCCCTGGCCTTATCCGGACGACGGCGCCCTCACCTACCTGCGTGACATTGCGCTGCCGGCTATTGCGGCAGGCAAAGAGTGGCACTGGACGATTCGCCTCAGATCGGCGCCAGAGCAATTGATCGGCAACATCAGCCTGATGGACGAGCCGGACAACCATCGCGGGTTCTGGCTCGCACCGGCCTGGCAGGGCCAGGGCTTGATGACCGAAGCCAGCGAAGCCGTGACCCGATATTGGTTCGAAACCCTCGATCGACCGTTGATGCGCGTACCGAAAGCCGCCCCGAACCTTGGCTCGCGAAAGCTTTCGCAGCGTAGCGGCATGCGCTTGATTCGCACGGACGAGGATGACTTCGTCGGCGGTCGCTTCCCGCGGGAGATCTGGGAAATCACCCGCGAAGAATGGCGGCGCCGACAAACCGTCAAACCGTGAAACGCACGCCTGGTTTGGCGCGCTCGTCGACACTCAGCTCGAACACGTCCGGCCGGGCATAGTGGCCGACCACGTCGTAGTCGTAGCGGGCCCGCACCAGTTCATCGGTATCGATCTCGGCGGTGAGCAAGCCAGCCTCGTCGCGCAACGGCCCGGCCAGCACATCGCCCATCGGCCCGACGATCACACTGCCACCGGCAATCAGTGGTCGATCCCCGGGCCAGTTGGCGATCTCCACGCCCAGTTCGTTCGGCGAGGCCTGCACCTGACAGGCGCTGACCACGAAGCAGCGCCCTTCATGGGCGATATGGCGCATGCTGACCTGCCACATCTCGCGCTCATCCACGGTCGGCGCGCACCAGACTTCAATGCCCTTGGCGTACATCGCCGTGCGCAGCAGCGGCATCATGTTTTCCCAGCAGATGACTGCGCCGAGCTTGCCGACCTGAGTGTCGAGCACCGGCAGCGTCGAACCGTCGCCCTTGCCCCAGATCAGCCGTTCGGTGCCGGTGGGCATGAGTTTGCGGTGTTTGGCCACCAGGCCTGCCTGCGGGTCGAAATACAGCGCGGTGCAATGCAAGGTGCTGCCGACCCGCTCGATAACGCCGATCACAAGGTTGGCCCCGGTACGCGCCGACAGCCCGGCCAGTGCTTCAGTTTCAGCGCCCGGCACATCGATGGCGTTGGCGAAGTAACGGGCGTAGGCCTCGCGGCCTTCCGGCAAGCGATAACCCAGCTGCGTGCCAAAGCCCTCGCCCTTCGGGTAACCACCGAGCAAGGCTTCGGGCATTACCACCAGCGCGGCGCCGGATTCGATGATTGCGCCTTCCCAGCTCAGGATCTGTTCCAGTGTTTCACCCTTGCCACCGGGCAAGGCGCCGATCTGCAGGGCGGCAACGATTGATTTTGGCATGGCGGTCACTCCGTGAAGTTCAGGTGTTGCTCATTCTCCGGCGCCACGAGATCATGAATAAAGCCCGACTCACTGCTGAATGATATGAACCAAATGAATATCGCAGACATCGATCTCAACTTGCTGAAAGTCTTCGAAGCGCTGCATGAAGAATCCAGTGCGAGCCGTGCGGCGTTACGTCTGGGCGTGACCCAGTCGGCGGTCAGCGCAGCGTTACGGCGGTTGCGCGAGGTGTACGGCGATCAATTGTTCGTGCGCACCGGTCGGGGCCTGGCGCCCACCCTCAAGGCCAATCAGTTGAAACCGGTGGTCAGCGATGCGCTGAACAAGTGCCGGCAGAGCCTGGCGATGGTCGACCCGGCGGCCAATCAGTACGACGGGCGCTCGGTCAGCGTCGGGCTGTCGGATGACTTCGAGATTGCTTATGGGCGCCGTCTGATCGAAGAGATCGGCCGACGCGCGCCGAAGCTGCGTCTGATCTTCCGCCAGACCCACAGCCAGATCGTCGCCCGGGCCCTGATGGAGCGCAGCATCGACCTGGCGATCACCGCCGGCGGGTTCGCCGAGCGGCTGCTCAGCCGTCAGGTACTGGGCGAAGGGGGTTACGCGTGTCTGGTGGACCCGGCAAGCCTTGAGCCCGGCCAGCAGCAGATCGGTCTGGAAGAGTTTGTCGCCCGGGAACACATTCTGGTGTCGTCGGGTGGTTTTATCGGAATCACCGATGAAGGGTTGGCAGCGCTGGGGCTGACTCGCCGGGTCTGCGCCTCGACCACGCACTTTGCGGCGTTGCCGCATCTGCTCAGGGGCAGTACGGCCGTGGCGACCATCCCGGCCCATGCGGCGCAGGCCATTGCATCGCTGAGCGGGCTGGCACTGCTGCCCTGCCCGCTGGCGCTGCCACGCTATCCGGTCGAACTGGGCTGGCGCACCAATACCCAGATCGATCCCGTGGTGCTGAAGGTTCGCGAAGCGATTGTTGCCAGTTTCAAGACCGAATGATTACTTGTTGGCCGCCATCAGCCGATTGACTTCACTGCGCACCATGTTGGCAAACTCCGGCGGCGACATGCCGTCCAGTTCAGCGCGTACGAACTCGGCCCATTTGCCCTTGCGCTTGGAGCGCTCGCCGAACAACCGCGCGGCTTCGCCCTTGGCTTTGCCCAGATTGTTCTGCCAGAGTTCGAACAGTCGGGATTTCTCGTCTTCCAGCGCAGCGCGCTCTGCGAGGGATTTGTCGGCCAGATTGAAACTCATGGGGAAATACCTGTTGCGTGAAAATGGCGACATCTTACACGCTGGAGGGAAATCTCCGGCGCTGGTTTTTCCTTCGCGGAGAAATTCGCTGCAACTTTTCAAACAGCGCCATACTCCATTGTTCACTGTCCATTCACCTGCAAGGAGTCACCCAATGGCCCGCAAAAGCGCCGTTCAAGCCGCTGAAGACCAAATCAAGGATCAAGCGTTCAGCGAACTTCAGGCTCTGATCGAAGAGTCGGACAAACTGCTCAAAAGCAGTGCTTCACTGGTCGGCGAGGAAGCGGAAACCCTGCGCGGACAAATCGCCCTGAAACTGCAGCAGGCGCTGGACTCCGTCTCCAGCGTGCGTGACCGTACGAAACCGGCGGTGGATGCCACCGAAAACTACATCGGTGGCCATCCGTGGCAGACCGTCGCCATCTCGGCCGGTTTCGGTCTGGTGGTCGGTCTGCTGCTCGGCCGCCGCTGAGCGCAACGAAAAAAAGGCGAGCCCTGCGGCTCGCCTTATTCATGTCCGGCAAATGTCACTCGCCCGCCAGTTCCCGCAACTGCGCCAGGGTTTGCTCATCCAGCACGATGCCCTCAGCCAATGATTTGGCCCGCTGCAAATGCCGCCGATCACCCGGCAAACGCTTGAGCCCTACCCCATGCATCTGCCTGACCAGTTCCTGGCTGCGTTCGGCAAAGCTCTGCCCGGAAGTCTTGCTCGGGTCGATCACGATCAACAACTGACCGGTCCACGGAGTCTTGGCCCCGGGATGATTCTTCCAGTCGAATTCGAACGAGAAGTTGCCACCCGTCAGCGCAGCGGCGAGCAGTTCAACCATCATCGACAGCGCCGAGCCCTTGTGCCCGCCAAACGGCAGCAACGCGCCGCCTTCGAGAATCGCTTTCGGGTCGCAGGTCGGCTGGCCGAGACTATCCACGCCCATGCCCGCCGGCAGTTTTTCGCCCTTGCGCGCGGCAATCTGCACGTCGCCGTGAGCGATGGCGCTGGTGGCCAGGTCGAACACGATCGGCGCACCGTCGGCCCGTGGCGCGGCGAAGGCGATCGGGTTGGTGCCGAACAGGGGTCGGTCGGCGCCGTGCGGTACCACGCAGGTCATGCTGTTGACTACGCTCAGCGCCACCAGGCCTTCGTCGGCAAACGGCTCGACGTCCGGCCACAGCGCGGCAAAGTGGTGGGAGTTGCGAATGGCCAATATCGCGATCCCGGCACTGCGGGCCTTTTCCACCAGCAATGGACGTGCCGCCGCCAGGGCGGGTTGGGCAAAACCGTTGCCGGCATCGACGCTGACAAACCCTGAAGCCACATCCTCGACTTTCGGCACGGCCTGGCCGTCGACCCAGCCACTGTCGAGGGTCGAGACATAACCGGGAATCCGGAAAACGCCATGGCTGTGGGCGCCGTCCCGCTCGGCGTTGGCACAGTTGTATGCCAGGGCCCTGGCGACCTCGTGCGAGGTGCCGTGACGGATGAAGATTGTTTCCAGCAGTTGAGTCAACTCGTCCAGAGACACCCTGGACGAGACCGCATGATCGTTTGGCGCAGACATCTGAAGCTCCAGAATGATTATTGGAGGGAACAACAGCGTACGAACTGACGCATCCGGATTAACCACGGGCAGCCGGTGGCCTGTCAACCCTGCAATGCATGCAGCCATGGTTACCGTGCAATACCCCGGTACCACCTTCATCTGTCTGCCTGCTTTTACTTTCCGGTCTCGAACCTCACTGCACTTTCATTTTTTCGAGACTTGACGATGACCGTACCCACTGGCGCATTACTGTTCCCCGAAGCGCTCGACAACCCGGGGCTGTGGCCCGAGCTGGGCAGAACCCATGGCCTGGCGGAAAAGGATTTCAGATGGCTGGCCAACGTCAGGCTGGCGTCCGATGCCTTGCGGCGCCAGCAACGGCCGCCCATGCTGGCCGAACGCATTCTGCTCAATCCTGACGGACAGAACCCGGTGCCACTGCCCGGCGCATTCGTTCTGAGTGATATACCGTACGAAAAGGGCCAGATTCTCTACACCCCCTATGACGGCATCCGCAAACACCACAGTCGCGCGAACCTGACGGCTCAACTTGAAGAACGCCTCAGAGAGGCCGACGATCAGGACACGTTGCTGGCGTTTGTGCCCTTGACCCAAATTCGAAGGCTGCAAAATGCCAAGCGTGTTTCGGTGACGTTTTCGATCATTGAAGGTGATGTATTCGAGGATCGTGATGCCACCCTGAGCCAGGGTTCGCTGCTCAATGCCCAGGCCATGCTGGACGAACTCAAAAAACTGCCGACCCTTACGCAATTGCTCGACAGCGTGCTGGATGAACTGCTCATGCCTCACTTCGGAGCATTGCAACAAAGCCGCACCCGCGTCAGCGTTTACACAATCAGCGAAAAAGAAGGCAATCAAGAGCCCATCGGGAATACCCGCAAGGCACAGTCCATGACTCTGAGCGAGGCGGTGCTGACTCACTACCGCCATCAGCGCTGGCCGAGTATTCGGCTTGCGGAGTTTTCCCACCCCGCCAGGACACCAGGCCCCCACGATCAGGAACAATGGAGAACCGCCGCCATCCAGGCGTCGGGCATGCTGCCGGCCCTGCTGTTTCGCCAGCTGGAACATTACTGGAATGCCGCTGCAGTCTTCGGGTCAACGCGCCGCACATTCCTGGCCCGGGTGCTGGAGGACCAGGCCCGCGTCGACTGGATGCTCAAGCGTGAAGCCGGAGTCCTCGAGGCAAAGCAGTTCAACACGCTGCATCAGTTGATCCGGCCGACTGTCGACGGCGGCCCCGGCCCCTTCGCTGAAACCGTACGTCTCTGGGAGAACCCGGCCAACCATGTGGAGCTGGCAGGTTCGCTCATGATCAGTAGTGGGTCTGACGCTTTTCTCTACACGCCTTCTCAAGGGTTGCAGCAGCTTGAGGACTATCGGGATCTGAAAGCGACCCTGCAAAGCAAATTCATCACCAAAGGCCACGAAGACGAACTCTATGCGCTGCTGAGCCTGGAGGAGCGCAGCCGCTTTCTGGGTTTCGATCAGCCTCAGGTTTCGGGGGACCGGGTAGCCGGCGAGGTGTTCGGGTTCCTGAGCGAGTCGATCATCACCAAGCAACGACAGAACCTCGAGTATGCCCTGCAAGTGTTTCGCCTCGCCGACGGAACGGTGAACCTTCACGCGCTGTTCGACAAAAGCCTGGATATCCGCTCGATGATTCACCAGCGCTTGCAACGACTCGATGTGCAGGGACGCTGGAGCACACAACCGCTCTGGTCCGGCAGTCAGCAGCCTTCGCTGCTCCTGGCCGACAAGGCCCGCGCAGCCATCAAGACGTTCCATGCCGTCGAGTCTCCTCTTCTGGAGAAACTCGCAAAGCAGCCCATGACAACCCGCGATGCCCAGCGCGACTGGTTTGAAAATATCAAAGCGGATCTGGCGCACGCCTGGTTCGTCGGCGTGAATGGCGAAGCCCGGCTCAGGGCGTCGAGCGGCAGTCTGCCTGCGTGGGCCCGAGCCGTCGTCGAAACCGTCATCGATGCCGATCGGCCGAGCCGTACGGAACGTCAGGGAGTCGGAGGCTTTCGACCCGATGCCTACGCCCTGACGCTTGAGGCTCCCGACGGCAGGACAGTCTGGCGCCTGGCCCATTGTGTGTTCATGACCGAGCGCGGAGGCCTCGACGCCCATCATTCCGGGCGTACCGTGCTATGGACGCCAGCGCTGGGACTTGAGGTGTTCGATAACGTAGCCCGCGCCCGACAAGCACTGCGCCGGCGATTGCTCGACAACGTTGAAAGACTGTCACTGCTGGAAAATATCTCGCCCGCACAGTATCAACCGCATCAGCTCTATACCTTGGGACAGTTTCAGATCATCAATCGCAATGTGTTGCATGAGCGCATGCAGTCGGGGATCGAGCACTATCTGGCGTGCTGCGAACAAGTGCGTCAACGCATGGATGAAGGGGCGAAACGGGAAAAGGCACTTGCAGTACTGCGCCAGACACCGCCCGGAACCAACCTGCGTCTGGCGATTGAGCATGCCCGAGCCATCGAAAATCAACAGACTTTTCCAGCCTGGCTCAGCACGGCTCCGGTCCGTGATCAGAAACGACACATCGAGCTGCTGGAGCGGTGGAACCGCAATGTCATTGATGACAAGGATTACCTGACTGGCGTTACGCCGCTGGCCGATCATGTCGAACAAGCATTGAAGACTTCGCTCGACCTGCGTTTTCCGGGCGAGCATCTCGATCCCCGGCAGATCGAGATCATCCCCGATCTGGCATTGGCCGGCCCGCCCCTCGATCTGGTCGAGTTTGCCCTGAATCACGTCAACGTACTCCAGGGCACGGGGTACCGGGTGGTTTCGAAAACCGCCGAAACCTTGCCTCCCGGACTGGATCGCAACGCCGTCGATCAATTGTTGTTGTCGCTGGAGATTCCGGCTACCTACGGTCACAAAGTGATGGCCGCCCTCTCGACGGATACGGTCGAAAGTCGTGAACGCAAGCAGCGCTTTTTCCACCAGGTGCCCTGGCAACTGATGCAACACGCCCATGCGTTGAAACTGCAGCAGCACCTGTCTGCTGGCGCCTATACGCAAGTCTGCCAGGGACTGGACATGCCCGATGGCTACGCCCGAGCCACCGTTCCTGGTGCGCACGTCGTCGTCAGTCCGCTTTCGCTGA
Organism: Pseudomonas sp. 58(2021); assembly: GCF_017491585.1. Taxonomy (NCBI): domain Bacteria; kingdom Pseudomonadati; phylum Pseudomonadota; class Gammaproteobacteria; order Pseudomonadales; family Pseudomonadaceae; genus Pseudomonas; species Pseudomonas sp. 58(2021). The sequence goes on from NZ_JAFGYZ010000003.1 coordinate 309,188, forward strand.
TCAAGACCCCCGGGGCAAGTGCCGAGACCGCAGCAGGGCTTTATGTTTTTGCTCCGGGTCAGAATCACGTGGGGCCGCTGGTCCTTTACGCACCGTATGCTGAACAGGTGTTTCAGGAGTTCAAGAACGAAGAGGCGCTGATCGCCGCACTGAATACACCGGGGGCTCTACAGAATTTGCTGCTTCGGCGCTTGCCTGCCGGACGACGAGCCATCTTTCGCAATCTGCTGGCCGCCACGGCGGGTCAGACCAGCGAGATGACGCTGGCGAGCCGCCCGATCGAAGGCAACCTGTTGGAGCAGTTGTACAGCGATAACCTCAAGCTCTTGCAACAGCAGCTTGAATCACAGGTCGAGCGCGAAGCGCAGTCCGATTGGGATACGGCCAAAACGCTGTTCAGCGGTGGAATCAGGCTGGTGTCGAATACGCTGCAAGGCAAACTGGCCATCGTGCCGTTTCTCTGGCGCGCCTACGAAAACTTCAAGGATTCGGCCGAAGCCTTGCAGAACCATCACTGGAAACAGGCGTTGAAATCCTTTATTGCCGGTGGCGTGCAGATGGTCCAGATGGCGCTGTTGCCGCAAATATCGGCCGGGGCCGAGGTTGCCGAGCTGGAAGCCGACGAGCTTGCGGGGCCCGATATTGGCGACGTCGAATCTGCCTCGCCGATGCGCACCCTGATGCAGTCATCAGAAGTCATCGACGTTCAACTCAAGGATCTTGCCTATGATTCGGCGGCGGGCACCTACCGGCAACCGGCCAGCCATCGAGATTATGCAGCCATCGATGGCAAGGTCTATCAGGTCACGAAGAGTGACGCGTCCTGGCAACTGGCAGGTGCAGGAAAATACAGCCCACTGTTTCAGAAAAAAGGGCTGGCCATGGTTCGTGTGCCGGCTCACCAGAGCGTTCACTACGGCCAGGCTTTCAGGAAACTGGCCGGCCGGCCCAGCCTCTCGAACCTGCGCCACTCAATGTTGAACGTCGAGGCGCGCGGGATGGATGAGATCCGCCTGAAGTACCCGGAAAAGGCCAGAGTGCTGGTGAACGCCATCGATCTCGCCCGACGCTACGCTTTCTACTGCCTGCATAACCTGACTCTCCTGCGCCACGGCACTGAGAATCTTCGGGTGAGCCGTTTTCTTGAAAGCTTCTTTGATGTACCTGCCATCGACACCGCAATGCTTGCCAAGATCAACAATGCGATCCTGCCGATCTGTCGGGCATTGGTGGATCCCGCCGACGAGTTGCTGGATACCGACCGTTTCGTCGTCGGCTCGAACAGGCTCATGAACGACGTGATTGCGTTCGTGCTGGACGGTGACGCAAAAAAAATAGTGCATTTCACCGAACACTTTTTCGATCAGCAACTGGATCAGTACAAGATCTACCTGATGGAGCCGTTCGATATCGATGCCCATGCACAGGCATCAACGCTGATTCACGAATTTTCCCATCAGTTCAGCAAGGCGCTGGACATTGCTTCATTAAGAGCCCGGGAGCCGTTCAGCGACCTGATCTCGACCCTCACCGCTTCCGGAGCCCTGCTGTTTCAGGAACTGGTGTTCGATCAGGTATCGGCCTTGTCACTGAATACCCCTCGGGCTCAACTGTTCGCGGAATGGAATACCACACTCAAGTCCTGGGTCAGCATCGACAACATCCCCGAAATGCAGCTCATCAGTGACGAAGTTCTAAGGTTGACGGGCAGCCGAACCATTGAGGAGGCGCGCAACGCCTTCCTCGATCCGCAGAGGCCGGACGTGCGAATCGACGTCATCCTGCGCAATGCCGACTCCATCGCCCGCCTGATCTGTGAAATCGGCAGACAGCTGGATCCGGTTCAGTCTCCTTGAAACAGGCAGAGCGCGGGCTCGATGCCCGCGCATTCCTTGAGGGCGACCGCAAATGCGAAGAGTGCGCTTTTGATCAATTTTTCACTCGATTCATGAATACTGTTCTCAATACATCCTGTTTTGAGGAGGTATGACGGGGAAACCGGCCCCCATTGATGGGAAATCGCCATGACGGCGGTTCTCGCCACCTTCCCGTCAAGGTTAGAATGCAGTAAATCAGGACGAGTCAATGACCCAGAACACCCTATCCGAAGCTGAATACGATGCGATCACCGATGCCGCTGCGCATTGGTGCATGCGCCTGCACGCCGTCGACTGCACCGCCGAGGAACGGCGGGCGTTCGAACAATGGCGCAATGCGCACCCGCTTCATGCCTTCGAATACGAGGCCATGCTGGAAATCTGGGAGGTTGCCGAACATTTGCCGCGCCCCGAACCGGCGGCGGTCATATCGATCAGCCAACCACCCCGCACCTGGCGCCAATACGCGGCAGCAGCCTGCATTTGCGCGCTGGCGCTGCCACTGACAGCCTGGGCCGGCTGGAACCTTGGCTGGCTGCCCGACAGCTATCAGCACTTCGCAGCCACCGACACGGTTCGCCATGTCACCCTTGGCGATGGCAGTCAGGTCGAGTTGAACCTCAACACCGATCTGACCTTCAGTAACTACAAGAACGAGCGTCGCGTCACGCTGAAAAAGGGTGAAGCCTTCTTTGAAGTCAGCCATGACCTGAGCCACCCGTTCATCGTCAAGGCGGCCGAAGGCAGGATTCGCGTCACCGGTACCCGTTTCAACGTCTGGATGTATGAAGACCAGGTCAAAGTGAACCTGGTCGAAGGTTCGGTGCTGGTCACCAGCAACACGCAGCTGTCGGGTGACGGTCTGCGCCTGGGCCCTGCGATGCAGGCGCGCTACAAGCATGGCGACGACATGCCGCAAATCAGCCAGACCTATGCGAGCGACACCTCATTGGCCTGGCGCAACGGCAAACTGGTGCTCGACAACCTGGCACTGAGCGAAGCCCTGCCGCTGATCAACCGTTATCTGGACAAACCGCTGATGCTGGCCGATAGCGCCACAGGCTCGATCCGGGTCGGCGGCATCTATAACGTCAAGGAGCTGAACAGCTTCGCCAACTCGATGCCCAAGGTCCTGCCGGTGTTCATCACCCGCAACCAGGAAGGCAATCCGGTGATCAATCCGATGCCTCAACAGCCACCAAAAAGCTGAGGCCGCTCCTGTGAGGGAGCGGCCTTCAGTGGTTGATGCAACATCGTGACGACTGATTACTGCGCCGCCACGTTCCCCGTTTTATCCGGTTCTTCACGCACGCTTTGCACCTGATACTGCGGATCCGCCTTGATCTGCTGCTCGGTGAACGGCAAGGCGCTCCACTGTTTTTTCGAGAAAGCCTCGGTCTGGTCTCTGGAATATTTCGACGCCGGATCGCTGGACAATGAAAACGCAAGCAGCCCCTGAGCGTGCGGCCCCGTGTCGTCGAACGTTACCACTTGCAGGTAACTGGTGCCGCTGACCACTTCCAGTTTGCCGTCTTCACGCGCAACGCTCTGGATCGCGTTATAGATACCCAACGTGCCCGGCCCGCCATGGATCGGCGTCTGCTGGCCGCCGCTGCTGGCCACCTGAACATCGCCCCAGCGGGTTTGCGCTGTCAGCCCCATCTTGTCGGCCGACTCGGCTGACGCCAGCATTGCCTCGCGCAGCGCGCCGGCCACTTCGGGCTTTTCGACCGCCAGACCGCGCGGGGTGTGTTGCGCGTCTTTCGGATCGAACGGTACGCGCCAGACATCCGGCGACTCCTGCAAGGCTTGCATGATGGACTGGAAATGCACCAGTCCGATTCCCGAATCCAGGTTGGCTCGACCGTCCCATGCCTTGAGACTGGCGCACACGGGCTTCAATACCACTTCGGCCGCGCCAGGCGTACCACAGAACTGCAACAGATCCGGCAGCACCTGGCCGGCCAGGTACACCTGATCGTCCATCACCATGTGCTGCAGATCCTGCACCGACACCGGCCCTTTTTTGCCCAGGCTCGCCAGACGATCCAATGCAAACCGCGAACGCAGGCCCAGTGGCTGGTCCTGCTGGCTGATCAGCGGAGAAAAACCGGTCAGCGGTTGTGCCGGGTTGGCCAGCCACGCCGAATCATTGGAATGCTGGACAAAGTCCTTGCGCAGCAGTTGCGGCAATTGGCTGGCTGCAAAGATCCCCTTCTGTGCCGCTTGTGGATCGATGCCCCAGGCGCAGTCACTGTTGGAGCCGTCGAGAACGATCATTTGCAGACCGATACGCGGGTCGCTGCATCTGGCGAGTTTGTCGGCACTGACGTTCGGCACCACCGACAGGTTCATGTAAAGCGTCTGGCCTTTGTCATCCACTGCCAGGGTATTGACCCACGGGATGCCCTGAATCCTGTGTACCGAATCCTGCAACTCCTTGAGGCTGGCGGCGTGGTTCATCGCGTACCACTGCGTCAGCACGCGGTCGTTGTCGAGGTTGGCATCGCGCAGGCTGTAGGCGTATTGATTGTCCCAGTCGAGCTTGCCCGGCCACTGCACGATCGGGCCGAATTGCGAGCTGTAGATGTCCCGCGAGACCGGCACGACCTGGCCATCGGCCTGTTTGACCTGAACGGTGACGGTCTGCTTGCTCAATGGCAGGGATTTCCCGTCCAGCAGGTAGCGGGTCGGATCCTGCGGATCAAGTTGCAGGCGATACAGGGTGAAGTGTTTGGACGCGTCGACGGTATGGGTCCAGGCCAGATGCTGGTTGAAGCCGATATTGATCATCGGCAGCCCCGGCAACGCCGCGCCCATCACATCCAGTTTGCCGGGAATGGTCAGGTGCATCTGATAGAAACGCATGCCGCCGACCCACGGAAAATGCGGGTTCGCCAGCAGCATTCCGCGGCCATTGAATGAGCGCTCGCTGCCCACCGCCACCGCGTTGCTGCCCCGGTCCAGGGCAAAACGTTGCAGGCGTGTGGCAGCCAGTCGATAGGCCCGAACATCCTGTCCGACCTGAGCGCTGGCCTGCGGTGGAGCGGCGCCTGCCAGTGCTTCGGCGAACTGTCCGACGCCGCCCTCCACCAGCAGCCGGCGTGTCAGCTTCACCAGGTCTTGGGCGGTCATATCCCGCACCCACTCGCCCTGACACTGTTGTGGCAGCCCCTGCTGGCGACGCTCGGCCAAATAGCGGTTGTAGCCGGCGGCATAACCTTGCACCAGATCACGCACCTCGACCGGCTGTGCCTGCCAGAAGGCATTGACCGCCTGCGGGGTGTTGAGCCATTGGAAGAACACATCGCTGACGCGGTTCTCGCGCTCTTCGACCGTGAACTGCTCGGGTCCGAAATAACGTGAACGCTCGCCGTTGACTGTCACGATCTCGTTGGCCAGCAGGCACAGATTGTCCTGTGCATAGGCGTAACCGATGCCGAACCCGAGGCCACGCTCGTTCTGCGCACGGATATGCGGTACGCCAAACCCTGTGCGCCGAATGTCGGCCCCGGCCTGGGTGGCAGGACTGAACGCCTGCGCCGACAGGCTCAGCCCGAGAAACATGCCGGCAAGGGTCAGCCCGGTTAACTGCCTGGAAATAATCACGCTCGCTCCTGATCGAAATGCCTGAGAGCGGATCCACACGTATCGAACCTTTGAGGGGCGGCGGATCCGTTCTGGAAAACACCCACGCGTCCACGCGCAATGAGCCTGACCGGGAAACGAAACAGATGAAAAAAAATTTAGCGGATTTACCGTCAGCTCAAAGCCTTGATCACGCGGAAAAGACGAATCAACGACAAATTTTCTACATTTTTCGCTTCATGATTTGTCGGGCTGATACGTCTTGATTAGAGAGAGCACCAGAAACCCTTCCTGATCAGGCTCTGAAAAGGAGTAATCGCATGTACAACCTGCAACTACCATCGGACGGTAGCCAGGCACCACAAGGAGCTTCCATGGGTTCGCACGCCGGCGTACTCGGACAACGGGCCGAACGCCACGGCAATGAACGTATTCGTCTGCTGCTCAAGAGCTTCGGCCTGCGCACCAGTCTGATTCGCCTGAAAGTCATCGACGCCTTGCTGATCGCCGCCGAAAGCGACCGGAGTCTGGGCGTGCGCGGTGTCCACAGCCAATTGCTGGACCTGGGCATTCCGCTGTCGTTTCTCAGTGTGCGCGAAGTGTTGAAGCGCCTGTGCGCCGAAGGCGTGATCACCTTCAACGCCGACAAGAGCTACAGCCTGCATCCTCAGGCTGCTGCCGTCCTCAACAACCACTGAACGCCTTCTTGAGCGCCGTCAGGGTTTGACCTTGCGGCGCATCACGCCGTTGATCACCACCACGACCACCGCCACACCGATGGCGATGTACTGGAACATTTTTTCGCTGAGCATCCCGGCGTTCTGCATCCACGACAGGCCAAGCATGATTGCCAACACGCAGAGAGCGATCAGAATCGAGTATTTCAAACGTTGCGACTGGGTCATTACGGGTTCCTGAAAACTTGGAAATGTATCGGGTTTGTATCGGCGCTGATGCCATGCGCATACCGACTCACGGGGATGCGCCGCTGCAAACGAGGTCTCATGTTACAGCCGATAGAGCTTTGGCTCCATGCGGCGTCAACCATGAGGACTTTTGAAATGCTGCGTCGAATCACCTGGCTGATTCCAGTTCTGGCACTGCTCACACTGAGCGGCTGCATCATTTTCCCCCACGGCGGCTGGCATGGCGATCATCGCTACTATGGTGGAGGCCCTGGTTACTACCAGCATCGGTAAATCCGACCTTTGCAGAGCACCGACTACGCTCTCTTCAAATGAAACATTTAATTGAATACCCATAAAAAATGCCCACGAGGATGTGGGCATTTTCCGTATATATCCCGGCTCAAAATGTCGGATGTTTCGCAATCCCGAGTAAGTAATCCGTCAACCGCAATACCCAGCAAACCTGCGACATACTGAGTAGTAGCTACGACGTAGGAACCTTGCCCCCCTCTCCCTACCCTTTGCGCTCCCTCTCTTGAAGGCATGGAAGCGTATGCAAAGAACCCTCATTGAACTCCCGCCGCTACAGATCCTTGGCTTTTGCCTGGCGATTTCACTGTTCGAAGGACTGACCTATATGGCCAGTGATCTGGTGATGCCTGCCATGCTCACGGTCACCCAGGACCTCGATGCCGACCCACGCCATATCCCCTATGCGTTCAATCTGTATCTGATCGGAGGCGTGTGCCTGCAATGGCTGATCGGGCCGCTGTCCGACCGGTTCGGCCGCCGCACGCTGCTGCTTGTCGGCTGCGCGCTGTTCGGGATGACCTGCGCAGCAGCGGTCGCGACACCCGGTATCGAAGTTTTCAACGCATTACGGCTGTTGCAAGGCATGGGCCTGGGATTCGTGGTGGCCGTCAGCTACCCCGCGCTTCAGGAAGTGTTCTGCGAGGCGGATGCCGTACGGCTCATGGCGCTGCTTGGCAACATCGCCTTGCTGTCGCCATTGCTCGGCCCGTTAGTCGGCAGTCTGCTGCTGGAATGGCTGAGCTGGCGCGAACTGTTTCTGGGTCTGAGTCTGGCCGCCGCCATCGCGTGGCTCGGGCTCTATGCCTGCATGCCTGAAACCGTCGGGATCGTCCGGCACGATGGCAGGCAGCAGGCGCCGGTTCCACTGTCCTGGCACCAGACTCGCCTTCGATACGCGGCGCTGTTGCGCACCCCGAAGTTCCTCGGTGCAAGCCTTGCACTCGGGCTGATGAGCCTGCCATTGATCGTCTGGATCGGTCTTTCTCCCCTGTTGTTGATCCAGCTGCTGGGGCTGTCGACTCAAGAGTACGCCTTATGGCAGATCCCGATCTTCGCGGCGGTCATCGCCGGCAATCTGATCCTTGACCGTTTGCTGGCATCTCGCGAACTGCCGCAGCTGATTCATCTGGCGCTCTGGCCGTTCTGCCTGGGACTGCTGATTCTGCTGGCCGGCGCGCTGACCGGCGCCACCCTTGGCCTGTTGATCTGCGGTCTGGTGCTGTACGCCGTGGGACTGGGCATGAGCAATGCCGCGCTCTATCGGTTGGCGCTGTTTTCCAGCGATGACAGCAAAGGCCTGGTGTCGGCGGCGATCGGCATGATCTCGATTGCAGTGATGGGCGCCAGCGGCTCGATCATCGCCGCGATCGGCGGGGGCTCCCGCCTTGAATCCTTCGCCTTGTGGGCCGCACTGGGTGGCCTGCTGAGCCTTCCATTCCTGTACCGGTTTTTTCGGGCCTCCCGCCAGGAAACCGTCTCCTCGACACATCCATAAGGACATCCCATGTTCCATTTCCCTCACAGCGACGCGCTCTGTGCGTTGACGCAACCCTATTGCGCGCAATCCATGCCAGCGGGGTTATTCGACCAGGCCATGGCCGAAATCTGCCGGTTTCACTGTGACCACACGCCCGGTTACGAACACTGGTTGAACGCCAACGGCCTCACCGTGGCCGACGTGGACAGCCTCGACGACTGGTCGCAACTGCCCCCGGTCTTCGCCAGTTTCTTCAAACAGCAGCAACTGCTCAGCCCGACCGGCGCAGACGCTCTGGAGCTGACATCGTCAGGCACCAGCGGCCAGAAAAGCCGCATGCGCTATGACAAGCGCAGCCTTGGGGCCGCCCAGTTCATGGTCGAACGGATCTTTAACCACTATGGCTGGGACAACCCGCAGACACCGTGCAATTACTTGCTCCTGAGCTACGAGCCCGAGTCCGGCAGCCGCCTGGGTACGTCCTTCACCGATCAGTTTCTGTGCCGGTTCGCGCCCGTCAATCGCGTGGCCTATGCACTGCGCCACACAGGCGGCGGTCATGAGTTCGACGGCTTTGGCGTGATCGCCGCATTGCAGTCCTTCGCCGATGAAGGCTTGCCGGTGCGGATCTTCGGCTTCCCTGCCGTTCTTTGGCAGACCCTGCAACGCATGCGGGCCACCGGGGCGGCTGATCTGCAACTGGCAGAAGGCTCGCTGGCACTGTTTGGCGGCGGCTGGAAGACCCATGCGGCGCAAGAGATCCCCCGTCAGCAATTGTACGAACGTATCCACCGCCAATTGGGCATCAAGATGTCCCGCTGCCGTGACGGTTACGGCGCGGTCGAGCATCCGGTGCCGTATCTCGAGTGTGCTCACCATCGTTTCCATGTTCCGGTCTATTCGAAGGTCTTCGTGCGCAATCCATCTGACTTCACGGTTCAGCCTTACGGCCGTCAGGGCTTGCTGAGTTTTGTCTCGCCTTACATTTCGTCGAGCCCGGCCCATGCCGTGGTCATGAGCGATCTCGCCACCCTGCATCCGGGCACCAGCTGTAGCTGCGGTCTGGCCACCGACTGGTTCGAACTGCATGGCCGCGCCGCGACCACGGCCGGCAGAAGCTGCGCCATGGCCGCCTCTGAACTGCTGGGGAAGCACTGACATGTACCTGATCAACGGACAGCTCCACACCGACTGCACCTTCGACGCCGCACTGCAACAGCTTGACCTGGATTTGCCACAACGGTTGGCCAAGGCGCTGGACACGGCGATCGTCCTTGACGCAGCGGCCACCTTTGCCGCACGCCTGCAGAACCCGGACCTGGCATTGCCCCTCGACGCTGAACAACGCCAGTCGCTGATCGAGTTCTGCCAACCGGATGCGCTGCGGCAAAAGCTTGAGCGCGAACTCGGCGAACAACCGGGCAGCCTGCGCCGCTTCGATTATCGTCAGCCGCGCTTCGAGCGCTGGAGCCCACTGGGCCTGGTGGTTCACATCACCCCCGGCAATGCGCCGCTGCTGGCGTTCTGCGCCGTGATCGAAAGCCTGCTGGCCGGCAACGTCAACTGGTTGCGCCCCAGCAGCAGCGACCAGGGCCTGACGGCGCGATTGCTCCACGCTTTGACGCAGTGTGATGCGACCGGCCAGATCGCGGGGCATGTCGCGGTCGTTCCGGCAACCACCGCCCGGATCGGCCAACTCTGCCAACGCGCAAACGGCGTGTCGGCGTGGGGAGGCGAATCGGCGCTGCAAGCCATCCGCCAGCAACTGGCACCCGGATGTCGCTGGATCGACTGGGGCCACCGTATCAGCTTCGTCTACCTGACACCGGCAGCGGTCACACCGGCGGCCCTGGACGCCGTGGCCGATGAAGTCTGTCGCCTTGACCAGCAGGCCTGCTCCAGCCCGCAATGGCTGCTGGTGGACAGTGACGACGAAAGCACCCTGCGTTCCATCGGCGAAGGCCTGGCCGAGGCGTTCGAACGCCGCGCCCGACACTGGCCGGCCCTGTTGCCTTCGGTTCAGGAAGCCTCGGAAATCACCACCCGCACGGCGATGGCACGCCTGGCTTACAGCTTTGCCGGGGCCACCGGTCATGTCTGGCAGGCACCGGACTGGCGAGTCATCTGGACCCACGACCCGCAACTTGGCCCCTCCCCCCTGTTTCGCAGCCTGTTGCTCAAACCACTGCCACGCACGCAGCTCACGGACACACTGTTGCCTTGGCGAAACGTGCTGCAAAGCGCCGGTCTGATCTGCACTGAACACGACATCGCCGAGCTGGCCCAGACGCTGATTGCCGCAGGCGTCACACGAGTCACCCCGGTACACGCGATTCACGACGGCTACGAAGGCGAACCCCACGATGGCGTTTATGCCTTGCAACGCTTGAGCCGACGCGTGTCGGTCAGCCTGCCGGGCACCACGCTGGCAACCCGCGCCACGCTCGACCCTGTGCCGACGTTTCCCGGCGTGACCGACTGGCCGATCATGAGCAAAGACGTCTTTGTCACCCGCCCGATCCACCCGGCGGCCCGGTTGTACTTCCGTTCCGGCGGCAGCAGCGGCACTCCTGCGCTGTCCGGCTACAGCTACCGGGATTTCGATCGGCAGATGCGCGCCAGCGCCGACGGCTTGTTCGCGGCCGGTCTCGACCCGAACCGGGACCGGGTGATGAACCTGTTCTTCAGCGGCGGGCTGTACGGTGGATTCTTCAGTTTTTCCAAGGTGCTGGAACTGCTGGGTGTCACACACCTGCCGATGGGCGCACCGGCCGATGACGACTATCGCGACATCGCGCAGTTGATCATCGATCAGCGCGTCACCGTACTGGTTGGCATGCCCAGTACTCTGCATCGTTTGTTTCTCAACGAGCAGGCACGGCTGCGGGACTATGGCGGGATCGAAAAGGTATTTCTCGGTGGCGAACACCCTGGCGAACAAAGCCTTGCGCTGATGCGCGACTGTGGTGTCAGGCTCATCCGTTCGGCCGTTTACGGCAGTGTCGATGCCGGGCCGCTCGGCCACGCCTGCCCGGCCACCGGCGATGGCGTGTTCCATTTGATGAGTGATATCCAGCATCTGGAAATTGTCGAATTCGACGCCGATCGACCAGTGACCGGTAGTGAAACCGGACGCCTGGTATTCACCTCCATCGAACGGGAGGGTCAGGACGTCCAGCGCTACGACGTCGGTGACAGCGGCCGCTGGCTGCCCGGCAATTGTGACTGCGGCCTGCCCACTCCGCGCTTCGAACTGTTGCAGCGGCACGGCAGACTCGTGCGCATCGGTACGGACTTCATCTGCCTGTCGCAACTGGCAGAGCATCTGCAGAGCGATTTTCAGTTGATCCTCGAACATGCTCCGGACGGCCTGGAACGCATGCGGTTTCGCAGCCCACGGCAACCCGATGATGTTCAGCATCGCCTGTCGGGCTATCCGACGCTGGCCACGCTCATCCAGACAGGCCTGCTGACGGTAGAGGTGGAAGTCTGCGGCAGCACCGAATTCACCCGCAACAAACACAGCGGCAAGACGCCGCTGCTGATCGACAATCGGGGCATTGGTCCCGGCGCAAACAGGCAAGGAGCCAATGATGAACACACGATTTGAACTGGAAGAACTGGTGACGTTTGCGCGACAGCATTCAGACTTCTATGCACGCCATTTTGCCGGGCTTCCCCGGCAGATCCCATCGCTGGAAAAACTGCCGGTGATTGACCCCGTTCAATACTGGAAAGGCAGTCATGACCTCGACCAATGGCCTGTCCTGACCGCGCCGCTGAATGACGCGCTGATCTTCAAAACGGGAGGAAGCACCAGTGCCGGGAAGTTTTCACTGTTCCGGCGCGAGGAGTGGCGAACACTGGTGACGGACTTCGGTCGCAGCCTCGACGCGCAGTTGAGCACCGGGGACCGGGTCGCCAACCTGTTTTTTGTCGGGGATCTGTATGCCAGTTTTATCTTCACTCACGATGCGCTGACGCATATGGAAATCGAGGTCGTCGAGTTTCCGTTCACCGGCCATGTCGCCTCGGGCGCCCTGGCCGATGCGATTGCCCGGCACCGGATCAACGTGCTGGCAGGTGTGCCCGCCCATCTGCTGACCTTCGCAGCCTGGCTCGAGCAACAAGGTCAAGTCCTCGAAGGCGTCACCACCCTGCTCTACGCCGGCGAAAGCCTGTTTGACGCACAGTTGCAACGACTCAGGCAGGTGCTTCCCAATGCCCGTGCAGCCTCTATCGGCTACGCCAGCGTGGACGCCGGGTTCATCGGAGCCAGCCATCGTGACTGCGACCTGGGAGAACATCGGGTCCCCGAACGCCACGCTGTGCTGGAAATTCTCGATGAGCAGACCGGCGAAGTGATCGAGGAATGCGACCGTGTCGGACGCCTGGTGATAACCAACCTGACACGCCGGTTGATGCCTTTGATTCGCTACCCGGTCGGCGACCGGGCCTGCTGGCGAGAGCCGAGCGGGACATCCCGGCGCAAGTTCGCGCTGATGGGTCGTTGCGCCGACAGCCAGCGAATACGGGTGGGTATTCTGACCCTGCTGCCGCAGGCGATCGGCGAGACCGTGCGGCGGGTCACCGGGAGCGATGATTGGCAACTGGTGATCGAGCAGGATGAGGCGATGGATATCCTGCGCCTGCACTGGGCACCGAACGCCATGACTCCGGCAATGGCTGAAACCGACCTGACGCTGCACCGTGCATTGATCGAAGACTATCCGTTGATCGAGCAACTGAGCGCCGATCACTTGCTGGCGTTGCGGGTTCGCTGCTGCCCGGTTCAGGAACTGGTACGTCATCCACGCTCCGGCAAACGTCAGCGCGTGCTGGACCGGCGCGACTATAACGCCTCTGGCAAGGAGCGTTGCTGATGGAATCGATTACGCTGCGAGGTTACCGCGCCAGTGACGCCGCCGCCGTGAGTCGTCTGTTCAGAAAGATCTATGGCGATCATTACGCCCAGCCGCATGTCTATCTGCCCCGCATGATCAGTCAGAACCATGCCGACGGCCACTGGCACTCGTTGGTGGCGGTGACGAAGGATCAGGTGGCGGGACATGCCACGTTGATTCTCGACCAGGGATCGTCCGTCGCCGAACTGGCGCTGAGCGTGGTCGATGAACAGTTCCGTGGTCGGAACATCGCTACGCGACTGAGCCGACATTTGCTGATCCATGCGCAGGCGCTCGGTTATCAGGGGGTCACGATCAAGCAGATGACCCATCACCCCTACACGCAGAAAATGGCCACCAGTCTTGGTTTTCACAACACCGGTCTCCTGCCCGATCATGCTCCGTCGCCCTTTGGCGCGGCCGGGACGGAATCGCTCGTTTTGGGTTACGCCCCCGTCGATGGCTATCGGCGCCCGCTGCCGGCGTTGACGTGGCCGCAGGAATGCCGTGAGTTCATGCAGCGGATGTGCGAGGTGTTCGGAACGCGGTTGAACGTTTCGCCCTGGATCGGCGCGCCGGCGCAGCTGAAACAGCAATGGGGGCGTTATGACGGGGTCTTCAGCGAAGTCGACGACAGTTTGCTCAAGCAATTGCAGCAACTGCCCGCCCATTGGCTGATATCGATCAGGCTCAGGCTCGCACAGGGTTTCGACAATGCCTGGCGCCGGCTTTCGGCGATCGGGTTCGTATTCACCGGAATGGCGCCCGATGGCCGGGGTGAGGGATGGCTGGCGCTGTTTCATCGCGGATTCCAACCCAGGCCCCTGACCCTGCATTGCCCACAGATGCAGCGCTTGCATGACGACATGCAGCACCGGCAACTGACCGCTCCATAAAATGAAAAGGCCCGCTCCGTTCCCGGGCGGGCCTTTTTTCATGCCTTGGCTTTGACACCTTGATCGGTTGGAGGCTTGCGTTCCCCACCCTGACCGTAAGTCTTCAAGTTCTGCAGCACATAGATGGCTTTCTTGTACTCGGGGATCAACGTATTCGCGTACTTGTTACCCTTGAGATTGTTGTTCTGGATGGTTTCCAGCTGCGTCGCGAAATACTCCAGCGCATTGAACTTGGCGTCCGGATCCTTCTGTACGCCGAAGCGATCAAACTTGTCGCCGGCGTTGAGCAACGTCATGGACGTGATCTCGGAAATCAGGCCCCGGCTACGCAACATTGCACTCAGGCTGCCCAACTGCTTGGCTGAAACACTGGTGGGATCGAAACCCTTGATGTTCTTGTGCAGCCCCTGCTTGTCCATCTCCGCCGTATTGATCGCGGTGGGGTCGTTACCGACCAGCGCCAGCATCTGCTTGACCTTCAGGCTTTGAGAAACCGGTTTGCTTGAACTTGCGGTATCTCGAACCAGCAAACCCGCCTTGGGTTGCCAGGCGCCGGTATAACCAACGGTCATGAGCGTGCTCCTTGCGAAAAGAACATGAAAAATATCCTTGTGGAACGTCTTGAATTGCCCGGAGTATCGGCCGGCAAACGAATGCCACCAACCCATTTTTCACTTTTTTACAATTTATGTACATTTCCGATACAAATGAATGCAAGCCCCAGATTTACTGATCCGAAGCCCTTTTCCCGGCTTCAATAAAATCGACTTTTTACTCTAAAAAACGGGCTGGTTAGTTTTAATGTGTCGAGCCTGTTACTGGCCGATCAACGTTCCGGAATTCTTTTAGTACGCCAGTACCTAAAGCTTCCTCGCGTCGCGACGATATGTAAGGGATACCCCTACTGTTTTGCTCCCATCCCCTAATAAGAACGTTGCTCAAGGACCGGTCTCCATGCCCGCATTCCGTACCATTCAGGCTCGCTATACGTTGTTTCTGGTTCTGTTCATCCTGTTGTTGTCGGTCCTGACCGTGGTGGGCATCAGCCAACTGGTCGCCCCCAAACTGCGCCATACCGAAGAGCAAGTCGTGCTCAACCGCATCGCCGAGGTCGCCCAGCAGATCCAGGGCGAACTGAACAAGGTTCAATCGCAGCAACGCAGCATCACCCAGACCATTCCCCTGCTCGACAGCGCCGCCATCGATACCGTGCTGCCGGGGCTGGTGGATCAGTACGGCGAATTGAAAGTGTTCGGCGGTGGTATCTGGCCGTTGCCCGGTCAGCGTGAGGCGGGACGCAACAAGTTCAGTACCTTCTGGCACCGTGACAGCTCCGGCAAGCTCGCCGTGAACACCTTCTGGAACAGCGACGCGGCCCCCAACTACTACGACCAGAGCTGGTACAAGGGCGGCATGCAGACCCCGCGCGGGCAATGCGCCTGGGCCGCTGCCTATAAAGATGATGCGAGCGCCGAGCCGCGCACCAACTGCGCCATGGCCATCCAGAAAAACGGCAGCGCCTGGGGCGTATCGACCATCGATGTGACCCTGGGCTTCTTCAACGACCTGGTGGCGCGCAAGGAAAAAGACCTCAATGCCGAAATGCTGATCGTCGAGGCCGACGGCAAGATCATCAGCAACAGCTCGCGTATCAGCGGCCCGATCGTGTTGAAGAACATCAGCGAACTGGCCGCCGGTTCTACCTTCGCCAGCCAGGTCAAGGCTGGCCTGCAGAATCGCGATCAGGCGCAGCGTGTCGAATTCGACAACAACGGTGAAGCCAGCACCTTCTTCATGCGCCCAATCGAAGGCACACCGTGGTTCCTCGCCACTGCACTGCCGACCAAAATGCTCACCGCGCAACGTGACGACGTACTCAGCAGCCTCAGCCTGTTGCAGATTCCGCTGGTGATCCTGCTGGTGCTGCTGCAGGTCTACGCCATTCGCCAACTGGTTTCGCGCATGAAAGCGCTCAAGGCCAACATCGATTCGCTGTCCAGCGGCGATGCCGACCTGACCCGCCGCATCACCATCCGTGCCGAAGACGAACTCGGTGCCATTGGCCATTCGGTCAACACCTTCATCGCCTATCTGCAAAACATGATCGGCGAGGTCACCCAGGCTACCGGCGCCATGGCTTCAAGCCTCGACAACCTGCAGCGCACCTCGGCACACACCAGCCAGATCCTGCTGCGCCATGCCTCGGAAACCGACCAGACCGTTACCGCCATCAACGAGATGAGCTCCACTGCCGAAAGCGTCGCGCAAAACGCTGCCGAAACCGCGGCGTTTACCCAACGGGCCAACGAAAATGCCGACCGCTCTCGGGTCGTGGTGGGCGAAGCCACCAGCAGCGTCGTCGCGCTGATCGATGAAGTGGCCAGTGCGACGCACAAAGTCGAAAACATGCAGCAGGACGCCCAGCGCATTACCGAGATCCTGGGGGTGATCGGTGCGATCGCCGGGCAGACCAACCTGCTGGCGCTCAACGCCGCCATCGAGGCTGCCCGCGCCGGCGAACAGGGGCGCGGTTTCGCCGTGGTCGCCGATGAGGTACGTGCCCTCGCTGCCCGGACCCAGGCCAGTACCTCGGAAATCAACGAAATGCTGACCCGCCTGACCCAGGGCGTAAGTTCCTCGGTCAGCGCCATGGAAAACACCCAGGCCAGTTGCCAGTCCGCTGCCGACGCCACCGCCCGGGTCACCAGCGGGCTCGACGACATGGCCGGCTCCGTCAGCCATATCAACAGCCTCAGTGCCCAGATCGCCACGGCCGCCGAACAGCAAAGCGCCGTCACCGAAGAAATCAATCGCAGCATGGTGCAGATCCGCCACATGGTGGATGAGCTGGTGCAAAGCGGCCAGGCCAGTGAAACCAATACCCGCCAGCTCCTGGAGGCCAACGGTCGGGTGAGCGCAATCATGGGCCGGTTCAAGGTCAGCTGACGGATTTGTCATCTCGCACTCAGGAGGCTGTCAGCTTTGATCTACGATCATGCTGACAGCCTGCCTTGTATCAACTGGAAACACTCCGTTGATGCCGGGTCGGAAAAACCGGTCAAAATGCGTTCTTTTTGACCGTCACCCGAGTCGAGAACCCTGCATGAAAAACCCTCTGCGTCTGGCCGCCCTGAGCGCCCTGCTCCTTTCCTCCCTGGCGCAAGCCGCCGACCTCATCCCGATCGAAGTCCATCGCGACGCCAACTGCGGTTGCTGCAAGAAGTGGATCAGCCACCTGGAGGCGAATGGCTTCAAGGTCGAGGATCACGTCGAGGCGGACATGAGCTCCTTCAAGCAACAACACGGCGTACCGCCACGCCTGGCCTCGTGCCATACGGCGATCATCAACGGCAAATTCGTCGAAGGCCATGTGCCCGCCGAACAGGTGCTGGCGCTGAGCAAGCGTGACGACCTGCTGGGCGTAGCCGCACCGGGCATGCCGATGGGCTCGCCGGGCATGGAGATGGACGGCATGAGCGATGCCTATCAGGTGATCGGCCTCAAGAAGGACGGTGCCGATGTGGTAGTGGCGGATTACCCGGCCCATTGATGACGGCGGGTTATCTCGGGCTGTTCCTGGCCGCGTTTGGCGCGGCGACGCTGCTGCCGCTGCAATCGGAAGCCGTGCTGGTCGGGCTGCTGGTCAGCGATCGTTACTGGCTGTGGGGGCTGTTGGCTGTGGCGACACTGGGCAATGTCCTCGGTTCGCTGGTCAACTGGTGGCTGGGGCGCGGGCTGGAACGGTTTCAGGACCGCCGCTGGTTTCCGGTCGGCCCGAAGCACATGGCCCGCGCCCGTGTTCACTATCAGCGTTATGGTCACTGGTCGCTGCTGCTCAGCTGGCTGCCGGTCATCGGCGATCCCCTGACCCTGATCGCCGGGGTCATGCGTGAACCCCTCGGGCGCTTTCTGCTGATCGTCACCCTCGCCAAAGGCGCTCGCTACGGGGTGCTGGCGATGCTCACCCTCGGCTGGCTCGGTTGAACGTTCTGCGGTGGACGTTGCCTGTGTTTAACGTCGCCCTAATCCGGCCGTTCCAGCATCGGCCGATTTCCTGTGGAGTTGTCCCATGTCTGTGTCGCTGACCCGCTGGCTGCCCGGCCTGTTGCTGACCGCTGCCCTGCCCCTGCTTGCTCATGCCGAAGGCCCGCAGTACGGCCCGCAATTGCAAGGTTTCGAGTATCCCTACACCCTCAAGCACTTTGCCTTTCAGTCCCAGGGCCAGTCTCTGCAGATGGGTTACATGGACGTCGCCGCCCACGGCAAGGCCAACGGGCGCACCGTGGTGCTGATGCACGGCAAGAATTTTTGCGGCGCGACCTGGGACAGTTCGATCAAGGCCCTGAGCGAGGCCGGTTACCGGGTGGTGGCTCCGGACCAGATCGGTTTCTGCACCTCCAGCAAACCCGAACATTATCAATACAGCTTCCAGCAACTGGCGGCCAATACCCAGCAAATGCTCAAGGCGCTGGGCATTCAGAAAGCCACCCTGCTCGGCCACTCCACCGGCGGCATGCTCGCCACCCGATACGCCCTGCAATACCCGGATCAGGTCGAGCAACTGGCGCTGGTCAACCCGATCGGCCTGGAGGACTGGAAAGCCCTCGGCGTGCCGTGGCGCAGCGTCGATCAGTGGTATCAGCGCGAACTGAAAGTCACCGCCCAGGGTATTCGCGACTACGAGCGCAGCACCTATTACGACGGTCGCTGGAAGCCGGAATTCGACCGCTGGGTGGACATGCTCGCCGGCCTGAGCAACGGGCCGGGCAAGACTCAGGTCGCATGGAACTCGGCGCTGATCTACGACATGATCTTTACCCAGCCGGTGTACTACGAGTTCAAGGATCTGAAGATGCCGACCCTGTTGCTGATCGGCACGTCTGACACAACGGCCATCGGCAAGGACATCGCACCGCCCGAAGTGAAGGCGAAAATCGGTCACTACGAGGTGCTGGGCAAGCAGGTCGCGAAGCTGATCCCGCAATCCACACTGGTGGAATTCCCCGGCCTGGGCCACGCGCCGCAAATGGAAGAACCGACGCAGTTCCACCAGGCGCTGCTCGACTGGCTGAACAAAACCAATCCCGTTCGTTGAGGAGTCAAGGCTGATGGCGGTGCAGATTGCAGTAATCGATGACTGGCAGGACGTGGCGCGGGACGTGGTCGACTGGTCGGTGCTGGACAGTCTCGGTGAAGTGACCTTTGTCCATGAGTACCCGGCGGACAACGCCACACTGGCCGAACGACTGGGCCGGTTCGAGGTGATTTGCGTGATGCGCGAACGCACGCGCTTCGATGAAGACCTGCTCAAGCGTTTGCCGAACCTGAAACTGCTGGTCACGGGCGGCATGCGCAACGCGGCGCTGGACATGCCGGCCGCGGCCCGACTCGGAATCAGGGTCTGCGGCACCGACAGCTACAAACACGCCGCACCGGAACTGACCTGGGCGTTGATCATGGCCGCCACCCGCAATCTGGTGAACGAGGCCAATGCCCTGCGTGCCGGACAATGGCAGCAAGGTCTGGGCGGCGACCTGCACGGCAAGACCCTCGGTATTCTGGGGCTCGGCAGTATCGGCCAACGGGTCGCGCAGTTCGGGCAGGTGTTCGGCATGCGCGTCATTGCGTGGAGCGAAAACCTCACCGCCGAACGCGCCGAACAGGCCGGCGTCACTTATGTCAGCAAGCAGCAATTGTTCGAACAGGCCGACGTGCTGTCGGTGCATCTGGTGCTCAGCGACCGCAGCCGTGGTCTGGTCGATGCCCAGGCGTTGGGCTGGATGAAGCCGACCGCCCTGCTGGTCAACACGGCACGCGGGCCCATTGTCGACGAAGCCGAGCTGATCAAGGCCTTGCAGAAACAACGCATCGCCGGGGCGGCTCTGGATGTATTCGATCAGGAGCCGTTGCCGGCACTGCACCCGTTTCGCACGCTGGACAATGTACTGGCCACGCCTCATGTCGGGTACGTCAGCCGACAGAACTATCAGCAGTTCTTTTCGCAGATGATCGAGGACATTCAGGCCTGGTCGGCGGGAGATCCGCTTCGCCTGCTGAACTGACCTTCGTCCCATTCGCGAGCAACCCCTGCCCGCGAAGCAGCACCCACTGACCGCACGTCCACATTCCTGCACGCACCGCAACAGTGCGCGCACACTTTTCTCGCGCCCGAAAACGTGACTGACCGGTCACCAATTTGCATCATCGATGCCGCCAGACATGCACTTCGTCGGGGCGCGTCTCGTCCCCAAGCCACGGTTTTTGCGACCTCGCAACAGATTGTCGAACAATTCGTCCGATTGCCCTGGCCCGCTCTAGGATCTGGCCTAGACTGGTTTTCGCGAGGCGAAACCGACCGGTCACAACGCGGAAATTTTGTCGAAACTTTTGCTGATCGCGACGGGTCATCTGAAAGACAGGGCCAAAGCGACTGGTTCATTCCTTGCAACGGCCCCTTCACCCATTCTGCTTGCGCGTGTTGGGTAGCGTTCGCTCACCGATGCGTGGCGCGTTTGCGCCCGGCCACAGGACCTGGCCGTGGACATCGCTTGTTCAAGACAAGAATCAGATCAAAAAAGACGGGAGATTCATATGATCAGTGCGGCATTGGAAATTCAGGGAGAACGGGCTCATCAGCCGATGGGTGAATCGAGCACCGTAAGCGTTCCCGGCAGCCGGTCGATCAACGTCCCGAGCACCAAGACGCTGACGCCAGTGGCCAGTCAGAACCCCAACAAGAAGAAAGTGTTGTTCGTGACCTCGGAAATCGCCGATCTGGTGAAGACCGGCGGTCTGGGAGACGTTTCTGCCGCCCTGCCCCGCGCCATGGCGCATCTGCATGATGTCCGGGTGTTGATCCCCGGTTATCCGCAAGTGATGAACAGCGAGAATCCGATCCACATCATCGGTGAACTGGGTGGCCACGCCGCGCTGCCGCCTTGCAAGATCGGGCGCATGGACATGCCTGACGGTCTGGTCATTTATGTGTTGATCTGCCCTGAACTGTATGCCCGCGACGGCGGCCCTTACGGTGCCAACAACGGTCGCGACTGGCCGGACAACCACATCCGTTTCGCCCGACTGGGTCTGGCCGCCGCCGATATCGCCGCCAACCTCGCGCAAATCCACTGGTGCCCGGATCTGGTGCACGCCCACGACTGGCCGGCCGGGCTGGCGCCTGCCTATATGCACTGGCGCGGGCAACGCACGCCGACCCTGTTCACCATTCACAACCTCGCCTATCAAGGCGTGACCAGCCTGGGCTCGTGCCCGGAACTCGGGATCCCCGCCCATGCCCTGCAACAGGAAGGCATGGAGTTCTACGGCAAGATGTCGTTCCTCAAGGCCGGCATGGCCTATTCGAGCCACATCACCACGGTCAGCGCCACCTACGCGCAGGAAATCACCACCCCGGATTTCGGCTGCGGTCTCGACGGTTTTCTCGCCGCCAAGACCCAGCAAGGCTTGCTCAGCGGCATCCCCAACGGTATCGACGAGAGCTGGGACGCCGCCACCGACCCGCACCTGTTTGCGCCGTTTGCCATCGGCGACTGGGAAGGCAAAGCCGTCAACGCCGCCCACGTGCGCGAATTGTTTGGCCTGCAAGACTCCAAAGGCCCGCTGTTTGCCGTGGTCTCGCGTCTGGTCTATCAAAAAGGCCTGGACCTGACCGAAGCCGTGTCGGAATACATCGTCCAGAACGGTGGCCAGATCGCGATCATCGGCCGTGGCGAGCCGGAAGAAGAACAGGCCATGCGCGAACTGGCGCTGCGCTTCCCCGGCCAGATCGGCGTGCGCATCGGCTTCAACGAAACCGATGCCCGACGGATGTTTGCCGGCAGCGATTTCCTGCTGATGCCTTCGCGATACGAACCTTGCGGCCTGAGTCAGATGTACGCCCAACGCTTCGGCTCGTTGCCGGTAGCGCGCAACACTGGAGGGCTGGCCGACACCATCGAAAACGGTGTCACCGGTTTCCTCTTCAACGAATCGACAGCGGACAGCTACCGCGAAGCCCTGGGCCGCGCGTTCAAGGTATTTGCCTTTCCCGAACTGCTCAACGCCATGCGTTGCCGGGCGATGGCGGCACCGTTCAACTGGTGCAAGGCCGTCGAACCCTACGCCGAACTCTACGAACAACTGGTGGCCAAGGCGCTGGGCAAAACGCACCACAAATAACCAGGGAGGTTTTCAACGATGCCGTCACGGACACCTGAAAGCTGGCCCCACGGCGCGATCATGCTGGATGCCGACCACACACAATTCGCGCTGTGGGCGCCGGATGCATTTTACGTCAGCGTCGAGCTGGACAACGGCCAGTCCCTGCCCATGCTGCCCCAGGGCGAGGGCTGGTTTGTCATCAAGACCCACTGCCCTGCCGGCAGCCGCTACCGTTTCAACATTGATGGCGAACTGGAGGTGCCCGACCCGGCCTCCAGGGCGCAGGACGGTGACCTGGACCGTCTCAGCGTGGTGGTCGATCCGCACCTCTATTCCTGGCGCAACACCACGTGGCAAGGCCGCCCCTGGAATGAAGCGGTCATTTATGAACTGCATGTCGGTGCCCTCGGCGGGTTTGCCGAAGTCGAGCAGCATCTGTCACGCCTTGCCGGGCTCGGTATCACCGCCATTGAACTGATGCCGATCGCGCAGTTTCCCGGCGATCGCAACTGGGGCTATGACGGCGTGCTGCACTATGCGCCTCAAGCCAGTTACGGCACGCCGGAACAACTCAAACACCTGATCGACAGCGCCCACGGTTATGGTCTGGCGGTGATCCTCGACGTGGTCTACAACCACTTCGGCCCCGACGGCAATTACCTGCATCGCTACGCCAAGGGCTTTTTTCGCGAAGACAAACATACCCCGTGGGGCGCGGCCATCGATTTCCGTCGTCGTGAAGTGCGGGACTTCTTCGTCGAAAACGCACTGATGTGGCTGCTGGAATACCGTTTCGACGGCTTGCGCCTGGATGCGGTGCATGCCATCGAAAGCCCCGACTTCCTGCCGGAACTCGCACGTCGCATACGTCAGCAGGTCGACCCGTCCCGGCATGTCTGGCTGACCATCGAGAACGAACTCAACCAGTCAAGCCTGCTTGAGGAAAATTACGACGCACAGTGGAACGACGACGGCCACAACGCCCTGCATGTATTACTGACCGGTGAAACCGACGCCTACTACGCGGACTATGCATTGCAACCCACGGAGCAACTGGCCCGCTGCCTGAGCCAGGGTTTCGTGTTTCAGGGGCATATCACCCGCCACGGCGAACCACGGGGCGAACCCAGCGAGCATCTGCCGTCCACCGCCTTCGTGCTGTTCCTGCAGAATCATGACCAGATCGGCAACCGCGCCTTCGGCGAGCGCTTGCATCAATTGGCCGACCCGCGCGCGGTGGATGCTGCGACAGCGTTGTTGTTGCTGTCGCCGATGATTCCCCTGATGTTCATGGGCGACGAATACGCGGCCCAACAGCCATTCCTGTTCTTCACCAGCCACCATGGCGAACTGGCGAAGCGGGTGCGCGAAGGTCGACGCAATGAGTTTGCGGCATTCAGTGCCTTCTCGGATCCGCACAAGCGCGAGCAGATCCCCGACCCCAACGCCGAGCAGACCTTTCACGCCTCACAACCGCGTCTGATGGGTAACGGCACACCTCGGCAACAGACAACACTGGCGCTGTATCGCCGGCTGCTGCAATTGCGCCATCAATACATCATTCCAAACCTGTCCGGCACTCAAGCGCTCGGCGCCCAAGTGCTGGGGCCTGGCGCCGTCAGCGCACGCTGGCGACTGGGCGATGGCAGCGAGCTGCGAATCGACCTGAACCTCAGCGACACGCCAGTGGTCAACCTTCCACAGACCGAATCGGTGTGGCTGTTTCGCCAGCCATCCGACGCCGGCCTGTCGGATGAGGGGCAACTGCCCCCGTATTGCGCGCTCGTCAGCCTCACGGCCGCAACCCCTTTGCTACCCCTGGATGGAGAGCGCCTATGAGCGATGCGCAACTGGAAATTCTCGCCAGCCGAGCCGGCCTTGCCGTCGACTGGATCGACGCCAACGGGCGAGCGCAAAAAGTCGCCCCGGCGGTGCTGCGCAATGTGCTGATCGGCCTCGGTCACCCGGCCGGAACGGCCCAGGAAATCGACGCCAGCCTGCTCGAACTGCAACAGGTACAGGAAAATCGCCAGCTACCGCCGCTGCTCACTGCCGATGTCGGCGTGGGCGTGGATCTGGCCCGCTATTTCGAACCCGAGACCCCATGCGAGATTCACCTTGAGGACGGCTCGCGACTGAGCCTTAAGCTGGATGCCCGGGCCGTGCTGCCCGGCGAGATTCCGGTCGGCTACCAGCAAGTGCACATC
Organism: Pseudomonas sp. 58(2021); assembly: GCF_017491585.1. NCBI lineage: Bacteria > Pseudomonadati > Pseudomonadota > Gammaproteobacteria > Pseudomonadales > Pseudomonadaceae > Pseudomonas > Pseudomonas sp. 58(2021). The sequence goes on from NZ_JAFGYZ010000003.1 coordinate 333,517, forward strand.
GCCGATCAGCAGTTCACTCTCGCCGTGGCACCGCAACGCTGCTTCAGCGTGGGTGACGCGGTGGACAACCCGATCCCTCGCGTGTGGGGGCTGAGCGTGCAGCTTTATGGCTTGCGCCGCCCCGGCGATGGCGGTTTCGGCGACACTCAGGCCCTGGAAGAACTGGCCCGGGTGGCCGGCGAGCGCGGCGCCGATGCCTTGGCGATCAGCCCGCTGCACGCGATGTTCAGCGCCGATACCGGGCGCTACAGCCCTTACTCGCCGTCCAGTCGGCTGTTTCTCAATCCGCTCTACGCGGCGCCGGGTGCCGTTCTCGGTGAGCGTGCGCTGCGCGATGCGATTGAGGCGGCCGGCCTGGCCGATCAATTCAAGCAGCTTGAAGAGCTGCCCCTGACCGACTGGCCGAAAGCGGCCGATGCCAAACTGAAACTGCTGCAAGCCCTGTATGACGGTTTCATCAGCGGCGAACATCCGCTGCATGCCGATTTCTCCAGTTTCCGCGATGCCGGCGGAGAAGCGCTGGAAAACCACTGCCGCTTCGAAGCTATTCAGGAAATGCGTGCCGCCCGTGGCGAAAGTCTCGATTGGCGCCAATGGCCGGAACACTGGCACGACCCGCGCGGCGCCGCACTCGGCGCGTTTGCCGAAGAATACGCCGAGCGCATCAGTTATTTCGCGTTCTGCCAATGGCTGATCCACCGTTGCCTGGAGCGCGCCCAGACCGCCGCCTGCAGCGCCGGCATGGGCATCGGTCTGATTGCCGACCTGGCCGTGGGTGCCGACGGCGCCGGCAGCCAGGCCTGGAGTTTTCAGGATGAACTGTTGGCGTCGCTGACCGTCGGTGCACCACCGGACATCCTCAATCGCTCCGGCCAGGGTTGGGGTATCTCGGCGTTCTCCCCGGAAGGTCTGGTACGCAATGGCTTTCGAGCCTTCATCGACATGCTGCGCGCCAACTTCGCTCATGCGGGTGGTTTGCGCATCGACCATGTCATGGGCCTTCAACGGCTGTGGGTGATTCCCAACGGTTCAGCGCCGGCGGACGGCGCGTATCTGTATTACCCGGTGGACGACCTGCTGCGCTTGCTGACCCTCGAATCCCACCGCCATCAGGCGATTGTGCTGGGCGAAGACCTCGGCACCGTGCCCGATGGCCTGCGCGAAAAGCTGATCGCCCGGGCCATGCTCGGCATGCGCGTGCTGTTGTTCGAACAGGACAACACCCATTTCAAACCGATCCTCGACTGGCCGGACAACGCTTTGGCCACCACCAGCACCCACGATCTGCCGACGCTCAATGGCTGGTGGCATGGCCGGGATATCGACTGGAATTCGCGACTCGGGCTGATCGACGCCAACGGCGAAATCGACTGGCGCCGCTACCGCGAACGCGAGCGTGAAGGCCTGCGCGGCGCCTTGAGTCAGGACCCGCAAAACTTTCGCGAGGAATCCCACGAGGCCGATCAGGTAGTCGACGCCGCTGTGCGTTTCCTCGGCCACACCCGCGCGCCGCTGGTGCTGCTGCCACTGGAAGACGCGCTGGGCCTGGACGAACAGGCCAACCTGCCCGGCACCATCGACACTCATCCGAACTGGTCGCGACGCTTGCCCGGCAACAGCGAAACGCTGCTCGATGGCGTCGATGCTGCGCGACGCCTCGAGCTGCTGGCCTGTGCCCGCCTGCAAGCCGCCGAGCGTGACCAATGAGTGCAGTACAAAACCAGACCTTGAGAGCCACGGTGCGCCTGCAGTTTCACAAGGGCTTCACCCTCGATGAGGCGGTGCCGCTGGTGCCGTACTTTGCCCGGCTCGGCATCAGCCATATTTACGCCTCGCCGCTGCTCGCTGCCCGCGCCGGCTCCATGCACGGCTACGACGTGGTCGACCCGACCCGGGTCAATCCCGAACTGGGTGGCGAACCGGCGCTGCGCCGACTGGTCGCGGCCTTGCGCGAACACGAAATGGGGCTGATCCTCGACATCGTCTCCAATCACATGGCAGTGGGCGGCGGTGACAATCCTTGGTGGCTCGATCTGCTGGAATGGGGCCGGCTCAGCCCCTATGGCGAGTTCTTCGACATTCAATGGCACTCGCCCGACCCGTTGATGGAAGGCCAGTTGCTGCTGCCTTTCCTCGGCACCGATTACGGCATTGCGTTGCAGGACGGCACACTGCCGCTGGTGTTCAACGCCGAATCCGGCACCTTCCACGTCGAGCATTACGAGCATCACTTCCCGATCTGCCCCGGCGATTACGGCGAACTGCTCAAGCCCGATGAGCCGGCAAACGAAGCCCTCAAGTCGCTGGCGGACCGCTTCAGCAGCCTCAGCTACCAGACCGATGCCCGCTCGCTGTCAATATCGCTCAAGGAAGAACTCCAGCAACTGGCCAGCGACCCGCACATCCTGCAAGCCATTGAGCACCATCTCACGCGCTACGACTCCAAGACCGAAGACGGCTTCCAGCGCCTGCATCAATTGCTGGAGCGGCAAAGCTATCGTCTGGCGAGCTGGCGCACGGCGGCGGACGACATCAACTGGCGGCGCTTCTTCGACATCAACGAACTCGGCGGCCTGCGGGTCGAGCGGCCTGCGGTATTCGAAGCGACCCACGGCAAGATCTTCCAGTTGATCGAAGAAGGCCTGATCGACGGTTTACGCATCGACCACGTCGACGGCCTCGCCGATCCACGGGGTTACTGCCGCAAGTTACGGCGACGCCTCGATTTTCTGGCACCCGGGCGACACTTGCCGATCTACGTCGAGAAAATTCTCGGGGCTGGCGAAACCCTGCACGCCGACTGGGCGGTGGATGGCAGCACCGGTTACGAGTTCATGAACCAGCTGTCGCTGCTGCAACACGACCCGGACGGCGAACACGTGCTCGGTGACTTGTGGCAACGCCGCACCGAGCGCCCCGCCGCGTTCATCGAAGAAGCCCAACTGGCGCGCCAGCAAATCCTCAACGGTTCTCTGGCCAGCGACTGCGAAAGCGTTGCCCAGGCGCTGTTGCAAGTGGCGCGGGACGACCTGATGACCCGTGACCTCACGCTCGGCTCGATCCGCCGGGTGTTGCAGGCGCTGATCGTGCACTTCCCGGTGTATCGCACCTACATCAGTGCAATGGGTCGTACGACGCAGGACGACGTGTTTTTCCAGCAAGCCATGGACGGTGCGCGTCAGGCACTGAGCGAAAGCGACTGGCCGGTGCTTGAGTCTGTGGCCGGCTGGCTCGGCGGCCAGCCATGGCGGCGCAAACCCCGTGGGCGTTCGCGCAAGCTCCTGCGCCACGCCTGCGTGCGCTTTCAGCAACTCACCTCGCCCGCTGCCGCCAAGGCCGTGGAAGACACCGCGCTGTATCGCTCGGCAGTGCTGCTGTCGCGCAATGACGTGGGCTACAACACCGAACAGTTCAGCGCCCCGGTCAGCGACTTTCATGCGACAAACCAGCAACGCCTGGCGACATTCCCCGACAACCTGCTGGCCACCGCCACCCACGATCACAAACGCGGCGAAGACACTCGCGCACGATTGGCCGTGCTCAGCGAGCGCAGCCACTGGTACGCCGAACAGGTCGAGCTGTGGCGCGCCCTCGCCCGGCCGCTGCGCAATGACGATCAGATGCCGTCGGCCGCTGACGAATTGATCCTCTATCAAGCGCTGCTCGGCAGTTGGCCGCTGCAATTGCGCGGCGATGACCACGGCGGATTCGCTGAGTACGCCAGACGCATCTGGCAATGGCAGCAAAAGGCTCTGCGCGAAGCCAAGTTGCAAAGCAGTTGGAGTGCGCCGAACGAGGCTTACGAAAACGCCGCCCAGTCATTCACCGAGCGGCTGTTGCTGGCGCCCGAAGGCGAGCTGCTGCGCGGGGCGCTGGCCAAGAGCGCCAACAGTATTGCCGCTGCCGGCGCCCTCAACAGTCTGGCGCAAACCTTGCTGCACATGACGGTGCCGGGGGTGCCGGATCTGTATCAGGGCAATGAACGCTGGGACTTCAGCCTGGTGGATCCGGACAACCGCCGGCCAGTGGACTACGCCGCCAGGCAGCAGGCGCTGGAAGCACCCGGGCCGGTTCAGGAACCGCTGGTGAACTGGCGCGACGGACGAGTCAAGCAAGCATTGATCGCCGAGGTGCTGCGCCTGCGCGCCGACTACGCCCAGTTGTTTCGTCAGGGTTCGTACCAGGCCCTCGAGGTGCTGGGCAGCCAGGCGCACAACGTGCTCGCGTTTGCCCGCGAGCACGAGGGGCAACGGGCCATCGTCATCGTGCCGATCCGTTGCGCAACCCTGCTGGAAAACGGTGCCGTGCCGCAGGTCGATGCGCTGCGCTGGGGCGATACGCGGGTTGAATTACCGTTCGCCGCCTCCGACGAAAATCTGAAGGGACTTTTTTCGAGCACCGCAGTCACAAAAAACAGGGAGCTGGAGGTCAGCGCTGCGCTGGGGGACTTCCCGGTCAATCTGTTTATCCAACACTTCTAGAAGCATGAGTTCAGTTCAGGAGCATTGCGATGAGTACCGACGATAAACGCATCCGCGAATTCGCCTATCAGATCTGGGAATCGGAAGGAAAACCCGAGGGTCAGGACGCCCGCCACTGGGAGATGGCGCGCAAACTGGCCGAAGCCGAGGCATTGGCGCCCAAGAAATCGCCGAAAGCCGCCGGCAGTAAAACCGCTGGCAAGACCGCCACCGGCAAAGCCGTCGATGTCAAGGCACCCGCTGCCAAACCCAAGGCCACGACGACCAAGGCCAAGCCTGCCGGTGTCGCCAAAGTGATTCCCCCGGGCGAAAAAGCCACCGAGAAAAAGCCCCGCGCGCCGCGCAAGCCGCCTGCGGTCTGACGCTCCCCGAACCATTGATTTGAGTAACCGTGTGGCGAGTTCGCTCGCCACCGAGGGCTGACTCGTCCTCGAAAAAAACCACCCCCGATTTTTTTGCAGGAGCACCTATGACCCGTCCAAAGAAAGCCGAGCCCGCCGCGCACCCCGAACCCTCGCGAATCCGTGAAGGTCTGCCCTTCCCGCTCGGCGCAACCTGGGATGGTCTGGGGGTGAACTTTGCGCTGTTTTCCGCCAACGCCACCCGGGTCGAACTGTGCATTTTCGACGATGCCGGCGAGGTCGAACTCGAACGCATCGAACTGCCGGAATACACCGACGAGATCTACCACGGCTATCTGCCCGATGCGCATCCGGGGCTGATCTATGGCTACCGGGTCTACGGTCCGTACGACCCGGCCAACGGACATCGCTTCAATCACAACAAGTTGCTGATCGACCCGTACGCCAAACAACTGGTGGGCGAGTTGAAATGGTCCGAAGCGCTGTTCGGCTACACCATCGGCCACCCGGATGCCGACCTCAGTTTCGATGAACGCGACAGCGCGCCCTACGTGCCCAAATGTAAAGTCATCGACCCGGCGCACACCTGGGGCAACGACCATCGCGTCAGCGTGCCGTGGGACAAGACGATCATTTACGAGACCCACGTGCGCGGCATCAGCATGCGCCACCCGTCGGTGCCGGAAAATGTGCGTGGGACGTTTGCCGGGCTGATGGTCGACGACGTGCTCGAACACATCCGCAAACTGGGTGTATCGACCGTCGAACTGTTGCCAATCCACGCTTTCGTCAACGACCAGCACCTGCTGCACAAAGGCATGACCAATTACTGGGGCTACAACAGCATTGCGTTCTTCGCCCCGGACCCGCGCTACCTGGCCAGCGGCAAGATTGCAGAATTCAAGGAGATGGTCGCGCACCTGCACGAAGCCAATCTCGAAGTCATCCTCGACGTGGTCTACAACCACACTGCCGAAGGCAACGAACAAGGCCCGACCCTGTCGATGCGCGGGATCGACAACGCCTCGTACTATCGATTGATGCCGGACGACAAGCGCTTTTACATCAACGATTCCGGTACCGGTAACACCCTCGACCTCAGCCATCCGTGTGTGCTGCAAATGGTCACCGACTCGCTGCGCTATTGGGCCAGCGAAATGCACGTCGACGGCTTCCGTTTCGATCTGGCGACCATTCTCGGTCGCTATCACGACGGTTTCGATGAACGTCACAGTTTCCTGGTTGCTTGCCGCCAGGATCCGGTACTGCGTCAGGTGAAAATGATCGCCGAGCCTTGGGATTGTGGTCCGGGCGGTTATCAGGTTGGTAACTTCCCGCCAGGCTGGGTCGAATGGAACGACAAGTTCCGCGACACCGTGCGCGCCTTCTGGAAAGGTGACGACGGCCAGCTCGCCGACTTCGCCAGCCGCATGACGGCCTCCGGGGAAATGTTCAACCAGCGTGGTCGGCGTCCTTACTCATCGGTGAATTTCGTCACCGCCCACGACGGTTTCACCCTCAACGATCTGGTGTCCTACAACGACAAGCACAACGAGGCCAACGACGAAAACAATCAGGACGGCAGCAACAACAACCTGTCCTGGAACCACGGCGTCGAAGGCCCCACCGACGATCCGGAAATCAATGCGCTGCGCCACCGGCAGATGCGCAACTTCTTCGCCACGCTGCTTTTGGCCCAGGGCACGCCAATGCTGGTAGCCGGCGACGAATTCGCCCGCACCCAGGATGGCAATAACAACGCATACTGCCAGGACAGCGAGATTGGCTGGGTCAACTGGGACCTGAGCGAAGACGGCAAGGCGCTGCTGAAATTCGTCAAGCGCCTGATCAAGTTGCGCCTGGCGTATCCGATCCTGCGCCGCGGGCGTTTTCTGGTCGGCGAATACAACGAAGACATCGGGGTCAAGGACGTGACCTGGCTGGCACCGGACGCCACGGAGATGACCACCGAGCACTGGCACGATGCGCACAACCGTTGTCTCGGCATGCTGCTCGATGGCCGTGCCCAGGAAACCGGCATCCGCCGCAAGGGCGCCGACGCGACGTTGCTGCTGGTGGTCAACGCCCATCACGACATCGTCAACTTCACTTTGCCGGAAGTGCCCGAGGGCAGTTTCTGGACCTGCATGGTCGACACCAATCAACCTTCGATTCGTGGCCAGGAACGCTTCGAATTCGGCCACGAGTACTCGGTCACCGGGCGCTCGCTGTTGTTGTTCGAGCTGCAACGGGAAGAGGAAGACTGACATGGAGCTGTCCGACTATCTGGCACTGCGTACACCGGACTATGGCGATACCGCCGCCCTTGGACGCTGCCTGCGGGAGATGGTCGAGGCGGGACTGGATCGTCTGCCGTTGCCCGGCAGCGGTCGCACGCTGGAACGCTGGCAACGGCTGGCCGAGGTCGGCGGCCATGATCTGGGGTTGTGCAAACTCTACGAAGGCCATACCGATGCGCTGGCCATCATCGAACAACTGGGCGGTTCGCCAACCCCCGGCAGCACGTGGGGCATGTGGGCGGCCGAACCACCGCAGGCACGGGTCCGGGTCACGCCTGCGGGGCATATGGTGCGATTGCACGGGCGCAAGGCGTGGTGTTCCGGGGCGGCAGTGCTCAGCCATGCGCTGCTCACCGCCTGGGATGACGACGATCGTCAGCAACTGGTAGCGGTGGCGCTCGATCAATCAGGTGTGACCGTCACCGACCAAGGCTGGCAAGCCATCGGCATGGCGGCCACCGAAAGCGTCGAGGTGCTGTTCGACAATGTCGAGGCGCAGGCCATCGGCAACCCCGGGGATTACCTGCAACGACCGGGGTTCTGGCACGGCGGCATCGGCATCGCCGCCTGCTGGTACGGTGCCGCGCGGGAAATTGCCGAACGCCTGCACCGGCATTGCGCCAGACGCGAAGAGCCCTACGCACTGGTCAGTCTGGGTGCGGTCGACGCCGCGTTGCAGGCTGCTGCCCAGGTCCTGCGCGTCAGCGCGCTGGACATTGACTGTCACCCTCAGGCCAACGCCGAATTGCTGGCGCGGCGGGTCCGTGCGGTGGTCGAGCAAGCTGCCGAACAGATCATCCGTGATACCGGGCACGCGCTGGGGGCCGGGCCGTTTTGCAAGGATCGACATTTCGCGCAACTGATCGCCGACCTCCCGGTGTATCTGCGCCAGAGCCATGCCGAACGCGACCTCGCCTCACTCGGCCAACTGATCGCCCGGCAACCGGCTGAGGCATGGGCGTTATGAAAAACAATCCGATCGTCGGCCAGGGCACGAGTCTGGAGCAATGGCAAGCGTCCCGTCAGTTGGCGGCGCTGGACAGCATCGACATTCTTGACCTCGTACCACCGGGCTCACGGGCCGTGGTCATCGCGCCTCATCCAGATGACGAAGTGCTGGGCTGCGGCGGTCTCCTGCAACGGCTCGCCGCTGCAGGGCGTGTGCTGCAACTGATTTCGGTCACGGACGGCAGCGCCAGTCATCCCGGATCTGCACGCTGGCCCGTGGAACGCTTGAGCGTGGTACGTCCGCAGGAATCCGCCGAGGCCTTGCGCCGCCTCGGCCTGCCGATGCATCAGTTGCAATGGCTTCGCGGCGGCTTCCCCGACACCCAAGTGGCGGCCCGCGAGTCTTCACTCTGCGACTATCTGACAGGCTATCTGCAAGCCGGCGACGTGGTCTTCACCACTTGGCGCGAGGACGGCCACAGCGACCATGAAGCCGTCGGGCGGGCCAGTGTCGAAGCGGCCCGGCGCGTGGGGGCGATTTGCCACGAACTGCCGGTCTGGACCTGGCACTGGGCAGACCCGGAAGACGCCAAAGTGCCTTGGGAGCGGGCGCGAAAAGTCGCCCTGACAAAAATGCAGGTGGCGCGCAAACGTCATGCCGTGCACGCCTTCGCCAGTCAGCTGGAAGGCGATCCCAGCGCGTGCCTGGCGCCGGTTCTCCCGCCGCATGTGCTCGACCGACTGCTGCAACCGTTTGAAGTGGTGTTTCTGTGAGCGTCGAGGATCGTTACTTCGAGGGGTTGTTCGCCGACAACAATGACCCTTGGGGATTTCGTCAGCGCTGGTACGAGCAACGCAAACGTCTGGCCACCCTGGCAGCCCTGCCCCGGCCGCGCTATCGGGCAATCTTCGAACCGGGTTGCGCCAACGGCGAACTGAGCGCAGCCCTGGCCGAGCGCTGCGACCGGCTGTTGTGCTGCGACACCAGTAGCGCGGCGGTGAATCTGGCACGCACCCGGTTGAGCCTGTACGAACATACCGAAGTCCGGCAATGTCGTCTGCCGGGGGACTGGCCCGATGAGCAGTTCGACCTGATCGTTTTCAGCGAAATCGGCTATTACCTGGATCGGCAGGATCTGACCGCTGTGATCCGCCGGATCACTGACTCCCTGACCGCCGACGGGCAGTTGCTGGCCTGTCATTGGCGGCCGGCCATCGAGGGCTGCCCGCTCAATGCGCGCCAGGTGCACGACCTGATCCACGAACAGTTGCACCTGCCGCGACTGGTGCTGCACCAGGAAGCGGATTTCCTGCTGGAAGTGTGGAGTCGCGATCCCCGTTCCGTGGCCACGCTGGAGGGCCTGCGATGATCGGTATCCTGATCCCTGCGCACAACGAGGAGGAACGGCTCGATGACTGCCTGCGGGCGGCCCTGCGCGCTGCCGCCCATACCCTGCTGGGTGGCGAGCCGGTCGAGGTGCTGGTGGTGCTCGACAGTTGCACCGACCGCTCGGCAGAGGTCGTCAGTCAGTACCCGGTCCTGACGCTGAACATCGACGCGCGCAATGTCGGCAAGGCGCGAGCCTGCGGCGCACAACACCTGCTTGAGCGGGGTGCGCGCTGGATCTCCTGTTCGGACGCGGACAGCCGTGTCGCCGACGACTGGCTGGTGGCACAGCTTGGACTGGGGGTCGACGCGGTATGCGGCACCGTGACGGTCGAGCACTGGCAGGATTCCCTGGATGACGCGGCGCAGATTCATTATCACCGCCACTACCAGGCCCGCGATGGGCACCGGCACATCCATGGCGCCAACCTGGGAGTCAGCGCGCAGGCCTACCGGCGCGCCGGCGGGTTCGAGCCCCTGGCCTGCGACGAAGACGTGCAACTGGTGCGTCAACTGGAACGTTGCGGGGCCAGCATCGCCTGGAGTCATCGGCCGCAAGTCGTCACCAGCGCCCGTCTCGACAGTCGCGCACGCGGTGGCTTCGGCGACTATCTGCGACAGCTGGCACAGACTGAATAAAAAAAAGCGGATCAGATTGATCGGCGGCGCGACGAATCGCCGGTCTTGAGCAATACTCTGCATCGCGGCAATCCAGGGTTCGGAGCGCTGCCGGGTTATCAACCAGCCTTCAAGGGTCAAGCACGCGTGGCCGTGCGCGACGGAAGGCCCGACACCACAAGGATGTCCTGCCCCATGAAACCGTTATCCCTCAATGAAAGCGGCCTGCCTGCACAAATCTGGAACAGGGCGGCGCAACTCGACAACATTCCCGTCATCAGCACCCATAATCTGGTCCCGGCCGGCGCCCGCGCCGTGGTCATCGCCCCTCACCCCGGCGACGAAGTGGTCACCTGCGGGGGCCTGCTGCAACTGCTGTGCAGCCTGGGTCATCCCCTGCAATTGCTGTCGATCACCGATGGCAGCGCCAGCCATCCCGGTTCGCGTCAGTGGTCGGAGAAACGCCTGAGCGTATTTCGCCCTCAGGAAAGCGTCGAGGCCTTGCGTCGCCTGGGCTTGCCGATGCACAGCCTGAAATGGGTCCGCGGCGGCTTCACCGACAATGCCCTGCTCGACCAGGAAGCCCTGTTGACCGGGTTCATCTCCCGTTACCTGCGCCCCGGCGACGTGGTGTTCAGCACCTGGCGCGAAGACGGCACCGACGATCATGAAGTGGTCGGCCGGGCCAGCGCCGAGGCTGCCCGCCAGGTCGGCGCGGCCTACCACGATGTGCCGGTCTGGGCCTGGCACTGGCCGGAGCGCGATCAGGCACAGATTCCCTGGCACCGCGCACGCAAGCTGCGCCTCGACACCTGGACCGTCGCGCGCAAGAGCCACGCCACTCATGCCTACGCCAGTCAGCTCAATGGCGAACCGGCGATCGGCATTGCGCCGCTGTTGCCCAAGGCTATTCTGGAGCGCATGCGTTTGCCCTATGAGATCGTTTTCGTAGAGTGATCAACGGCCGCGGGCACCTCACTCAAAGTGAACTGCCCGCCCTCCCGGCCAGTCGCATGAACAGGCAGTCATGATTCAGAGGAGTGACCGTGTCCAGCGACCCCAAGCGTCATGCCATCGACGCACAACCCTTGAACCCCTCCGTCATCCATCGCCTGCGCGTGCTGACGGTCAATACACACAAGGGTTTCACCGCACTCAATCGGCGTTTCATTCTTCCCGAGCTGCGTGAGGCCGTGCGCAGTACCCGTGCCGACCTGGTGTTCCTTCAGGAAGTGGTAGGCGAGCACGAGCGGCATTCCAGTCGCTACAACGATTGGCCGCAGACCTCGCAGTACGAATTCCTCGCCGACAGCATGTGGAGCGATTTTGCCTACGGCCGTAATGCGGTCTATCCCGACGGGCATCATGGCAACGCCCTGTTGTCGAAATATCCGATCCGCGAATATCGCAATCTCGACGTCTCGATCACCGGCCCGGAACGACGCGGGTTGTTGCACTGCATACTGGATGTGCCGGGACATGCCGAAGTGCATGCCATCTGCGTGCACCTGAGCCTGCTCGAAAGCCATCGGCAATTGCAGTTGCAGCTGCTCTGTCAGTTGCTCGAATCCCTGCCAGACGATGCGCCAGTGATCATCGCCGGCGATTTCAACGACTGGCAAATGCAGGGCAACGTCGCCCTCGCCCGTCGCGACTACCTGCATGAAGCCTTCGAACGTCATCACGGCCGGCCGGCCAAGACCTACCCCGCACGCTTTCCGCTGTTGCGACTGGACCGGGTCTACCTGCGCAATGCCAGCAGTCACGATCCGCAGATTCTCGGCAGCAAACCCTGGACGCATCTCTCCGATCACCTGCCGCTGGCCGTCGAGGTGCATTTGTAAGCGCACTATTGACAGCCCGGTGGCGTTTCAATGGAGCGGGCACGTCGAAGCGCCCCCGTGACAGACCGACTGTCGGCTGCGGTCGGCCTCACTCGAACGGCTGAGGCAGCGATTCACCCTACAAACAAGAGCTTATATAAATACGTAAAAACAAAAGCTTGCGACTTCCGTTCGAGATCAACCACTCATCGTTCATTTTCTTGACGCAGTGTCAGCGGTCTTCTTAGCTCTACCTTACTACCCCCGGAAACACTACCCGGGGCGAGCCCCCGGAGATTCGTGAAAACGAGCCCCCAAGGTTCGCCTCGCTCCATTCGGTCGCCCCTCATTCGGGTAGGAGAGACGCCAAGGCGAGACACCGCATGCGATAGCAAGGCAGACGTTCATGAAAACCTCACTCACTTCACAAGAGATCAAAATCACCTTCTGCACCGTTTCAAGCTCCCTCCTGCTGTGTTCGTCCATGGAGGCGCAGGCCGGCCCTGCGGCGGACGAAACCTCGCCCTGGTATCGGCAGGACGTCGCCGTCCTGACCCTGCCTGAAACCATCATCACCCCCGATCCGCCGCGTACAAGTCCGCGCCCCGACCTGCGCGGCTCGAACCTGATTACCGAGGATCCGGCACCCTCGGCCTGGGATCAGCTTTACGGACAATCTGATCGTCAGGCACAACCCGATGCCTTCGGCCCGGGATTTACGGCTTCCGGTTCCACAGCAATCAAAGGGCCACCGGTCTTGACTCTGCAAGGCAGCGGCGGGCCGACCCAGCGGTTCGGATTGATCGGTGGCACCACGCGGATTCTGGCAAATGGCAGCGGGCTGATCGTCAACAGCGCTCTCGCCGACCCGACCACCGATATCCTCAACCTGCAAGGCCAGAGCCTCGGCGCCTATTACAGCCTGACCGGGTCCGAAGGCTGGCACGTCGACCTGTCAGCCAGCGGTGGCCGGGTCAGCGGGTTCAGTCGCAATGAACAAGGCGCGCGCCTGGCCACCGAAGGCAGCGCGCTGACGTTCTCCGTGGAAGGCGGCTTCCCGATCGGCCTGGGCGAAAACTGGGTGGTTGAACCGCAGGCGCAATTGATCAATCAGCGAATTACCCTCGACACGCCTTACGCCGGCTCAGGCCATGCATCGTCCAGCGATCTTTCGTCCTGGAGCGGCCGGGTCGGAGCGCGCCTCAAAGGCAGTTACGACCTCAGCGGCCTGCCCGTGGAACCCTACGTGCGCACCAACCTCTGGCACACGGTGTACACCGGCAACACGGTGACCCTCGATCAAGTGGACAAGATCAGCAGCAGTCGCAAGTCATCGACGGTGGAATTGGGCTTGGGTCTGGTGGCAAAGGTCACGCCGACCGTGAGCCTGTACGTCAGCGCCGACTACAGCAGTGATGTGGATGACAATGATCTGAACGGGTTGATCGGCAGTCTGGGGGTGCGGATGCGCTGGTGATATCCGGATCATGAAGGACCTTGTGGGAGCTGCGGATCGACGATTCGACTGGCCAGCCGAATCGCCGAACCGCAGCGGGGTTAACGGTGTCTGGCCTACCCCTCCGGCTTGAGGATCAACACCGCCAGCGGCGGCAGATTCAGCTCCAGCGACAACGCCTGGCCGTGGCTGGGCACCTCTTCGGCATACGCCCCGCCACCGTTGCCATAGTTGGAACCCGCATAGGTGTCGGCATCACTGTTGAGCAACTCCTTCCAGCGTCCGGCAAACGGCACACCCACCCGATACGACTGACGCGGCACCGGCGTGAAGTTGGCCACCACCAGCACCGGCGTCCCCGCCTTGCTCCAGCGCAGCCACGCATAGACGCTGTTGATCGCATCGTCACCGATCAACCACTGGAACCCTTGCGGTGCATCGTCCTGCTCATGCAGCGCCGGTTCTTCGCGGTACAAGCGATTCAGGTCGCCAACCAGTTTCTGCACGCCTTTGTGCTCGGAATACTGCAGCAGATACCAATCCAGCTGCTGATCGTGATTCCACTCGCGCCACTGGCCGAACTCGCAGCCCATGAACAACAGTTTCTTGCCCGGATGGGTCCACATGAAGCTCAGATAGGCACGCAGGTTGGCGAACTTCTGCCAGCGGTCGCCGGGCATCTTGTCGATCAGCGAGTGCTTGCCGTGTACCACTTCATCGTGGGAGATCGGCAGGATGAAACGCTCGGACCAGGCGTACACCAGACCGAAACTCAACTCGTTGTGATGATGGGCGCGGTACACCGGATCCTGCTGGATGTAATGCAGCGAATCGTGCATCCAGCCCATGTTCCACTTGTAGGCAAAACCGAGCCCGCCCTGTTGGGTACTCTGGCTGACACCCGGCCACGCGGTGGACTCCTCGGCAATCACCAGCGCTCCCGGTGCCTCCAGCGCCACCACATCGTTCAGGTGACGAAGGAAGTCGATGGCCTCCAGATTCTCCCGGCCGCCATGACGATTGGGCACCCACTCGCCGGCCTTGCGCGAATAGTCGCGGTAGAGCATTGACGCCACTGCATCGACCCGCAGGCCATCGACGTGGAAATGCTTCAGCCAGTGCAGTGCCGACGCCAGCATGTAGCCATGCACTTCGGTGCGGCCCAGATTGTAGATCAGCGTGTCCCAGTCCTGATGAAAGCCTTCCAGCGGGTTGCCGTATTCGTACAGCGCGGTGCCGTCGAACTGCGCCAGACCATGGGTATCGGTCGGAAAATGCGCCGGCACCCAGTCGAGAATCACCCCGATGTCAGCCTGATGGCAGGCGTTGATGAACGCCGCGAATTCGTCCGGCGTGCCGTAACGAGCGCTCGGCGCGAATTGCGACAACAACTGATAGCCCCAGGAACCACCGAACGGGTGCTCCATGATCGGCATCAGTTCGATGTGGGTAAAGCCCAGTTCCTTGACATAGGGAATCAGTCGCTCGGCCAGCTCCGGCCAGGTGTACTGACGGGCAACCTCTCCCAGATCGTCCAGCTCGCACTGCCAGGATCCAGCATGCAGCTCATAGATCGACAGCGGCGCATTGTGTTGCTGGCGCTCGCGGCGGCCGGTCATCCAGTCCTGATCCTGCCAGTCGATCTGCAACGGCGAGGCGACTTTTGACGCAGTGTCCGGCGGCAAGCTGGTGGCCAGCGCCATCGGATCGGCCTTCAGCGGCAGGATGCCGTGGACACCGAGGATTTCGTACTTGTACAGCTCCCCCGCTTGCAGGCGCGGAATAAACAGCTCCCAGACCCCGGACGGATGCCGCAGACGCATCGGATGCCGACGCCCGTCCCAGACGTTGAAGTCGCCGACCACCGACACCCGCCGGGCATTCGGTGCCCACACGGCAAACCGCACGCCATCGACGCCCTCGACGGTTTTCAACTGTGCGCCGAGGCAACTGCTGAGATCGCGATGGTTGCCTTCGGCGAACAGATACAAGTCCATTTCACCGAGCAACTGGCCAAAGCTGTAGGGATCTTCGGCGACCTGTTCGCCACCGGCCCAGCGGGTGCGCAACAGGTAAGGCCGTACGCCCTCGAAATGCCCGACGAACAGCCCCGGCGTTTCGGTGGCGTCCAGCGGACCAAGCTCTTCGCCAGTGTTTTTGTCCAGCACCGAAACGCTCAACGCGCCGGGCAGATACGCCCGGATAAACTGCCCCCCGGCGCCATCGCCGTGGGGGCCAAGAATGGAAAACGGGTCTTGATGTTCTGCGCGCACCAATGCATCGATATCTTTTGCAGTGGGCAGCAATCTTTCTTTAGCGTGACCCTGTTCCCTGTTCGAGAAACTCATGACTACTCTCCATCAAGATCGGAAAAGGGTTCCAGCCCCGTCAATAACCCATACAGACCGTGCAACGGCACGGGCAGCCAGGTGGGGCGATTTTCGGCTTCATAGGCCACTTCGTAGGCCGCTTTCTCCAGACCGAACAACGCCAGTGCGGCGTCGGCACCTTCAGGATCTTGCCAGGCATGATCAAGACTAGCTGCCGCTTGGCGATATGCCTGGAGAAATGCTTCCCGGGCTTCGCGCAGGTAACGCTCCGTGACCCGCCGACGCGCGGCTTCGGCCTCGGGGCTGTTGTCGACGTTGTGCACATTCAGGGCCATGGCGGCGGCATAGTCGAAGGAACGCAGCACCCCGCTGACATCCTTGTACGGACTGTGCTTGCCTCGGCGTTCGGCCAATGGCCGCGCCGGTTCGCCTTCGAAGTCGATCAGGTAAGCGTCGCCCTTGATCACCAGCACCTGCCCCAAATGCAGGTCGCCATGCACGCGAATCCGCAGGCCGCCAACGGACTGCTTCGCCAGTTCCTGCACATGGGCCAGGATGGTTTTCTTGTGGTCGAGCAAGCGACCGACCAGCTTCTGATCCGTCGCGTCGAGTTCACCCTGATGTTGCTTGAGCAGCTTCAGCGCGTGCTCGACCTGAGCCGCGACATCCTTGCCGGTCGCCTGCGCGTCCTTGGTCGAACTGAGTTGCGGTGCGAAGTCCTTGTTGTCGCTCGGCGCTGCCAGCACCTGATGCATTTCCCCCAGACGCTGGCCGAGCATGCCGGCGAAATCCTTCAACTCACCCAAGGCATTGTAGTGTTGCGCCTGTTCGGAAACGGCGTCGGCCAGTTCATCGCGCAGCGCCCGTTCGAGGTTGTTCTGTGTCCATTCCCAGGCGTCGCCCTGATTGCTCAAGTAGCCCTGCGCAATCATCAGCAGATTGTCTTCGCCCTTCCCGTCGCGGCGAATCACCGAGCCGAGCAGCGGTGAGATATTGGCAAATCCGGCCGCGGTCAGGTAAGCGCTCATCTCCAGTTCCGGGTGTACGCCAGAAGCGACTTTGCGGATCAGCTTGAGCACCAGACTGTTACCGATCACCACCGAACTGTTGGATTGCTCGGCGGACAGATAGCGCACTTCGGATTCCGCGCCGAGACCGAGTTTTTCCAGCTCAGGCGTTGCCTCGAAACGAATCTCGCCATCACTGGATTCCAGCACCGTCCCGGACTGCATGCCTTGCAGCACTGCGCGAATAAACGCTTCAAGACTGAACGCATCGGTAATCAGCCCGACCTGACGCACCCGACGCACCCGCGCCAGGGCCAATTGCTGCGGCAACGCCGGCCCGACCTGATCTTCGGAAATAAAGCCGAACGGCAATTGATAACGACTGGACTGCCCGCCGCTCTGCACTTCGATTTCGCTGAGCAGCACCGGATGCTGCGCATCGCCGAAGCGCACGCCGTAGGCCAGCTTCACGTGTTCGATGGCAGCGTCCTTGCCGGCGAACCAGCGGCGGTTCTGCAGCCAGCTCGGCAGGATCGCCTGTTCGAGGGTTGCCCGGGACGGCGCCTCGAGCAGTTCCTCCATACGCTTTTTCAGCACCAGTGTGGTGAAGTCCGGCAGGCTCTGTGCCGGCTCGACGTGCCAGCTCGGCATCTGGTTTTCCGCCGCCAGACCGAACCAGTAGAAACCGTAGGGCGGTAGGGTCAGCAGGAAATTCAACTGGCCAATGGGCGGAAACGCGTTACCACCGAGCATCTCCACCGGCACCATGCCGACGTAGGCCGACAGGTCCAGCTCCACGGCCTGGGCACTGCGCGAGACGTTGGCCACGCACAGGATGATTTCGTGTTTGCCATCCGGGCCGGTGTATTCGCGGGTGTAGGCCAGCACGCGACGGTTGGCCGGCGAGAGCATTTTCAGCGTGCCACGACCGAATGCCTTGGATTGCTTGCGCACGGCCAGCAGACGGCGAGTCCAGTTCAGCAGTGAATGCGGATCGCCGGCCTGGGTTTCGACGTTGACCGACTGATAGCCGTATTGCGGGTCCATGATCGGCGGCAGGACCAGACTGGCCGGATCGGCGCGGGAGAACCCGCCGTTGCGGTCGATCGACCATTGCATCGGCGTGCGCACACCGTCGCGGTCGCCGAGGTAGATGTTGTCACCCATGCCGATCTCATCGCCGTAATACAGGGTGGGCGTGCCGGGCATCGACAGCAGCAGACTGTTGAGCAGCTCGATACGGCGGCGGTCGCGCTCCATCAGCGGCGCCAGACGTCGGCGGATGCCGAGGTTGATCCGTGCGCGGCGGTCGGCGGCGTAGTAATTCCAGAGGTAGTCGCGCTCCTTGTCGGTGACCATCTCCAGCGTCAGCTCATCGTGGTTGCGCAGGAAGATCGCCCATTGGCAATTGGCCGGGATCTCCGGAGTCTGGCGCAGGATATCGGTGATCGGGAAGCGATCTTCCTGGGCCAGCGCCATGTACATGCGCGGCATCAGCGGGAAGTGGAACGCCATGTGGCATTCGTCGCCATTCACGCCCTCGGCGTCGGTGTCACCAAAATACAGCTGGGTGTCTTCCGGCCATTGGTTGGCTTCGGCCAGCAGCATGCGATCCGGGTAATTGGCGTCGATCTCGGCGCGGATCTGCTTGAGGACGTCGTGGGTCTCCGGCAGGTTTTCGTTGTTGGTGCCGTCGCGCTCGATCAGGTACGGAATGGCATCCAGGCGCAGGCCGTCGATGCCCATGTCCAGCCAGTAGCGCATCACCGACAGCACGGCTTTCATGACTTGCGGGTTGTCGAAATTCAGATCGGGCTGGTGCGAATAGAAACGGTGCCAGAAGTACTGCCCGGCCACCGGGTCCCAGGTCCAGTTGGACTTTTCGGTGTCGAGAAAAATGATCCGCGTGCCGTCGTATTTCTGATCGTCATCCGACCATACATAGAAGTCGCGAGCGGCCGAACCGGGTTTGGCCTTGCGGGCCCGCTGGAACCACGGGTGCTGGTCGGAAGTGTGGTTGATGACCAGTTCGGTGATGACCCGCAAACCACGCTTGTGCGCCTCGGCGATGAACCGCCTGGCGTCAGCCATCGTCCCGTAATCGCTGTGCACACCCCGGTATTCGGCGATGTCGTAGCCATCATCGCGCCGTGGCGACGGGTAGAACGGCAGCAGCCAGATGGTGTTGACGCCGAGGTCGGCGATGTAATCGAGTTTGGCGATCAGGCCGGGAAAGTCGCCGATTCCGTCGTTATTCGAATCGAAAAAGGATTTGACGTGAACTTGATAGATGACCGCGTCCTTGTACCAGAGCGGGTCCTTGATGAAGGTGGCAGCCTTGGGTTTCTTCGCCATATGAAACTCCTGTTCAATTCTATAAACACGGTGAGCCGATCACTTGGCTCGCAAACGATGAGCACCCTGTGGGAGCGAGCCTGCTCGCGAATTCGATTTGGCAGGCAACCTATGTATTGAATGTTGGCCCGCATTCGCGAGCAGGCTCGCTCCCACAGCGGGATCTGTGTTCAGGCGGTGATGCGCCAGATTCCGAACGGCTGGTAAGCCGGGTCGATCCGCATGAACTGGTACTTGCCGTGCCAGTCCCAGCGATGGCCGTTCATCAAATCTTCGCCGTGGGTGGTGGCATCGTCCGCCAGGCCCATTTCCCACAGCGGCAGCTCGAAATTCGCCTCCTGCACGTTATGCGGATCGAGGCTGACGGCCACCAGAATGAAATTGCTGCCGTCCGCGCTGCGCTTGCCGAAATACAGAATGTTGTCGTTCCAGGCGTTGTAGACCTTCAGGCCCAGATGGCTGTGCAACGCCGGGTTCTGCCGGCGGATGCGGTTGAGTTGGGCGATCTCGGCAATGATGTTGCCGGGCTGGTTGAAGTCGCGGACGCGGATTTCGTACTTCTCCGAATCGAGGTATTCCTCCTTGCCCGGCACCGGTGCCGATTCGCACAGTTCAAACCCCGAATACATGCCCCACAGGCCCGAACCCATGGTCGCCAGCGCCGCACGGATGAGAAACCCGGGACGCCCCGACTCATGCAGGAACGCCGGGTTGATGTCCGGGGTGTTGACGAAGAAATTCGGCCGGTAGCACTCGCGCCAAGGTGATTCATTGAGTTCGCTGAAGTAAGTCGCCAGTTCGGCCTTGGTGTTGCGCCAGGTGAAATAGGTGTAGCTCTGGGTGTAACCGACCTTGCCCAGTCGCGCCATCATCGCCGGCGTGGTGAACGCTTCAGCGAGGAAGATCACCTCCGGGTGCAGTGTGCGCACATCGGCAATCAGCCATTGCCAGAACGGCAGCGGCTTGGTGTGCGGATTGTCGACGCGAAAGATCTTCACGCCCTCCTGCACCCAGCCGACCACGATGTCGCGCAGCTCGACCCACAGGCTCGGAATCGCTTCCGGTGCATAGAAGTCGACGTTGACGATGTCCTGGTATTTCTTGGGCGGGTTCTCCGCGTATTTGATCGTGCCGTCCGGCCGCCAGTTGAACCAGCCCGGATGCTGCTTGAGCCAAGGGTGGTCCTGGGAACACTGGATCGCAAAGTCGAGGGCGATTTCCAGACCGTGCTCGGCAGCGGCGGCCACCAGCCGGCGGAAATCCTCTCGGGTGCCGAGCTGCGAATGAATCGCTTCATGCCCGCCCTCTTCACTGCCGATCGCATACGGGCTGCCGGGGTCGTCGGGGCCGGCGGTCAGGGAATTGTTGCGGCCCTTGCGGTGGCTGCGGCCGATCGGGTGAATCGGCGTGAAATACAGCACGTCGAAGCCCATGTCCTGAATCATTGGCAGACGCGAGTGCACATCGTTGAAGGTGCCGTGGCGGGCGGGATCGTCGGTGATCGAGCGGGGAAACAACTCGTACCAACTGGCGAACTCGGCGAGTTCACGCTCCACGTCCACCGGGAATTCACTGCTGATGCTCAAATAAGGGCGGTGATCGGCCTCGGCCATCAACTGCGCACTTTGCGGGTGCAGAAACAGCGCGACCTGCTCCGTTTCGAGCAGGCCGGACAATTCGTGGTGCAAGGCTGCCAGTTGTTCGCTCAGCTGACCTTCGCTGCGCTCGGCAGCTTGCTGCACCATGGTGCGTCCTTCTTGCAGCTCGAGGCTGACCGGAACGGCGGCGGTGTGCTTCTTCTCCAGCTCGTATTGAAAACTGGCGAACTGATCGATCCAGGCTTCGATCAGGAACAGGTACCGGCCCATGCGCTGCGGCTGGAACACTCCGCGCCAGCCGTTGTTACCCTGATCGCTCATGACTTCGGTTTGCCAGGTTTCATCGCCCTCTTCGCGCCAGCGGATACGCACCGCCAGTTTGTCGTGGCCGTCGGCGAACACCTTGCTGGTGACCACGATCTTGCGGCCTGCGATTGCCTTGACGGCAAACTGTCCGCCGTCGAGGGTCGGCGCGGTGTTTTCTATGACGATACGCGGCAGCAGCAAGGCCTGCGACAGCGGTATATGCGGGTTGTAGCTCTGTTCTGAGGGTTTTTCAGCAGTCATTGAGCATCTCTCCTTAACGCCCCAAGGACGCTCGTTTGCCTGTTTGGCGATCACGGCCGGGCCTGCGCCCGATGATGAACTCTCTCAGGTTCCGAGCGACTCACGCCGGGAAAAGTTCACAGGGATTTGCCCCGCCACAAAATCGGATCGATTTCGCAGTGAAGTGGTCAATCCACTTAAGCACTTCCCACGCCAAGTGCCACACGGAGGTTCACCCGATGACTATCCCGATTCCAGCCGAAACACCCGATCCGAACATCGATAAACCGACCCTGCCCGAGACCGAGCCGCAACCGATTCCCGAACAGGAACCGCCTGGCTCCACGCCACCGCCCAAGGAAGAACCGCCGACGACCATGCCGCCGGTAATCGTCTGATCAGCGCGGGTCGTTGTGGTCTTTCTCGATGCGGTCTTTCTCGACGTGATCGTTTTCGAAGACTCTGACGATCCGTGGCATGACACTGAAGATCCCCCAAGCGAGCAATGTACTGAGCAGCGCCGTCGCCTCGCGGCCCAGACCGGCCGCGACGCCGATGGCGGCGGTCATCCACAGGCCGGCAGCGGTGGTCAGGCCTTTGACGTGCCCTTCATCGCCTTCGTGATTTTTCAGAATGGTGCCGGCCCCGAGAAAGCCGATACCGGCAATCACACCTTGAACCACCCGGCTCATCGCGTCGGCCTGTGATCCGGACAATTGCGGCACCAGTACAAACAGCGCCGCGCCGAGGGCCACCAGCATGTGCGTTCGCACCCCGGCGGCCTTGCCCTTGTGCTCGCGCTCGAACCCGAGAATCCCGCCCAATATTGCCGCCATCAGCAGACGCACGGTGATCCGGGTCAATTGCGACGCATCGCCGATATCGGCGAATTCCGCTTGCAGGGTTTCCCACACTTCATGCCACCAGGCGTTCATCGTGCAGTCCTTTTAATGCGTTGATAGTGGATGGACAGCGCCGACCATTAATCGGTTGCGTCGAACGATCTGCAGAACCTCGCACCCTAACGTTTCAGACTCCCGTGAAAAAAGGACAACGCCATGCCCCTTCGTATCGATGAAAGCAATCCGGAATCGAAAGTCTGTTTTTTCACCGTTGAAAATGGTGAGGAAATCCGGATCTGCGACACGCTGGAAGTCAGGACAGATAGTGAAAAAGCCATGTCGTTCGTCGAAGTGGAAGGACGGCGCATCTACGTCACCGAAGCCGAAGCAGACGCCTTGACCGTCGCAGGCGCCAGGGACGGACGCAAACACCTGAAGGCTGACGACAGTGATTCGGTGATTTGACTGACCCCGGTCAAGAACTGGCGCAGACGTCTGGGATAGGCCTCTGCGCCTTGGCCTGCGGGCTGCTTCAAGTTGTCGCAGGCGTGGGTGCAAATCCCATCTGATACGCCTTTTATTGAAATACCTGAGTCTGTTATGCAAACAGATCGGCGCTCATAGTTCACTGGCCTGATGGAGGCTGATGAGCGAACGACCATGAGCGAACGAATCCCCGTCCGAACCGTAGAAGCATCTCCCCAGATAAAAAAAGTACCGGCGCGCCCAATGAAGGCGAAACACGCCACCAGCGACAACCAGATTTTCACCCGCAGCTTCACCGGCCTGTTCCGCACCTTGCGCATGAGCGGCGCGGGGTTTCTGTTCCTGCTGTTCTTCGGCACCGTGTGGCTGAACTGGGGTGGGCGTCAGGCGGTGCTCTGGGACCTTTCCGAAAGCAAATTCCACATCTTTGGCGCGACCTTCTGGCCACAGGATTTCATTCTGCTGTCGGCGCTGCTGATCATTGCCGCGTTCGGCCTGTTCGCCATTACCGTGTTCGCCGGCCGCGTCTGGTGCGGTTACACCTGCCCGCAGAGTTCGTGGACGTGGATTTTCATGTGGTGCGAGAAGATCACCGAGGGTGAGCGCAACCAGCGGATCAAACTGCAAGCCGCGCCCTGGAGCCTCAACAAACTGGCGCGGCGTGCGGCCAAGCACACGTTGTGGCTGGCGATCAGCGTGCTCACCGGTCTGACCTTCGTCGGCTACTTCACCCCGATCCGCCCGTTGGCTGAAGAACTGCTGACCCTGCAGATCGGTGGGGTCAGCCTGTTCTGGGTGCTGTTCTTCACCGCCGCCACCTACATCAACGCCGGCTGGCTGCGCGAAGCCGTGTGCATGCACATGTGCCCGTATGCGCGGTTCCAGAGCGTGATGTTCGACAAGGACACACTGACGATTTCCTACGACGCAGCTCGCGGCGAAAACCGTGGCCCGCGCAAACGCGAGGTGAAACCGGCCGAAGCCGGCCTCGGCGATTGCATCGACTGCCAGTTGTGCGTGCAGGTCTGCCCGACCGGCATCGACATCCGTGACGGCCTGCAAATGGAATGCATCGGTTGCGCGGCGTGCATCGACGCCTGCGACTCGATCATGGACAAGATGAATTACGCCCGTGGCCTGATTCGCTACACCTCCGAGCGCGAGTTGCAGGGCGGCAAGACGCACTTGCTGCGCCCGAGATTGATTGGCTACGTCGCGGTGCTGGTGGTGATGATCGGCGCCCTCGCCCTGGCGCTGGTCGAACGGCCGATGGTGTCGCTGGACGTGACCAAGGACCGGGGCCTGTTCCGTGAAAACGGTCAGGGTCAGATCGAAAACATCTACACCCTCAAGGTCATCAACAAGACCCAGCAACGCCAGGACTACAACCTGAGCCTGGTGGACGGAGACGGCTTCCAGCTGCAAGGCAAGACCGAACTAAGCCTGGCGCCGGGCGAGATCGTCGATGTGCCGGTGTCGGTGGCGATGACCACGGAACGTGCGGCCAGCAGCTCGCAGACCTTGAGCTTCAAGATTGCCGACAGCGATGAGCCCGCGATTTATAGCGTGGCGAAGAGCCGGTTTGTTGCGCCGATGAATCGGTGAGGCTTTAAGATGGCGGCGGTTTCGGGGGGTTGTAATGTGTCAGTGCGATTGGCCCTCACCCCAGCCCTCTCCCGGAGGGAGAGGGAGCCGGCTGCGATGTCTCGCGCTACACATCGACCTGAAAAACCGGGTCGATTATGGATTCACAGCAGAACGTTCAGGTCGGCGTAACTCTGAAGCATCCCGCAATCAGTCCCCTCTCCCTCCGGGAGAGGGCTAGGGTGAGGGGCTTTTCCCTGACACTCTACACATTCAACCAGCACCAAGGCCCCCGATGAAACGCTACGAAAAATTCGCCGATGACATCGCTGAACTGATCCGCTCCGGCGTCCTCGGCCCCGGCCAGCGGGTGCCGTCGGTGCGCTACGCGAGCCAGACCTACGGCGTCAGCCCGTCCACGGTGTTCCAGGCCTACTACCTGCTGGAGCGTCGCGGCCTGATCCGCGCCCGCCCGCGCTCGGGTTACTTCGTCAACACCCATGCCCCGAGCCCGTTCTCGGAGCCGGTGATCAGCAGCCAGGTCAACGAGTCCACCGAGGTCGACGTCAGCGAACTGGTGTTCTCGGTGCTGGAATCGATCAAGGACCCGAGCACCGTGCCGTTCGGCTCGGCCTTCCCCAGCCCCGAACTGTTCCCGCTGCAACGTCTGTCACGCTCGCTGGCCAGCGCCGCACGGGAGATGGACCCGCGGATGGTGGTCACCGACATGTCGCCGGGTAACCCGCAACTGCGCCGGCAGATCGCCCTGCGCTACATGGTCGGCGGCCTGATGCTGCCGATGGAAGAATTGCTGATCACCAACGGCGCCCTCGAAGCGCTGAACCTGTGCCTGCAGGCGGTGACAGAACCCGGCGATCTGGTGGCCATCGAAGCCCCGGCGTTCTATGCCAGCCTGCAAGTGCTGGAGCGGCTGAAACTCAAGGCTGTGGAAATCCCCGTACACCCGCGCGACGGTATCGACCTCGGCGTGCTGGCCCAGACCCTGGAACGACACCCGATCAAGGCCTGCTGGTGCATGACCAGTTTCCAGAACCCGATGGGCGCGACCATGCCCGAGGCCAAGAAACAGGAACTGGTGGAACTGCTGAAACAGCATCAAGTGCCGCTGATCGAAGACGACGTCTACGCCGAACTCTATTACGGCCAGCAGGCACCCAAACCGGCCAAGGCCTTCGACACCGAGGGTCTGGTGATGCATTGCGGTTCATTTGCCAAGAGCCTGGCCCCCGGCTACCGCATCGGCTGGGTCGCCGCCGGACGCTACGCACAGAAAATCGAACGCCTGAAACTGATGACTTCGTTGTGCGCCTCGATGCCGGCGCAAGCAGCCATCGCCGACTACCTGCAACATGGTGGCTATGACCGCCACCTGCGCAAACTGCGCTACGCCCTGGAAGAACAGCAAAGCGCCATGCTCGCGGCCATCGCCCGCTACTTCCCGGCCCAGACACGAGTCAGCCAACCCGCCGGCGGGTATTTCCTGTGGCTGGAACTGCCGCCGCAAATGGACTCATTGAAGTTGTTTCAAATGGCGTTGGCGCAAGGGATCAGCATTGCGCCGGGGCCGATTTTCTCGCCGACCCAGCGTTTCAGGAATTGCATCCGGTTGAATTACGGCAGCCCGTGGACCGAGAGTTCGGAGAAAGCGATGGAGACGCTGGGGCGGATTGTGCGGTCGTTCTGAGCGATTGTTGCTACGAGTATCGCCTTCGCGCGTCGAAGAATGTTGCACTTGCGAAATCAATGTCGCGGTAAACACCAGCACCCCCACGCAATTTCATTCGCATACAGCTACATATATTTACGACGAACGGCAGTTTATTCGATAAATACCTGTCATTTCTGACAGGTGCCAGTATTGATTTGGCCTGTTTTAATAAAGATGCACTTTAAATACGGGAGCTTTGAAAATGTCTGGCAAAAAAACTCTACATGAAAGCAACTTCGATGATGGTGAACGAAATGGCTGGGGAGAAGTTGATCATGTAAAATTTTGTGATTTGGTACCTGATGAACGGACTGGCCAAGGTATGTGTCTAGTCACCCGACAAGCAGATCCTCGCGCTTTGCTTGAATGCCCAAACAGAACATTTCAGGATCTTAAGGGCAAGAAAATTATCATTTCTTTCGACCTTCGTATTAAAGACGCTCCTGACGACTATGTTTTGATTATGGTGAATGCCGGTGCAAATAACATTTCCTCTGTGAAAGACCCTGTGCCGAATAGCGAGTGGCAACGCTATTCATTTCATATGGATCTGCGTAAGCCTTCGGATGGATCGCTCGATATTGGAGCCTTCTACAGGGGTGATCAAAAGCCGACCTCCCGCTTATATGTCGACAATATTTTGATTGTGCTCGATGATTAATATGCCCCTGATTGCCTAGTCCTGAAACAGGTGTAAACCTTATTCAGGAATAGACAGATGGCTTAAAAAGAGCGCCCCCCATAACCGGGGCCTTTCACTTTGTGATATGCGCAAAAACAATACGGGAGGTACTTGATCACAAAGAGACCGGAACTTCCCATATATATTCGAGTTTTTAACGGCCGCCGCCAAGATCGACGAAAGTTCCGGTGGCATATGAAGCCTTGTCCGACAGCAACCAGACAATCGCCTCTGCCACCTCATCCGGTCGCCCGCCACGGGCCATCGGAATGGCCGATTCCAGCTTGCTGACCCGATCCGGATCGCCGCTCAACGCGTGGAAATCGGTGTAGATGTACCCCGGACGCACCGCGTTGACCCGAATCCCCTCGCCCGCCACTTCCTTGGACAGGCCGATGGTGAACGTGTCGAGGGCCCCCTTGGACGCGGCATAGTCGACGTACTCGTTCGGCGAGCCCAGGCGTGCGGCGACCGAGGAGACGTTGACGATGCTGCCACCCTGCCCGCCGTGTCTGGGCGACATGCGCAGGATCGCGTGCTTGGCGCAGAGGATCGGCGCCAGGACGTTGGTTTTCATGATTTTGAGGATGCGGAATTCCGACATTTCCTCGACCCGGGATTTATGCCCGACTGTGCCGGCGTTATTCACCAGTGCGGTGACCCGGCCCAGCTCGGTGTCGACCCGGTGAAACAGGCCGATCACTTCGTCTTCAATGCTGACGTCGGCGCGTACCGCGATGGCCGTGGCGCCACGCGCGCGTACCTGATCGAGTACGTGGTGGGCCGCCTGCTCGTCAGACTGATAATTGATGCAGATCCGATAGCCTTGCTCGGCAGCCAACAGCGCGGTCGCGGCTCCGATTCCGCGCCCGCCACCGGTGATCACTATGACTTTATCCATGCTGGCCTTCCCCCCGATGTACACGTAACAGTCGGGGCAAGAATAACCGTCATTGCAGGGTTTTGCATGGCCTGCGTCAGCCGTTCAGCTCGCCGCCAATTGTTTGCCGCGTGCGATGTCCTGCAGGAAGCGGTCGGCCGGCATCGGGTGGCCGAGCAGATAACCCTGCAGCGAATCGCAGCCCAGTTGCGTCAGGAAGTCCTGCTGCACACCGGTCTCCACGCCCTCGGCGACAATGCGCAGACCCAGTGCCTGACCGAGCGCGACGATCGCCGAAACGATGGCCGCGTCATCGCTGTCGTGCTCCAGGTCGCGGACGAATCCACGGTCGATCTTCAGCTCGTTGGCCGGCAGGCGCTTGAGGTACATCAGACTCGAGTAGCCAGTGCCGAAGTCGTCGATGGACAGGTCGACGCCCATGTCCGACAGTTCCTGCAACACTGTCATGCTCGCGTCGGCGTCGCTCATGGCGGTGGTCTCGGTGATTTCCAGGGTCAGGCTGTTGGCCGGCAAATGGTGCGTGGCCAGCGCCTTGGCCACGCTGCGCACCAATCCGGCGTGACAGAACTGCAACGCCGACAGATTCACCGCGATCCGCCAGTCGGTGTAGCCCAGCACATACCACTCGCGCATCTGCCGGCAGGCTTCATTGAGTACCCATTCGCCAATCGGAATGATCAGCCCGGTCTTCTCCGCGAGATCGATGAACTTGTCCGGCATCAGCATGCCGTGAACCGGATGTTCCCAGCGCAACAGTGCTTCGGCACCGACCGGGTGGCCATCGGCGGCATGGAACTTGGGTTGGTAATGCAGGCTGAACTGCCTGTGCTCCAACGCCGCGCGCAGATCCTGCAGCAGTTGCAGTTGCTTGCGTGCGTTACTGTTCATCGAGACGTCGAAGAAGCTGTAGCCGTTCTTGCCGCCGCCCTTGGCGTGGTACATCGCAGCGTCGGCGTTCATCAGCAGTTCCTGGGCGCTCTGGCCATTGCCCGGATACAGGGCGATGCCGACGCTGGCGGAAATCTGCAGGTCATGTTCGGCGACCCGGAACGACTGCGCGATCAGGCCCACCTGACGTGCTGCCAGACCCAGCGCGTCGTCAGGCTCGGCCAGGCGCACCAGCAGCACAAACTCATCGCCGCCAATCCGCGCCAGCGTGTCGAGGCTGCGCAAATCTTCACGCAGGCGCACCGCCACTTCGCGCAGCAACTGGTCGCCCATGTGGTGACCGAAAGCGTCGTTGACGGGTTTGAAGCCGTCCAGATCGATGAACATCAGCGCAAAACAGCCGCCCTGCTCGTTGACCTTTTTCATCGCCTGATTGATCCGGTCGTCCAGCAACATCCGGTTCGGCAGCCCGGTCAGGGTGTCGTGCAAAGCCAGCTGGGTGAGTTCGCGGTTCGCCAGGGTCAATGAATGGGCCAGATCAGCGGTGCGGGCTTCGAGGCGCGCGTCGAGAATCGAGGTCAGCAGCGCGATGGCCAGCACCGCCAGCGTGGTGATCAGCACCAGGTTGTCCAGGCCATTGCCATTCAGACCGCTGAGCACCGCGCCGCAGAAACTGCCTTCGGGAAACCGCGCCGCCGCCATACCGGTGTAGTGCATGCCGACAATCGCCACGCCCATGACAATCGCCGCCCCGGCACGGAACAGCCGCACATAGGGCGAATGCTGACGCAGGCGAAAGGCGATCCACAGCGCTGCCGCCGACGCGCCGACGGCGATCAGCAGCGAGGCGCCAAACAGTGTCGGATCGTAGTCGATGCCCGGTTGCATGCGCATCGCGGCCATGCCGGTGTAATGCATCGCGCTGATGCCGGCGCCCATGATCAACGCGCCAAAGGCCAGTTGCCAGGCCGGCAGTTTCGGCTGGCTGACCAGCCACAGGGCAAAACCGCAGGAAAGCACGGCGATCAGCAATGAAAGCGCCGTGATCGAAATGTCGTAACCGAGGCTGATCGGCAGCGTGAACGCTAGCATTCCGATGAAGTGCATGGACCAGACGCCGACGCCCATGGCAAACGCCCCGCCGGCCGTCCACATATGCACGGCGCGTCCCTTGGCGGTGGCAATGCGCCCGGTGAGATCGAGCGCGGTGTAGGAAGCGAGGATCGCCACACACAGCGAAATGAAAACCAGGGTGAAGGAATAGCTACCGATGAGCATGAGAATTCTCGTGACCACCCCACCGTACTGCTTCCGTTCTCGGCGGGGCCAAATGCGCCGATTGTACTGATTGCGAAAAAGAATTCACTGACAAAGTAATCAAATGGCCATCAACCCGATGAAACGCTTGTTTGATCGTCTGACAAGGCTCTAATTCAGGGTCTTGAGAAGATCGTCCGCCTCGCCGGCAGATCATTCCCACGCGGAACGATCATGGCCTCACGTCAGCGGTTATCAGTGGTTTCCAGCTGCCCGTCCCAGCCACCGCCCAGCGCCGCGATCAACTGCACGCTGGCAATCAAGCGGCTCTGCAGGATATTCAGGACAGTGCGCTCGTTGCTCAACGCCGTGGCCTGCACGGTCACCACATCGAGATAAGCAATCACCCCAGCCTTGTACTGGTTTTCGGTCAGACGCAGGGAATCCCGTGCCGCATCGAGGGCTTCCTGGCGCACGGCCGCTTCGTCTTCGTATACCTTCAACTGCACCAGGTAATTTTCCACCTCGCGGAAGCCGTCGAGCACGGTCTGGCGGTATTTGGCCACGGTCTGGTCATACACGGCTTCGGTACGGTCCACTTCCGCCGAGCGTCGGCCACCGTCGAACAGCGGCAGACTCATTTTCGGCCCAACCGACCAGAAACGGTTCGGCAGACTGATCAGATCCCGCGAAGTACTGCTGCTGTAGCCACCGCTCATGCTCAGGCTGAAGTCCGGGTAGTACGCGGCCTTGGCTACGCCAATATTGGCATTCGCTGCAATGACCGAGCGTTCCGCCGAGGCGATGTCCGGGCGTCGTTCCAGCAGTTGCGACGGCAGGCTCAACGGAATCTGCGGCAGCTTCGGAATGTCCTGGGTTTCGGCGAGCTTGAACTGCGCCGGCGGCTGGCCGGTCAGTACCGCAATGGCGTTTTCGAACTGCGCCCGCTGCCAGATCAGGTCCACCAGATCGCCCTGGGTGGATTTGAGTTGCGTCTGTGCCTGGGCCACGGCATCACGACCGGAGATTCCGGCGTTGTACTGGTTCTGGGTCATTTTCAGCGAACGTTCGTAGGCTTCCACCGTCGACTCGAGCAAACGCTTCTGCTGATCGATCACACGCAACTGCAGGTAGTTCTGCACCAGTTCCGACTGCTGGCTCAGGCGCATCGCCGCCAGATCGGCGAAGCTGGCCTGCGCGCTGGCCTCGTCGGCCTCCAGCCCCCGGCGCAATTTGCCCCAGACATCGGCTTCCCAACTGACGCCCAACTGGGCGTTGTAGGTATCACGAATACCGCTGGACGAACTGCTCAGGCTCGAACTGCTGCTGCCGGTGCCCTGGCTGGAGCGGGTCTTGCCCAGGCTCAGGTCGAGCGTCGGGTAAAACGCTCCACGGGCATCGCGCACCAAGGCCTGGGCCTGACGGTACTGCGCCTCGGACTGGGCGACGGTCTGGTTGGAACGGTTGAGCTTTTCCACCAGCTCATTGAGCTGACGGTCGCCATACAACTCCCACCAGGCGCCCCGGGCCAGGGAATCCGAGGGACTGGCCTGACGCCAGCCCTTGGCCTCTTTGTACTGGGCGACTTCGGCGGTCTGCGGGCGCTGGTAGTCCGGGCCGACGGCGCACGCACTGAGCATCGCCACGCACAGTGACAGGCTCAGCAGACGCGAACCGCGGACACTGGCCAGTTGGATAAGCGAACGGTCATTCATAGCGGAGTTTCCAGTGCGGCATCGGTACGTACGCCACGCCACTTGTTGAAGCGGTGACGGGCCTTGTCGAGATAGAGGTAAACCACAGGTGTGGTGTAAAGGGTCAGAATCTGGCTGAAAATCAGACCACCGATAATGGTCAGGCCCAGTGGCTGGCGCATTTCCGCGCCTTCGGCACGGCTGAGCAACAACGGCAACGCGCCGAGGATCGCCGCCAGCGTGGTCATCAGGATCGGCCGCAGACGTTGCAGACAGGCACTACGAATCGATTCCAATGGCGCCATGCCCTGATGACGCTCCAGTTGCAGCGCCAGGTCGATCATCAGGATCGCGTTCTTCTTCACCACACCGATCAGCAGGAACAACCCGAGCAGCGAAATCAGGCTGAACTCGCCGCCCAGCACGTAGATCGACAACAGCGCGCCAACCCCGGCCGACGGCAGTGTCGACAGGATCGTCAGCGGATGAATGTAGCTTTCATACAACACGCCCAGCACCAGATACACCGCCAGCAGCGCACCGAGGATCATGAACGGCTGGCTCTTCTGGGTGGCCGCGAAGGCGTCGGCGGTGCCGGCCATTTTCGCGATCACGTCTTCCGGCAGGCCGACCTTGGCAATCGCCCGCTCGATGGCCGCACTGCCCTTCTCTACCGTCACGCCTTCGGCCATGTCGAACGCGATGCTTTCGGAGGCGAACTGGCCTTCGTGACTGACCCGGTCGTCTTCCAGGCTGCTTTCGTAGTGGGCAATGGTCGACAACGGAATCCGCGCGCCATCGGCAGTGATCACCTGCACCTGATTGAGCGTGACCGGGTCCTGGGCGTATTTCGGATTGACCTCCATCACCACCTGATACTGGTTGAGACTGTCGTAGATCGTCGAAATCTGCCGCTGGCTGTAAGCGTTGTTGAGCACGGCGGTGACCATGTTCATGTCCACACCCAGGCGCTTGGCCTGATCGCGGTCGACGATCAGCGTCACCTGCTGCGCACCGCGCCCTTCACGGGCGTCGATGGCGGTCAGTTCCGGCAAGGCGCGCAATGCGGTGACCACTTTCGGGTACCACTCGCGCAGGGCCCCAAGATCGCCGCTTTGCAGGATGTAGCTGTATTGCGAGGTGGTCTGCTCACGGCCACCGCCGAACTGCAGGTCCTGGTCGGCCATCAGCATCAATTGCGCGCCGGGCACCTTGGGCATTTCCTTGCGCAGGCGCTCGATGACTTTCTGCGCCGAGATATTGCGCTCCTTGATCGGCTTCAGGCGCACCAGCATGAACGCGTTATTGGTTCCGTTGGTGCCACCGATGAAACCGGCAACGCTTTCGACCGCTTCGTCCTTGAGCACGGCGCGGCGGAAGGTTTCCATTTTCGGCTGCATCACGCTGAACGACAGGCCGTCGTCACCGCGCACGAAACCGATCAACTGGCCGGTGTCCTGTTGCGGCAGGAAGGTCTTGGGCACCACTACATACAACGCGACGTTCACGCCGACCGTGATGATCAGGCTCAACAGTGTCAGACGTCGGTGACGCAACACCCA
Organism: Pseudomonas sp. 58(2021); assembly: GCF_017491585.1. Classification (NCBI taxonomy): domain Bacteria; kingdom Pseudomonadati; phylum Pseudomonadota; class Gammaproteobacteria; order Pseudomonadales; family Pseudomonadaceae; genus Pseudomonas; species Pseudomonas sp. 58(2021). Next base: position 366,353 of record NZ_JAFGYZ010000003.1, read on the forward strand.
GTCGAGGCTGGTGGCGTATTTGCCGACCATCCAGTCGTTGGTGCGCCGGCTCCAGCGTTGCAGACGGTTTTCCTGGCCCGGCGTGTGCGGCTTGAGCCAGCGGGCACAGAGCATCGGTGTCAGGGTCAGGGAAACCACCAGCGACACCACGATGGCGGCGGCCAGGGTGATGGAGAACTCACGGAACAGGCTCTCGATGATCCCGCCCATGAACAGGATCGACAGGAACACCGCCACCAGCGACACGTTCATCGACAGCAGGGTGAACCCGACTTCCTTGGCCCCCAGATACGCGGCCTTCATCGGCTTGACGCCTTCGTCGATGTGCCGGGAAATGTTTTCCAGCACCACGATGGCATCGTCCACCACCAGCCCGGTGGCGAGAATCAGCGCCATCAGCGACAGGTTGTTCAGCGAGAATCCGTAGAGGTACATCACGGCAAAAGTGCCGACCAGCGACACCGGCACCGCCAGAGTCGGGATCAGCGAAGCACGGAAATTGCCGAGAAACAGGAACACCACCAGGATCACCAGCGCCACAGCGATCAGCAAGGTCATCTCTGCTTCGTGCAGCGTGGCCTTGATCACCGGCGAACGATCCATCGCCAGATTCAGCTTCACGCTGGCCGGCAACACGGCCTGTAATGCCGGCAACTGCGCCTTGATCTCGTTGACCGTCTCGATGATGTTGGCGCCGGCCTGCCGGTTGATCACCAGCAACACCGCCGCATCGTCATTGAAGAAACCGCTGTTGTAGCGGTCTTCCACGCCATCGCTGACCTTGGCCACGTCCTTCAGACGAAGCGCGGCACCGCCGTTGTAGTGGATGATCAGCGATTCGTAGTCCTTGGCCTTCTCCAGTTGATCGTTGGCCTGGATCTGCCACAGGCGCTGGTCGTCCTCGACCGAGCCCTTCGGCCGGCGCACGTTGGCGCCGGCGATGGTCTTGCGCACATCGTCCAGCGCCACGCCGTACTGGTTCAGGGCCTGGGGCTCGAGTTCGATGCGTACCGCCGGCAGGGAGCTGCCGCCGATCTGCACCTCGCCCACGCCCTGCACCTGGGACAGGCTCTGGGACAGGATGGTCGAGGCCAGGTCGTAGAGCTGGCCTTTTTCCAGCACATCCGAGGTCAGCGACAACACCATGATCGGCGCCTGTGACGGGTTGACCTTCTTGTAGGTCGGCATGCTGCGCATCCCGCTCGGCAGCAGGTTGCGCGAAGCGTTGATTGCCGCCTGCACTTCCCGCGCCGCGCCATTGATGTCGCGGTCGAGGTCGAATTGCAGAATGACCCGTGTCGAACCCTGGCTGGAACGGCTGCTCATGGTATTGACGCCGGCGATGGCGCCGAACGAACGCTCCAGCGGCGTAGCAACCGTGGACGCCATGACTTCCGGGCTCGCGCCGGGCAGACTCGCCTGCACCACGATCACCGGGAAGTCCATTTGCGGCAGCGGCGACACCGGCAGCAGGCCGAAGCTCACACCGCCCAGCAGCATGATCGCCAGGCTCAGGAGCATGGTCGCCACCGGGCGCTTGATGAAGGGACCGGACAGGTTCATGGCTGTTCTACCGGCTCCACGGCCGAAGGCGCACGGCCAAAACGCCGGCCGAGACGATCGAAATACAGGTAGATCACCGGTGTCGTGAACAGCGTCAGGATCTGGCTCACCAGCAATCCGCCGACCATCACCAGACCCAGCGGCTGACGCAATTCAGCACCCGAACCGGTGGCCAGCATCAACGGCACCGCGCCGAACAACGCGGCCAGCGTGGTCATCAGGATCGGCCGGAACCGCAGCAGCGCCGCCTGATAGATCGCCTGCTCCGGCGCCATGCCTTGAGTTCGCTCGGCGTCGAGGGCGAAGTCGATCATCATGATCGCGTTCTTCTTGACGATACCGATCAGCAGGATGATGCCGATGATCGCGATCATGCCCAGGTCATTGCCGCTGAGCAGCAGCGCCAGCAACGCACCGACCGCCGCCGAAGGCAAGGTCGACAGAATCGTGATGGGGTGGATGTAGCTCTCGTAGAGCACGCCGAGCACGATGTACATGGTCACCACCGCCGCCAGAATCAGCAGCAAGGTGCTCGACAGCGAGGCCTGAAACGCTTCGGCGGCACCCTGGAACTGGGTCTGCACGCCGATCGGCATGCCGATGTCTTTCTGCACCTGCTCGATGATGTCCACCGCATGCCCCAGCGCCACGCCGTGGGCAAGGTTGAAGGACATCATCACCGCCGGGAACTGGCCGATGTGAGTGATCGCCAATTGCGCCTGACGCTCCTCGACATGGGCCAGGCTCGACAACCGCACCTGACCGCCATCGGTGGTCTTGACGTGAATCTGATCCAGCGCCTGGGGGCCGATCTTCTCCCCGGCCTGAGCCTGCAGCACCACGCGGTACTGGCTGGCCTGGGTGTAAATGGTCGAGATCTGCCGCTGGCCAAAGGCGTCGTACAGCGCATCGGTGATGTTCGCCACCGACACGCCAAGGCGCGAGGCTGCATCGCGGTCGATCACCAGGAACACCTGCAAACCCTTGTCCTGCAAATCACTGGCGACGTCGGTCAGCTCCGGACGCTGGGCCAGTGCCTCGACCAGACGGCCGCTCCACAGGCTGAGCAGTTCGGCGTCCGGCGACGACATGCTGAACTGGTACTGGGTGCGGCTGACGCGGTCTTCGATGGTCAGGTCCTGCACCGGCTGCATGAACAGGCGGATGCCGACAAGCTTGTCCAGTTGCGGTTGCAGTCGGGCAATCACTTCGGTCGCCGTCAGATCACGCTGGCCATGGGGTTTGAGGTTGATCAGCAGGCGACCGCTGTTGAGCGTGGCGTTGTCGCCGTCGACGCCGATGTAGGACGACAGGCTTTCCACCGCCGGGTCTTCGAGAATCACCTTGGCCAACGCCTGTTGACGCTCGCCCATGGCGGCAAAGGAAATCGACTGCGGCGCCTCGGAGATGCCCTGGATCACCCCGGTGTCCTGCACCGGGAAGAAGCCCTTGGGCACCACCATATAAAGGAACACGGTCAGAGCCAGGGTGCCGATGGCCACCAGCAGTGTCAGCGGCTGGTGCTTGAGCACCCACTGCAACTTGCGCCCGTAAGCGGCAATCATCCAGTCGATGAACGCACCGCTGGCTCGGTAGAAACGGCCCTGTTCATGTTCTTGCGGCTCACGCTTGAGCAGGCGCGCGCACATCATCGGCGTCAGGGTCAGCGAGACCACCAGGGAAATCAGGATCGCCACCGCCAGGGTAATGGCGAATTCGCGGAACAACCGCCCCACTACGTCGGCCATGAACAGCAGTGGAATCAGCACCGCGATCAACGACAGGGTCAGGGAAATCAGGGTGAAGCCGATCTGCTTCGCGCCCTTGAGCGCGGCCTGCATCGGGCTGTCACCCTCTTCAATGAAACGGGCGATGTTCTCCAGCATCACGATGGCATCATCGACCACGAAACCGGTGGCGATGGTCAGTGCCATCAGGGTCAGGTTGTTGACCGAGAATCCGGCCAGGTACATCACGCCAAACGTACCGATCAGCGACAGCGGAACCGCTACTGACGGAATGATGGTCGCACTGGCGCGACGCAGGAACAGGAACGTCACCATCACCACCAGCGCGATGGCGATCAGCAGCTCGTGCTGCACGTCGGTGACCGAGGCGCGGATGGTCTGGGTGCGGTCGGTCAGCACGGTCACTTCGAGGCCCGCCGGCAGGTTGTCGGTGATGCTCGGCAGCAGCGCCTTGATCCGGTCGACCACCTCGATCACGTTGGCGCCCGGCTGGCGCTGGATATTCAGCAACACCGCCTGATTCTGGTTGGCCCACGCCGCCAGACGCTCGTTTTCAGCGCCGTCGACGATCTGCGCGACATCCTTGAGCCGCAGCGGTGCGCCGTTCTTGTAGGCCAGGATCAGGTTGGCGTAGTCCTTGGGCGAAGTCAGCTGGTCGTTGGCATCGAGCATCGACACCCGCGTCGGGCCGTCGAAGTTACCCTTGGGCTGGTTGACGTTGGACGCACCGATCAGCGTGCGCACGTCCGACAGGTTCAGGCCGTTGGCCGCCAGTGCCTCCGGATTGACCTTGATCCGCACCGCCTGACGCTGACCGCCGGCGATGCTGACCATGCCGACGCCGCTGATCTGGGCGATCTTCTGCGCCATGCGCGTGTCGACCAGATCGTTGAGCTTGGGCAGCAGCATGGTTTTCGAGGTAATCGCCAGGGTCAGCACCGGGGTGTCCGCCGGATTGACCTTGTTGTACACCGGCGGCGCCGGCAGATCGGTCGGCAACAGGTTGGTTGCGGCGTTGATCGCCGCCTGCACCTGCTGTTCGGCGACGTCCATGTTGATGTCGAGGCTGAAACGCAGGGTCAGCACCGAGGCTCCGCCGGAACTGGTCGAAGCCATTTGCGTCAGGCCCGGCATTTGCCCGAACTGACGTTCAAGCGGCGCGGTGACGGCGCTGGTCATCACGTCCGGACTGGCGCCCGGGTACAACGTCATGACCCGGATGGTCGGGTAATCCACCTGCGGCAAGGCCGAAACCGGCAGCAAGCGATAGGCGATCAGACCGGCCAGTACGATGGCCAGCATGCTCAGCGTGGTGGCGACCGGGCGGAGGATGAACAGACGCGAAATGTTCATGCGCCCTTCTTGGCCTTGTCGGTGACGGCAGCATCAGGAGCGCTGGCGGCGGACTTGCCTTGCAGGTGTCCGGTCGGCGTGGTCGGCACATCCTGACTGTCGTTGACCACTTCCACTTCACTGCCTTCCTTCAAGCGGTCTGTGCCTTCCAGCACCACGCGATCACCGGCGGCCAGGCCTTCGGTGACCACGGTGTTCTGCCCGTCGCTGGCGCCGATCTTCAACTGGCGGATGGTCACTTTCCTGTCGCCGTCCAGCGCGTAGACGAAGGTGCCGTTGGTACCGAACTGGATCGCGGCCGATGGCGCCAGCAGCACGCCCTTGAGGGTGTCGGCCAGCAGGTGAACGTTGACGAACTGGTTGGGGAACAGCGATTGATCGCGGTTTTCGTAGCGCGCCTTGAACTTCAGGGTGCCGGTCGTCACGTCGATCTGGTTGTCGAGGCTTTGCAGCACGCCAGTGGCTTGCAGTTTGGTATCGCCACGGTCCCAGGCTTCAGCGGGCAGTTTGGCGCCGCTGCGGTAGCGGGCGAGCACGGTTTCCAGGCTGTTTTCCGGCAGGGTGAACGCTACACTGATCGGCTGGGTCTGGGTAATGACGGCGAGGAACGTGGTGTCATTCGCGGCCACCAGGTTGCCGACGTCGAGTTGGCGCAGACCGACGCGACCGGCAATCGGCGCGCGGATCTTGGTGAATTCGAGGTTGAGCTTGGCGTCGTTGACCGCCGCCTGGTTGGTTTTCACGGTGCCGAGGTATTGGCCGACCAGTGCTTCAGCGGTGTCCAGGGTCTGCTTGGCGATGCTGTCTTCCTTGTAAAGACCGCGATAGCGCTCGACATCAACCTGGGCGTTTTTCAATTGCGCCTGATTCTGCAGCAAGGTGCCTTCAGCCTGAAGCAAGGCGTTCTGGTACGGACGCGGGTCGATCTCCGCCAGCAGGTCGCCGGCCTTGACCATCTGCCCCTCTTCGAAATAGATCTTCACCAGTTCGCCGCCGACCCGGCTGCGCACGTTGATGGTGTTCAGCGCGGTCACGGTGCCCAGCGCCTTGTAGTACAGCGGGAAATCACCGGTGACCACTGGCGCCACGCGCACCGGGATCGGACCCGCCGCCCCGCCGAAGCCCGGACGCATCATCCCCGAACGACCGGTGTGGCCGGCTTGCGCCTTCTCGCCGCCCTCCTTGTAGGCCGATCCGGCAGGCCAGAATTTCCAGCACAGGCCGGCGATGACCAGCAGGACCAGCAGACTGAGCAGCCAGCGACGAGAGTTTCGGGAAGACGATTGCATGGAGTGATTAACCATTGGGCGCGTGGGCTTCTTTTACGGAAGGCTGAACGATAAGCACTGGTGGGGGTAAAGCAAAGCAGCTTTACCGGCAATTTACCTTCAACTTACGTTTCAAGGTGTGAGCCAAAACACTGATACACAAATGAAAACGGCCTGGACAGGGCCAGGCCGTTAACAATTGTAAAGCGCTTGTTTCAGAACACTTATTTCAATACAGCCAGCGCTGCATCGTAGTTCGGCTCTTCAGCGATTTCCTTGACCAGCTCGCTGTGCAGCACGTTGTCGTTTTCGTCCAGCACAACCACCGCACGGGCGGTCAGGCCTTTCAGCGGGCCGTCAGCGATGGCCACGCCGTAGTTCTCGATGAACTCGGCGCCACGCAGGGTCGACAGGTTCTGTACGTTTTCCAGACCTTCGGCGCCGCAGAAGCGGGCCTGGGCGAATGGCAGGTCAGCCGAGATGCACAACACCACGGTGTTGGCCAGCTCGTTGGCCTGGGCGTTGAACTTGCGCACGGAAGTGGCGCAAGTCGGGGTGTCGACGCTTGGGAAGATGTTCAGCACTTTGCGCTTGCCGGCGAAGTCTTTCAGGGTGACGTCGGACAGATTGCCGGCTACCAGGGAAAAGGCTGGCGCCTTGGAACCGGCTTGTGGCAGTTGGCCGTTGACTTGAACCGGGTTGCCTTTGAGAGTGACTTGAGCCATGAACGGAGTCCTTCTTAACGTTGTTGGGAAAGCATGCAAGAGGCGGAAGTTAACCACGAAATTGTCCGACGACCTATGCCTGAACCGAAATTGGTCGGTGTAGAGCGTACCGCCCTCACCCGCCGCCACCGTCTGCATCTTTTATTTAACGGGCTGTCGATTCAAGCCCTGGCCGTTCGACAAAGCAGTGAATCCCTCACTTTCCAGCGGAGAAACACCATGCGCTTCATGATCATTGTCAAAGCCAGCCAGGATTCCGAAGCCGGCGTGATGCCAAGCGAGCAATTGCTCACCGATATGGGCAACTACAACGAGGAACTGGCCAAGGCCGGCATCCTGGTCTCGGCCGATGGCCTGCATCCAAGCAGCAAGGGTGCCCGCGTACGTTTCAGCGGGGAAACACGCAGCGTGATCGACGGCCCTTTCGCCGAAACCAAGGAGCTGATCGCCGGTTACTGGATCTGGGAGGTGAAATCGAAGGAAGAAGCCATCGAATGGGTCAAGCGCTGCCCTAATCCCATGCCGGGCACCGAGGCGGAAATCGAGATTCGCCAGATATTCTGCCCGGAAGATTTTGGCGCCGAATTCACTCCGCAACTGCGCGAGCAGGAAGAACGGATTCGCGAACAGGCCAAAAAGCACTGACAGTCCACTCCGCTCCCGACCGGCCTCCACGACTCCCGCCGTGGAGGCAATCGGGCCCGCCTTATCTCGACTTCATTTTCAGATAGGACTGGTGCATGTCCGACGCCCAGCCATCGATCACGGCTTTAACGTCATCGGCCTTCATTACCTGAGAATCGTTTTCCAGAGGTTTACCGGTGCCCTTGCGCACGACCTGCGCCACCACCTTGTTGTTGCCGCCATCGATGAACACTGCTTCGGTGGCCAGGGTGGTTTCCTGATCGCGACTGCCGCTGGCAGTGGTGACCGCTGCCGCCACCAAGGCAATCGGGATCACTTCATAGGCACGCAGGCCTTCGGTCTTGCTGTTGACGGCAGTGATGGCCGCGCGCACAACGATCACACCCGGGCCGGGCCCGCTGGCCAACGGCAGAGACTTGCCCACTTCACGCTTGAGCGCCTGATCATAGTAAGCAGTGATGCCGTTGAGGGTCTGTTGCGGGATTTTTGCCGTTGGCTGAGGCTTGGGATACAGCTGGGTCGGTTCGATGTAGACGCTGGTGAACTTGTTGATATCGAGTTTGGGATCGACCCAGCGCATCACCTCGGCACCGGACGGTGACTTGGCCTCCTTGAGCTGGCTGTAGTCCTTGAGGAAGCCTGAATACTCATCCGGAGCGACGGTTTTGCTGGAGCAACCCACCACGCCAAGCGAGGCAATGCATAGGGTGCTCATCATTAAGGCTAGCTTCATGCTGTAACTCCTGTCAGAAGGCCTGATTTATTGCATGGGGAGTTACAGGTATAGCTAAAACCACAGGCTTTGCGCTTTGCCGGACGGGAAATGAATCCCGCCCCCGGACTGAAGCACGATAGAACCCGATTCAGATCAGATTCACCAGGTCGACGTTTCCCCGCTGCGCAACGCCATCTCCCGCCGGCTGTTGAGCCGCATCGCCTTGATCAGCGACACGGTGCCCACCAGCAACAGCGCCGCGCCGAACAGGAAATCGATGTTGTACAGCTGGAAATCCTGCACCGGCCCCACCAGCACTGTGCGCACCACGCCGATTCCCACCAGCGTGGCCAGGAAGTCGATCCCCGGCTCGTCGCGGTAGAACACCAGCAACAACGGCAGGCACAACACCAGCAACATCAGCAGCACCACCACCTTGAACGAACCTTTGCGCTCGACGCTGAACGCGCACTCGTGGTGGCCGTAGGCTTTGTAGTCTTCGTCGCGGACCACCGAATTTTTCTCGTTGATGTAGTCGGCGCGGTTGTACTTCTGGATCGGCGTGAAGGTGTTGGACATCTCCATCAGCGTGGTGATGTTCTTGAAGCGCAGGTCGATGCGCTCGTTACCCTTGAGGTAATACAGCACCGGTTTGTAGCCGTAGCGATAGGTGTCGAAAGGGAACTCGGTGACCCGGCCCTGAACACCGATCGGGCGCGATTCGAGCTGGGCGAAGGCGCTTTTGTCGGTCGAAGCGAGGTTGCGGCTCAGGGGCAGGACTTTCACTTGCTCAAGGAAGATCGGCGTGACGCCGTACGTCCATTGCAACGGTTCCAGGCGCAGACGCAGTTCGTTGCGACCCAGGTCATAGCGGTTGAAGGTGCGCTCGGACACCACCACCGCACCGCTGAGCATGAACTCGCCGCGCAGGTTATTGGTGATGCGCAAGGTCAGTTGATCCTTGCCCAGCAGCGCCGCTTCCGTGTTCGGCGGCGTGCCGCACCATGCGGTGCTTTCGCCGACACCGCCAAGCTGGCCGCCGCGGTTTTCGTTGAACACATAGATGTAACCGGCCCACAGCATCAGCATCAACAGCAACGCGGTAAGGCCCAGAATTTTCTTGCCAACACTCACAACAGCAGACTCCCTTCCTGATTTGCTCAGCCGATAATCCGACGGCGAAAAGGACTCTACCAAAATGCCACCATCGCCCCAAGTTAAAAAACTGGAGCGAAGGGCGGCGGACGATTATTTCGGCTTGTAATGAGAAACCTTCGAACGGAAAACTGATTTTTCACTCTGCAGAACTCCGTAATCGACTGTCAGGTTCCCACGAGGCAGGTCGGATTCCGGGATAAGAATATTAATGGGATGCCCTATCTGCTCTTTAGATACCTGAACATCTAAGGCAAGCCCTTCTCCTGCGTCAGAAATAGCAAAAACTATGACTTCGTGTTCTGTAGCTATTTTTATCGCCGGGGCAGAGAAGTGGAGACCGTCCTGATTTTCTTTCAGGACAGCGGCAGGAAGTGCCGAAAACAATATTCTTTTCGATTTGATAGACATAAAAAACTCCTTACGCTCGTTTATTTGAATACAAGACCTTGATGGCAACCCGTATTGAAGGACGCTTTGCCGGCATTAATTAAAATTCGATACGAGTGTCTGTTCCACTGTAAGAAATAACAGTTTTTTATAACAATTACCGACACTGGAAACCAAAACCCAACCCAAAATGCATAAGAGACAAGGCCGTTCCCGATTTGTTTGGAGACCCTCTCCGCTATAGTTTCACCAAATGCAACTGAATCATCCGCAAAGCACCCACAACATATAAGGGATTTACGGCTATCATTTTCAAGTCTGATAGTACTTTCTCCACCTCATTTCTGGCCGCCATACCGCATGCAACAAGAGGATCCATGATCACCATAAAGGACCTCCACAGCAGGCTTTTTCGATTGGCGTCACTGAAAAAAGGCTGGTCGAATGCCCAGTGATCTACAGCGACACCGTCCAACCCATGAACGTAAGACCACAATGGCTCAATACAGTCAAAGCGCATCCCCATTTTCTTAGTCAACTCCTGCCCCCACTCGTTGGCCTTATTCAAAGAGTCATGCGCTGGATAACTGACGAACGGAAATCCGGGCTCTTCAAGCAAAATAGACCCACCCGCGCGGCAAACGGACAACATATTTGCGAATGCACTATTCCAGTCTGGAATATGCATAAGTACGTACCGAGCATACAAAACATCAACTTGCTGCCTGTCTTGCCAGGTATCCATCAGATTCAAGTTTTCGAACCTGACATTGGATAAATTGCCAGCCTTGAGAAGTTGATCGCAGATATGCAATTGCGAACCCGAAGAGTCCCCTCCTATTACCTGCATCGAAGGATACTCCCTCCCTAGCCAGCACGACATCTGGCCATGACCGCAACCAATATCCAACACGGTTTTGGCATCAGGCGGTAATTGGCTACGCAAGAATCTGACGCTGCCTTGTTCGTAAATATCGGAAAGTATTGCCAAGCGCTCTTGCTCAGCTGCACCTTCCCCCATCAAATAAACCTGACGTTGCTCACCCATACTTACCTCGACTGAAGTAAAACCTATTCGTGACGTTTCATTAAACAGACTGAAACATGCGAAGGACAAAGTGTGAACGCATAAGTTTCTTCTGTCGGGCCTGCGCTTTCATCAGCTTTTACGTCAAAGTTCTTCGCCAACATTGAAATGGCCATCAGCGCTTCATGCATCGCAAGTTGATGTCCCGGACAGTGTCGAGGTCCGATGCCAAACGGAGTGCACGCTTTCTTATTGTCCTGCTCATATGCTTGACTATCGAGCCATCGTTCCGGGAGAAACTCTCCGGCGTGGATGAAGTGCCGTGTATCCTGGCCCGGGTAACCGATTAACAAAAAAACAGGTGTGCCTTTCAAGACTTCTACACCCTGAATTTCCACATCTTCATTTGGTTCAAGTGTTAGTAACGGAAAAACCGGCTTGAGGCGCATAGTTTCCTGAATTATTGCGTGCGCGTAAGGCAGCTTATCCAGCTGATCTATCGTAGGAGTTACGGCGGTACTGTTTAGCACTCGGTCCACTTCCATTTGCAACTTTTCCTGAACTACGGGGTGTCTGGCAATAAAATAGACGGCCCAGGCAATCGTATTAGCCGTTGTGTCCTCCCCTGCTAATAAAAAGGTCAGAACGTTGCCGATAATCTCGCCATCAGATAGTAATTCACTACCTGCGCTGTTTTGGTGGGCAACCAGTTTTTCGATCATATTTACTGGCGGCAATGGAGGCGACGAACCATTTTCCATACGTTCGCGTGCGCTCTTGATGAAACCGCTCACCAAGTGATTAATCCTCGTCAGCGCCACGTTGAACTCGCGATCAGACTTCAGCGTTATATATCGCCAATAAGGAAACACCGCTGCTTGACGGCGAGCGGCTGTTTGCAGAAACGAAGATAGCGCGCCCTGTAACTCTCCAGCAGACTCTTCCAGCGTGTTAAGTTCATAACCAAAAGCAAATCCAGTCACTACATCAACGGTATAACTCATAGCTTCCTGACGCATATCAACCGAACTACCATCAACCGCAAAATTTAACCAGCGTTGTTGTAAGCGTCGGGTTGTAGCGTCGATCGCCTCCCACGCATTTTTTATGTGCAACAAATTGAACGTCGGTGTGATCAGCCTTCGATGCCGGCGCCACTTATCCCCCTCGGCTACAAAAACCCCATCCGCTCCCACTTCAAGCCCTAGCTCTTCCATCTTTACCCAGCGTCTGAATTTCCCCGGCCGCTCGTGAAGCACTTCAGCCATAACGTCAGGCTCAGTCACAACGAGAATACATTTAGATCCAATTTTAAAGGTATAAAACCCACCAAGTTCTCTTGCCCAGTCACACAAGACTTGATAAATGCGTGACGGCTTGATCTGTAGAATATTCCCGAGCAAGGGAATGCCAGCCGGCGACGGAAGTTTTTTGATCGATAACATTACGCCCTCACTGACTCTACTGGTGTGACGCTCGATATAAGTGTTCCAAACCTTTAATTAATTTCTCCTGCGTCGTTATCGAACAGCACCCCGTCACCACGCCTTGCAAATAGTTAGAATCCTCAACAAGTGGCCAAAATTTGTTATATCGACCCACTCGATAACCATTAACTTGGCGATAGACATGGAGCGCATATTTCTGCCGATAGCGTAAAATTATTTCTTCCCAGCTAATCAACCCACTCAATAAAAATAATCGTTCGAGCAACGGCAATCGAATACACCTCATCGATGCATAACCAATGACTATATCCAGCAACCTTGGAATATCACAATCGACGAGCTTCACAGATTTACGTTGATAACGGCACACCTGAAGATCCGGATTAGATTCAAGCGCTAGCGACTCAGCAATGGCCCTCAGTTCACCGGGGTGTTGTTTTATATAGAAAGAAATTGCGAAACACAGTACGTCAACCAGTTCGAGTTGCATCTGGAAATAGTCTGTTTCAGTTTTAGCCCACCACTTCCAATCGTAAAATTCGAGGGCCTCGACTGCTTCGACGATAAGGGCACGACAACACGCATAATTTGCCTGCCTCCAATTTGGATCCACGCTCTCATTCAATAAATTCTGTTGCGACACAATCCAAAATGCCTGCTCATAGCGAAGCTTTTCCATCATGCTCCTCCGTCGCGAACAGAAACGTTGATAGTTGCATCTGAATCCTTGGTTCAGATTAGAGCGCAATAAATCGGAATCGCACACTGTCATATATGACAGGTGACAATTTCCAGACCAAGTGTTAAGGATCAGCGCCTTCGAAACAACGGCCGCGGCTCGATCACCGAGCGCCCGTACAACACGCTCATTCCCGCCAGTCCCTTGAGCGCATCCTCGGCGGATTTGTCCTCGCGCACCGCGAAGCTGTCGAAACCGCACTGGCGCATGTGGCTCAACTGATCGCGCAGCACATCGCCAATGGCCCGCAACTCGCCTTTCCAGCCGAAACGACTGCGCAACAGGTAGGCCTGGCTGTAAGCGCGGCCGTCGCGAAAGCTCGGGAAGTCGAGGGCGATCAGCGGCAGCGATGCCAGCCACGGCAACAGGCTTTCAACGCCGTCGTCCGGGCCCAGCCAGACCGCATGGCGCGAGGGGGATTCGAGCCAGTGGGCCAGCGGCAGAATCAACATTCCGGCGCCGGACTCTATTTCAGGCGAGCGGATCAGCGTCCACGGATCATCGAGCACAATCCGCGCCCCGCTCTCCTCCATCCGCAGCAGATTGTTCATGCCGATACCTCCAGGGCTTTCGGGTAAACCCGCTCCTTGAATGGCTCCAGCCCGATGCGCGCCACGGTATCGACGAACAGCTCTTCCGCCTCGCGATAACGCACGAAAGTGCCAATGATCCGCTCGATCACCTGTGGCACCTCGTCGGCGCTGAACGACGGGCCGATGACTTTGCCCAGTGCGCTGTTTTTGCCCTGGGCGCCGCCGAGAGTGATCTGGTACCACTCGCTGCCGTTTTTATCGACGCCGAGAATTCCGATGTTGCCGATGTGATGATGGCCGCAGGCGTTCATGCAGCCGGAGATGTTCAGGCTGATGTCGCCCAGATCATGCAGGTAATCGAGGTTGTCGAAACGCGCCTGAATCGCCTGGGCAATCGGGATCGACTTGGCATTGGCCAGCGCACAGAAATCACCGCCGGGGCAGGCAATGATGTCGGTCAGCAGGCCGACGTTGGCGGCGCCCAGGCCCTGCTCTTTCGCCAGTTGCCACAGCGCGAACAGCTCGGACTTGGGCACATCCGGCAGAACGATGTTCTGCTCATGGGCAATACGGATTTCACCGAAGCCGAAACGCTCGGACCAGTCGGCCACCGCCAGCATCTGCAAACCGGTCACATCCCCCGGCGGCGAGGCCAGGCCCGGTTTGGTCGACAGCACCACGCTGGTGTAGCCCGGTATCTTGTGCGGTTGCACGTTGCGCGCGACCCAGCGGGCGAACGCCGGGTTGTCGGCCAGGTGCGTGCCGAAATCCAGATCGGTACCCGCCAGCGTGCGATAGTTTGGCGGCACAAAGGCGTTGGCGACGCGCTGGTATTCATCCTCGGTCAGTTGCGCCGGGCCGTCCTTGAGGTGTTGCCATTCTTCTTCGACTTCCTTGGCGAACGCTTCAATGCCCAGCGCCTTGACCAGAATCTTGATCCGCGCCTTGTACTTGTTGTCGCGCCGGCCGTGGCGGTTGTAGACCCGCAACACCGCCTCGACGTAGGACAGCAAGTGCTGCCAAGGCAGGCCGTCGCGGATCTGCAGACCGAGGATCGGCGTACGCCCCAGCCCCCCGCCGACAATCACTCGCAGCAACATCTGCCCGTCGTGACCGGGGTAAAGGTACAGGCCGATGTCATGCATCATGATTGCCGCGCGATCCTGCTTCGCCGAGCAGATGGCGATCTTGAACTTGCGCGGCAGGAACAGGAATTCCGGGTTGATCGTCGACCATTGCCGCAGGATCTCGGCCAGCGGACGCGGGTCGATCAGCTCGTCCGCCGCCACTCCGGCGAAGGCTTCGGTGGTGATGTTGCGCACACAGTTGCCCGAGGTCTGGATCGCATGCATGTTGACCTGCGCCAGACGTTCGAGAATGTCCGGCACTTCGTGCAGTTCGATCCAGTTGAACTGCATGTTCTGCCGGGTGGTGAAGTGGCCATAGCCACGATCGTAGTCACTGGCAATGCTCGCCAGGGTGCGCATTTGTTCGGCACTCAGGGTGCCGTAGGGAATCGCCACCCGCAGCATGTAGGCGTGTTTTTGCATGTACAGGCCGTTTTGCAGGCGCAGCGGCAGAAATTCTTCTTCGCTCAACTCCCCGGCCATGAAGCGCTCGACCTGATCGCGAAACTGCGCAACGCGCTCGAACACCAGCGCCCGGTCGTAATCATCGTATTGATACATCGGCCTACTACCTCGTCAGGAATTTCCTGTGGGAGCGAGCCTGCTCGCGATTGCGGTGTGTCAGGCAACTGCAATGTTGGCTGACACACCGCAATCGCGAGCAGGCTCGCTCCCACAGTTTTGTAAAAGCACTATGACGTTGCAGCGCAGCCTGTTACAGATTCACCTGAACGCATAAAAACCGTATCAGGGCGCGGCAGATGGCCGCAGGCAGCGCCTGGATCTGATCCGCATAAATGAACATTTCCTGAGCCTGTTTTGTTTCCGGTGGGGTTTCTACAGTGCAGCTCGTGCCAGACCGGGTGGCCTGGCAAGACTTTGCAACCGTGGATGAACTGACCATGAGCACAGCAACAATCGGACAGGCTTATAACTACAAGGTCGTCCGCCAATTCGTCATCGCGACTGTTTTCTGGGGTGTCGTGGGCATGGCGATGGGGGTATGGATCGCCTCGCAACTGGTATGGCCGGACATGAATCTGGACTTGCCGTGGACCACCTTCGGCCGCTTGCGACCGTTGCACACCAGCCTGGTGATTTTTGGTTTCGCCGGCAGCGCGCAATTCGCCGCCAGTTATTACGCGGTACAGCGTACCTGCCAGGTGCGGCTGTACTCGGACAAACTTGCGGCCTTCACCTTCTGGGGCTGGCAATCGGTCATCGTGATCATGCTGATCACCTTGCCGATGGGCTACACCACCACCAAGGAATACGCCGAAATCGAATTCTCCGGCGCCGTTTGGATGGCGGTGGTCTGGGTCGCGTACGCCATCGTGTTCTTCACCACAGTGGTGCAACGCAAGACCAAACACATCTACGTCGGCAACTGGTTCTTCGGTGCGTTCATCCTGGTGATTGCCATGCTGCACGTGGTCAATCACCTGTCGATCCCGGTGGACTGGTTCAAGTCCTATCCGGTGTATTCCGGCGCCACCGACGCGATGGTGCAGTGGTGGTACGGGCACAACGCGGTGGGGTTCTTCCTGACCACCGGGTTCCTCGGGATGATGTATTACTTCGTGCCCAAGCAAGTGAATCGGCCGGTGTACTCGTACCGGTTGTCGATCGTGCACTTCTGGGCGCTGATCACCCTGTACATCTGGGCCGGCCCGCACCATTTGCACTACACCGCGCTGCCAGACTGGGCGCAGTCGCTGGGCATGGCGATGTCGCTGATCCTGCTGGCCCCGAGCTGGGGCGGGATGATCAACGGGATGATGACCCTCTCGGGCGCCTGGCATCAGTTGCGCACTGACCCGATCCTGCGCTTCCTCGTCCTGTCGCTGGCGTTCTACGGCATGTCGACCTTCGAAGGTCCGATGATGGCGATCAAGACGGTCAACGCCCTCTCCCACTACACCGACTGGACCATCGGCCACGTGCATGCCGGTGCGTTGGGCTGGGTGGCGATGATCACCTTCGGCGCCACCTATCACATGGTGCCCAAAGTGTTCGGCCGCGAACGGATGCACAGCACGCCGCTGATCAACCTGCACTTTTGGCTGGCGACCATTGGCACGGTGTTGTACATCGCGTCGATGTGGGTCAACGGGATTACCCAGGGCCTGATGTGGCGGGCGATCAACGAGGACGGCACGTTGACCTACTCGTTCGTTGAAGCGCTGCAGGCCAGCCATCCGGGGTTTGTCGTACGGTTTGCCGGCGGGGTGTTCTTCCTGACGGGCATGTTGCTGATGGCCTACAACGTATGGCGCACGGTGCGGGTGGCGGATGTTGCGATTGCCCACCGTGAAGCGCAGATCGCCTGATCAAGGGAGCTGGTCATGTTCGATATTGTCTTGAATGTATTGGGTGTGCTGTTTCTGTGGCTGTCAGTGGAGTACTGCCTGCGCCACGAAACGGCTGAAAGCCTGGATGATGCGAGTCTGACGCCGTTTGCCGATGATCCGGAGGTGGCGCGGCGGGTTGAGCTGGCTACTGGCAAGACTGTGAAAGCGGTGGCGCCGGAGGTGGCGCAGCCGGGGTGGGTCAATCTTGAGATGTGAAGTGTGTCAGGGGCAGCCCCCCTCACCCTAGCCCTCTCCCGGAGGGAGAGGGGACTGACCGAGTTGTTTACTCGAAATACATCGACCTGAAATATCGAAGGTGAATGCAATATCAACAACGACGAAGATCTGCTCCCTTTCCCCCTCGCCCCCTTGGGGGAGAGGGCTGGGGTGAGGGGG